>NZ_WVUH01000292.1 GCF_017614955.1 Micromonospora echinofusca
GTGCCCCCCTCGGTCCGGGTGGTCCCGGCGGGCCGCACGGGCCGGGTGGGCCCCACGGCCCGGCCGGCCGGGGCGGCCCCCGCCCGCGTTGGGGCCGGATCGGGCTGGTGGCGGGGGTCGCCGTCCTGGTCCTCGCCCTGCTGGGCGGCCTCGGTGCCTGGTTCTACGCCCGGGGCCTCAACGACGACCTGGCCCGGACGGACCCGTTCTCGCAGATCACCGGCGGTCGGCCGGCGAAGCAGGTCGAGGGCGCGATCAACATCCTGCTGGTGGGCACCGACTCGCGTGACCCGGACGCGCCGCTGGACAAGGAGAGCCAGTGGCGGGCCGACACGATCATCGTGATGCACATCCCGTCCGACCATAAGTCGGCGTACCTGGTCTCCATCCCCCGGGACCTCTACGTGCCCATTCCGGAGGGGCCCCAGGCCGAGTGCGGTTCCGGGCAACGGGCGAAGATCAACGCGGCGTTCGCCTTCGGCGGGCTGCCGCTCGCCGTCCGTACCGTCGAGTGCTTCACCGACGTGCGCCTGGACCACGTGATGGCGATCGACTTCGCCGGTTTCAAAGAGGTCACCGACGCTCTCGGCGGTGTCGACCTCACCGTCGAGCGGACGATCACCTCGATCCACCCGCCACGCCGCAAGTTCACCAAGGGCGTGAACCACATGAACGGTGCGGAGGCGTTGGACTGGATCCGGCAACGAAAGCAGTTCCCGGACGGGGACTTCGCCCGGATGCGACACCAGCAGGAGTTCCTCCGCGCCCTGATGGACAAGGCGGCCAGTGGTGGCACGCTCAGCAATCCCGCGAAGCTGAACGCCTTCCTCAAGGCGACCACCGACGCGGTAACCGTGGACCAGGGTTTCTCGCTGGTCGACATGGCGCTCCAGTTCCGGCATCTGCGGGGCGAGAACCTGATCTTCGTGACCAGCCCGCACAACGGCAGCGACATGATCAACGGAGAGTCGGTGGTGGTCTCCAACCGGGAGAAGGCGCTGGCGATGTACCAGGCGATCGCGGCGGACAAGATGGCCGACTGGGTACGTGCCAACCCGCCGGCCGGCCAGTAGCAGCCGCAGGGACCGAACCGAACCGTCACCGGTCCTTGGCGGGCAATACCCGCTGGGGGCCGGTGACGTACCGAAGCTGATTCATCCGGTCGGGCGCAGTGTCGCCGGCCGATCGGTCAGAATTCTCGTCGACCGTACCGGCCGCAGACCGGCAACGATCGGCGCGGATGAGCGAAACTGTCCGGATAATGGCGCACACATGAACTCGCCAGGACCGGTTCCGATCCGTACAGTGGGCAAGCCCCCTGACTGTGCGAGCTGGAGCAGGCATGCCGGTTGACACCCGCCGTCGTCCCCCGTCGCTGGATCCCGGCGCCCCTGCGCGGGCAGCGGTACGCCCGAGTGGCACCGGGGGCCGGTCCGGAGCTGACGGCAGAGCCAAGCGGCCCCGACGCAAGGACCCCCTCTGGGCCCGAATCATGGTGATCGTGGGCGCGGTGCTGATGATGACCAGCGGGGTGGCCATCGTCGGCAGCAAGGCCCTGATCAGTCAGGCCACCGGGGACATCGAGCAGACCAACCTGCTCGGTGACGCCGGCAAGTCCGACGCCGAGGGTGGCAAGGACCTCAACGGCCCCATCGACCTGCTGCTGCTCGGCGTGGACGCCCGGGCCCGGCTCTCCGCCGACGACGTGCGGGCGGACACCATCATCATCCTGCACATCCCGGCCACCCACGACCAGGCGTACCTGATCTCCATCCCCCGGGACACCGAGGCGCACATCCCCGCCTTCAAGAAGACCGGCTACCACGGGGGCGTCGACAAGATCAACGCGGCCTTCCAGGCAGGTGCCCGCAACGGCGGCGGCTGGGAGGGCGGCGCCCAGCTCATGGCGCAGACCATCAAGAAGATGACCGGGGTCAGCTTCGACGGCGCGGCGATCATCAACTTCGGCGGCTTCAAGAAGATCATCGACGCGCTGGGCAGCGTACGGATCTGCGTGGCGCAGGAGACGAAGTCGATCCACATGTCGATGGTCGACGGCAAGCCGATGTGGAACGCGGACGCCAAGAAGACCGGCAGGAAGATGACGCCGGTCGTGCACAAGAAGGGCTGTCGGGAGATGAAGGGCTGGGAGGCCCTCGACTACTCCCGGCAGCGCAAGGAGCTGAAGAACGGCGACTACGACCGGCAGCAGAACCAGCAGCAGCTGATCAAGGCGATGGCCAAGAAGGCCACCGAGGGTGGCGTCAACGTGGTCAAGCTCAACCGTCTGATCAAGGCCGCGGGTGAGGCGCTGGTGCTGGACACCGGGGGCGTGGACGTCGCCGACTTCGTCTTCACCATGCGTGGCGTCACCGGCAACGAGCTGACCCTGCTCCGGACCAACGGCGGCACCTTCGCCACCGGCGGCTCGGGCCGGGAGGTGCTGAACGAACAGAGCCTGGAGATGTTCCGCGCGGTCAAGGAGGACCGGCTCGCCGAGTTCGTCTACGCCAACCCCGAGGTGCTCTCCGACCGCAAGTAGCGGCGCCCGGCACCGGTGGCTGCCGGATGTTCCGGAAACACCATCAACCGGGCGGACCGGACCGTAGCCTGACGTGAGCAGGTCTCACGTACCAGGCTCCGGGGGGATGTCACGGCCAGGTTCCGACGAGCGACGTCGACGCGTACCGGATCGGGTGCGGGCCGACGACGGACCCCGCGCTGGGCGCGTGGCCTGCTCACCCTCGGCGTCGCGCTGGTCCTGCTCGCCGGCCTCGGCGTGGTCGGCCTGCGGCTGCTCACCGACCGGTACGACCGCACGGTCGCCCGGGAACTCCTGCTCGACCCGACCGCCCGGCAGGAGCGTACCGACCTCTCCGGTCCGCTGAACTACCTGCTCATCGGCTCCGACCGGCGACCGGACAGCAACAGCCCGGAGACCCGGGCGGACACCATCCTGATCGTGCACCTGCCGGCCGGACTGGGCCGGGCGTATCTCATCTCGGTCCCCCGGGACCTGCTGGTCGCCATCCCCGCCGCCCCGGGTCACCCGGGCGGCAACGACAAGATCAATGCGGCGTACCAGCACGGCGGCGGCGGTGAGGGCGGCGCGCGGCTGCTCTCCACCACCCTGTCCCGGCTCACCGGTCTCCGGTTCGACGGTGCCGCCCTGATCGACTTCGCCGGGATCCAGCGGGTGGTCGACATCCTCGGCGGGGTACGCCTCTGCCCGGAGACCGAGGTGCGCTCGATCCACACCGGGCACGTCTTCCCCGCCGGCTGCCAGCAGCTCACCGGAGCACAGGCCCTGGACCTGGTCCGGCAGCGGTACGACCTGCCGAACGGCGACTACGACCGGCAGCGCCACCAGCAGCAACTGCTCCGGGCGATGCTGGACCGCGCCGCCGCGACCGACCTGCGCGGCAACCCGGCCCGGTTCGACCAGGTGCTCCGCGCGGTCGGCTCCTCGCTGACCGTGGACACCAACGGGGTACCCCTGGACGACCTGGTCTTCACGCTGCGCGACCTGCGCTCCGACGCCCTGCTCGGGGTGCAGGTCCCCTCCCACCCGCAGACCATCGACGAGGTTTCCTACGTCCTGCTCGACCAGGGCGGAGGCGGGCTGTTCGAGGCGGTCCGGGAGAACCGGGTCGAGCCGTGGGTCCGGAGCAACCAGCGGTGGGTGAATCCGCTGTGACCGGGCCGGGCATCTAGGCTTGGTGACCGTGTTCGGACCAAAGGTGCCCTCCGTTTCCGCGTCCGCCGTCGGCGACGACGCCTACCTGCTCGACGTACGCGAGCCGGACGAGTGGACGGCCGGGCACGCGCCCGGCGCCCACCACCTGCCGATGATGGAGGTACCGGCCCGGCTCGCCGAGATCCCGACGGACGCCGACGTCGCCGTGATCTGCCGCTCCGGCGGCCGGTCCGGTCAGGTGGTGGCGTACCTGATGCACCACGGCTGGGAGAACGTCCGCAACGTCGAGGGTGGGATGCACGCCTGGGCCACAGCCGGCCGGCCGGTGGTCACCGACGACGGCCGCCCCGCCCACGTGCTCTAGGCCCCGGGTCGGTCGTGGTGCCCGCCCCCCTCGTGTTCGCCCACCGTGGCTCCTCCGCGGACCTGCCCGAACACACCCTCGCCGCCTATCTGCGCGCCCTCGACGAGGGTGCCGACGGGCTGGAGTGCGACGTCCGCCTGACCCGGGACGGCCACCTGGTCTGCGTACACGACCGCCGGCTGGACCGGACCAGCAACGGCCGGGGCCGGGTCAGCGCCCGTACCCTGGCCGAGCTGGAGGAGCTGGACTTCGGCTCCTGGCACCCGGGCTGCCCGCCCGGCGACGACCCGGACACGCCGCCGGACGGCGCGCACACCCGGCTGCTCACCCTGGAACGGCTGCTCGACGCGGTCACCGCCGCCGGCCGGCCGGTCCGGCTGCTGATCGAGACCAAGCATCCCAGCCGGTACGGCTCGACGGTGGAACGGCGACTGGTCGAGATGCTGCGCCGGTACGGGCTGGACGCCCCCGGGCCGGGCGATCCGGTCCAGGTGACCGTGATGTCGTTCTCCCCGCTGGCGGTACGCCGGGTCCAGGAACTCGCCCCGGCCCTGCCCACGGTACTGCTGCTGGAGGTGCTGCCCCGCTGGCTGCGGCTGGGGCGGCTGCCCTTCGGGGTACGGATCGCCGGCCCCGGGATCAACCTGGTCCGGGCCCGGCCGCAGCTCGTACCCGCGTTGCGGGCGGCGGGCCACCGGATCTACGTGTGGACGGTGAACGAGCCGGCCGACCTGGACCTGGTGCTCGAATCCGGCGTGGACGGGGTCATCACCGACCGGCCCGCGCTGGTCCTGCAACGGCTGGGTCGGTAGGGGTGCCGGGTCACGTCGGGACGTACCCGGCCGGTGCCGGGGTGTCCCCGACCGCGCCGAACGGGCAGACTCGGAGCATGCCGGAGCGCCCCGACTATGCCGCTCTCCTCGCCGGGCACACCGTCGTCATCGAAATGATCAATTCCGGTGACGCCGGCCTCCCGGTCCTCACCCAGCTGCTCCACCTCACCCAGCGGTCGATCGGTGCCGCCGGCACGGCCTTCGTCGAGTACGGCCCGGCCGGCGGGCGGATCATCGCGGCGACCGGCGCCACCGGTTGGGCGCTGGGCCGTCCGGTGCCGCTGGACGACCCGACCGCCGACTGTCTCTTCACCGGTCCCCGGGTCCAGTCGGTACGGGTCGGCGCGCTCAACGGCGAACTGGCCGCCGAACTCGACGGCCGGGGTCTCGGCCGGATGATCGTGGCCCGGGCCGAAATCGGCGGGGTGGTGGTGGGCAGCCTGCACGCCCTGCACCCGGGCAGCGAGGATCCGGGCTGTCCGGAGCAGTTGACCGTGGTGGCGTACCTGGCGTCCTGCATCGCGCACATGTACGGCGACCAGAGCGGGCTTCCGGTACACGGGGACGGGCCGGTCGTCGCGGCCCTCGCGGACGGGCTCGCGATCATCGACCGCGACGGTCAGGTCCGGCTCTGGAACCCGGCGGCGGCCAGGATCACCGGTCGGCCGGCGGCCCAGGCGCTGAGCCGGCCGCTGCCGTTCCCGATGCCCCCGTCCGGGCAGGTGCTGGACCACCGGCTGCCCGACGGGCGGTGGATCCGGATCACCTCCGGCGAACTGCCCGCCCCCGGTGTGCACCGGGTGGTCACCTTCCGGGACATCACCGGGCAGCAGCAGCGCGACCACGACCAGGATCTCTTCGTCGCGGTGACCAGCCACGAGCTGCGCACCCCGGTCACCGTGATCAAGGGATACGCCGACACCCTGACCAACCACTGGGACTCGCTGGACGAAGCCGACCGGCGCAAGGCGGCCCGGGTGATCGGGCAACGCGCCGACGAACTGGCCCGACTGGTCGACCGGCTGCTCTCCTCGACGGCGGAGAGCGGCCCGATCGGGAACGCACCGGCCCTGTTCGACCTCACTGCCGCCCTGCGGGCCGCAGTGGACGACCTTCCTGCGGACCTCCGGCACCGGTTGACCCTCGACCTGCCGGCGGACCTGCCCCGGGCCCTCGGTGACCGGCACAGCCTGGCCACCACCCTCACCGAGCTGGTCACCAACGCCGGCAAGTACTCCCCGGCCGGGTCCACCATCGGGATCAGCGCCGAGGCCGACGAACGGACGGTGGCGTTCCGGGTCAGCGACCGGGGCATCGGGGTCCGCCCCGAACACGTCGAGCGGGCGTTCGAGCGGTTCTGGCAGGGGGAGTCGGGTGACCGGCGCCGATACCCGGGCGCCGGTCTGGGGCTCTACCTCGTCCGGCGGATCGTGGAACGACAGAATGGCTGGGTATCCCTCCGCCCACGTCCGGGTGGCGGTACCGTCGCAGAGGTGCGACTACCACGCGGGTGAGCCCGTGGGGAGGGACGACGGTGGTGGCGACGTCGGATGAGCGTTCGTGGTGTGTGGTGGTGCCCCACCACCCGCGGGGTGCCCGGCTGGCCCGGCACCGGCTCGCCGACGAGCTGACCGGAGTGGTGCCACCGGACCTGCTGGCCGACCTGGTCGCCGTCCTCGCCGAACTGGTCGGCAATGCCGTCCGGCACGCCGAGCCGCTACCCGGCGCAGTGGTCCGGGTGGCGTGGCGGGTCGGTCCCGCCGCTGCCGGGGCGGCGTCGGTGCAGATCCGGGTCACCGACGGGGGTGCCGTGGCGACCCCCCGGATCCGGGCGGCCGGCCCGACCGCCGCCGACGGTCGCGGGCTGCACATCGTCGCCGCGCTCGCGGACCGCTGGGGGGTCGAGCGGGACGGTCTGGGGCAGAGCGTCTGGGCGGAGTTCTCGGCCGCCACGCCGGGCGGGGTGGGTCCGGACGTGGTCGCGGCCGGCCTGTCGGCGGCCGGATCCGGTGCCGGCACCCTGACCGGGCCCGTGGACGCTTAGGCTGTCTCGCCGTGAGCAAGCGTCGAAAGAACACCCGGTCCGCCACCGACAGCGCGCCCCGGCGCGAGAAGGTGCGGGACATCTTCAATCCGCGACCGTTCGAGGGGCTGGCCGACGAGCCGGAGTGGATCGCCCTGCGCGAGCTGGTGCCGGCCGCCTCGGCGCCGCTGCGCCTGAAGCCGGAGCTGGTCGAGGAGTACGGCGACCGGCCGGTCACCCTGGCCACCGTGCTGCCGATGGCGGCTCCGGCGATGACCAAGCCGGACGGCCGGGTGCTGATCGGCCTGCAACGGCACGTCCAGTCCGGTGACGTCTCCCGGGACCTCGCCGAGGCGCTGCTCTGCGCGCTGCGCACCGAGCCCGGCCGGCAGGTCGCGGTGCCGCCGCTGCCCGGTCCCGGCCCCCGCCTGACCGACGTGCTGGTCGACGGGCCGCTGGAGATCACCATGCACGACGGGTTCGAGTTCTGGCTGGACCCGGGCGCGACCGACGACCCGTCCGTCCAGGCGTCCCTGGAGCGCGCCAACGCGGCGATCTACCCGACCGTACGGATGACGGCGGCCCGGGCGGCGTACTGGTGCCAGGTGCCGGAGAAGGCACACGTGCGCTGGGTGCTGCCGGACGACGAGGACGCCGCCCTCGACGCGCTGGCCCGGCTGAGCGTCACCGGCACGTTGACCCTGGGCGAGGGGACGAAGTTCGCCGGCATGTTCCGGGCACACGGCCGGCTCATCCCGGTCTGGGACCTGCCCGAGCAGACCCCTGCCGAGGAGTGGGAGGGGCCGGTGGCCGGGTTCGCCAAGCGGTACGCCGAGGCGCTGGCCGATCCGGCCGTCCTGGACGCGGCGGGCCGGCGGGCCCGGCACGGACTGCTCGGTCGGCAGCTCACCCTGCGCTGACCCCGGCCGGCTGCCCGGCGGACCACTGTCCGGCTGGGCGGGCGGCCGGGCCGCCGGCGGTACCGCTCAGTCGGTGCCCACCGGCGCCGGCCGGAGCGGCTCCCGCACCAGTGGGCAGGACATGCAGCGGGGTCCGCCCCGGCCGGAGCCGAGTTCCGAGCCGGCGATCTCGATCACCTCGATGCCGGCACGGGCCAGTTGGGCGTTGGTCTCCACGTTGCGTTCGTAGCCCACGCAGAGCCGGGGCGCGATGGCCAGGGTGTTGTTGCCGTCGTCCCACTGCTCCCGTTCGGCGGTCACCGGGTCGAGCCCGGTGTCGATGACCCGGAGCACGTCGAGGTCCATCGCGTCGGCCGCCGCGCGCAGGAACGGGGCGGGCCCGTCCACCTGCGGCTCGCCGTCGGATCCGGCGATCACGGTGTACGCCGAGAGACTGCCGGCGACGTTGGGGTACATGAGCACGGCGTCGACGTCCACCATGGTGCAGACCGTGTCCAGGTGCATCGTGGCGCGTTCCTGGGCGATCGGTACGACCAGGATGGTGTGCGCCAGTCCGGCGGCGAAGACCCGGCGGGCCAGGCGTTCCGCCCCGGCCGGTGTGGTGCGTTCACCGACCCCGACCGCCACCACCCCGGGCGCGAGCAGCAGCACGTCACCGCCCTCCAGATGCTCCAGTTCCGGCCGGTAGACCAGTTCGGTGCCGGAGAAGCGCGGGTGGTGCCGGTAGATGGCACCGGTGAGGGTGGTCTCCCGCCGCCGGGCGGGCATGGCGAGGCTGGTGACCCCGGCCCGGTCGCCGACCCAGAACGACGAGTCCCGGGTGAACAGCAGGTTGGGCAGCGGGTCGATGACGAAGTCGTGCCGGTCCATCAGGGTGTAGACCAGCCCACCGGGGCGGTCCCAGCTGGTGTGCAGTTCCTCGTGGGCGAGGCCGGCGATCAGTACGTCGGCCAGGGCTCCCGGGTCGAGGTAGGTCAGGTGGTCGGCGACCCGCCGGCGCAGGGTGTCGCCGAGCCGGGGGTCGTCGAGCACGTGCTCGGTCAGCTCGGCCCGGGCGTCGGCGACGGCGAGTGTCTCGGCCAGCAGGGTGCCCAGGTAGAGCACCTCGACGCCGTGCTCGCGCAGAGCGCGGGCGAAGGCGTCGTGTTCCTCCTGGGCCCGACCGACCCAGGGGATGGCGTCGAAGAGCAGCGAGTCGTTGTTCCTCGGGGTCAGTCGGGCCAGCTCGGGACCGGGCCGGTGCAGCAGGACGGTGCCGAGCCGGCCGACTTCGCTGTCGACGTAATGGGCCACGTCAGCAGCGTAGGCCAGGGGGTTGGCACCATCTGGCAAAAGAGGCTTTGGTTGAATACGGCATTCATCCCTACTCACTCCGGCGCTTCAACTTGCAACTTGCCGGGACTGGCCACGTAGGGTAGTGATGACATAACTTCAAGGGACCTTTTGCCGGAGGTCACGATGACTGTGTTCCCAGCTCGCCGAGCGGTACCCACCGCACGAGCCCTACCCCCCGCCGCACCCGGACCCAACGCCGGGTCGGGACTGCTGGAGCCGGCCCGGCGTTGGGTCCGGGTGCGGCGGGGGGTAGGGC
>NZ_WVUH01000293.1 GCF_017614955.1 Micromonospora echinofusca
GTGCGGAGCACGCGGGGCGGGGCGGTGACCGGCACCGGCCTCGCCGGGGAGCGGATCGTCGCGGCGGACAGCACCGCGCGGGTACTGGTCGCGGTGACCGCCCGGGCACTGGCGGGCGCGGACTGCGCCGACCTCGGCCACCCGTGGGCGCTCACCCGGCTACGTGGTGCCCCCGAGGCGGTACGGCGGGCCGCCGTGGCCCGGGCCGCCGCGCGGGTCGCCCTGCGTCCCGAACAGGTCGACCGGGTCGACGCCGACGTGGTGGCGCAGTGGCTGGTCGGGCAGTACCCGGAGCGGAGCTACCCCGGGGTCGTGCTCGGCTCGCCGCACGGGGCGGCGGCGCATCTCGCGGTCGCGCTCGGGGTGCCCTGGTTACCGGCCGCCTTCGAGGTGACCGCGCACTGGCCGCACGGTGCGGTGCACGACCCGGTGGCGGCCCTGGCGCACGGTGCGCCGCTGGCCGCGCGCCTGCGGTCGACCAACCCGGACGTGCACGTGCGGCAGGTGCACTGTCCGGCCAGCCGGGGTGTGCTGGCCGGGACCACGGTCTCCTTCGGCGTCCGCTGGCAGCGGCTGCCCGAGGCGTACGCCCGCTTCCTGACGGAGCGGCTCGCACCCGGCGCGCCCCTGCTCCTGCTGCGGGACGCGCGGACCTGGCCGGTGCTGGACTCCGCCGCCGGGCACAGCTTCCAGGCCGGCAGCCCCGGCAGCGGCCTCGACCCGGTGGACTTCCACCCGGACAGCCGTACCCTGCGGCAGGTGCTGCGGTCGGCGGGCGCGGAGACCGACCGGTGGGAGACCCCGGCGGTCTCGTGTGCCCCCGGGTACGCCGAACACGCGGTGGAGCCGGGTTTCGAGTTGAGCCTACGGGACTGGGCGCACCGGGGCGGCCGACCGCTGCACCGGGTGCTCTTCGGTGACCCCGACGCGCTCAGCGCCGCGACGGCGGACCTGTACCGGCGCTGGCTGCGCCGGGCGGGCAAGACCGGCGACCGGTGTGTGGTCGAGTGCGGGCGGCTGCTCGACCCGTGGCAGGTGGTCCGGGCGGGACTGGTGCCGTACTGGTGTGAGAACGCGACCAGGCGCAGTGTCGCCGGGGCGGAGTGGTGGCTGGCCGGCAGTGATCCGTTCAGTTCGGTGGACGTCCTGCCCGAGCCGCCGGGGATGCAGTCGCCGGCGCTGGCCGGGTTGCCCCAGTGGCTCGCGGTCGCCTCGTTCGGCCGGCGTCGCCGGGCGCTGGACCGGACCTGCGCACGGGGGTTCCCGGTGAACGCGGTACCCACCCGGCGGGCCACCGAGGTGCTTCGCGCCCAGCCCTGTGACCTGCCTGTCCCGCCGCCGATGCGGGTGACCGACGCACTCGCCGCCCTTCGTGACAGCGGCACCCGCAGGAGCCTGCTGGTCTGCTGAGGGCCTCGGTGACCGGTCGGAGCGGGCCGGTCGGGCGCCCGGTGACCGGTCCGGGGCGTCGCCGTCGAGTGGCGGCCATCGAAACATCCTCGCGAACGTCCCTCTCCGTGGTTGAGTACCTACAGAGCGGGAACGCTGCGGGTCGTGATGGTGAAATCACCCTGGGTAATCAAGCCCGGGTGGCCCGGTCAGCATCTCCGGTCACCTAATCGCTTCCGACCCGGCGCGCGGTAGCACCGTGCCACAAAACCGGTTCGTCACTCCGGGCGGTGGACCTTCCCAAGGGAGGCGTGGATGTTCGGACAGACCACCAGGGACGACACGGCCGTCATCGGCACGGCCGGCGCGGACACTCCGACGGTGGACGACGCCGGGGCCGTGACGGACACCCCGGCGGTGGACGACGCCGAGGCCGTGACGGACACCCCGGCGGTGACCGACACCCCGGCGGTCGCGGACGTGCCCGTGACCGACGTGGGCGCCGGCCCAGGAGCCGGCGACCCCGGTTCCGGTACCGGCGGTCCGGCCGCGCCGGGTGCCGCCACGGCACCGGTGGCCCCACCGCCGACCAACGACCGGGGCCTGGAGGACCTGGACGCCGCAGCACTGGCGTACGCGGCCCGGATCGAGGGTCTACCCCCGGAGCGGCGCCAGGAGGCCCGCGACGACCTGGTGCGGTTCGCGTTGCCCTTCGCCGGCCGGCTGGCCCGCCGGTACCGGGGACGGGGCGAACCGCTGGAGGACCTGGAGCAGGTCGCCCGGCTCGGACTGGTCAACGCCGTCGACCGTTACGACCCCGAGCGGGGTTCGTTCACCGCGTACGCGGCGATCACTATCGTCGGGGAGATCAAACGGCACTTCCGGGACCGGACCTGGGGCGTGCACGTGCCCCGCCGGCTGCGTGACCTGATCCTGGAGGTCGGACAGGCCACCGCGACGCTGACCAGCGAACTGTCCCGGGCCCCCACGGTCGCCGAACTGGCCCAGCGCCTGGAGACCCCGGAGGAGGAGATCCTGGCCGCGCTGGAGTCCGCCGCCGGCTACAGCCCGGCCTCCCTCAACGCCCCGGTGGGCGGGGAGAGTTCCGCCGAGTTCGGTGACCTGGTGGGCGAGTCGGACAACGACCTCGAATCGGTGGACGACCGGGTCACGGTCAGCGGGCTGCTGCACCGGTTGCCCTGGCGGGAGCGGCGGATCCTGGCGATGCGGTTCTACGGCAACCAGACGCAGGCCGAGATAGCCGCGCGGTTCGGTATCTCCCAGATGCACGTCTCCCGGCTGCTGTCCCGGGCCCTGACCTGGCTGCGCCAGGCGATGCTCGCCGACACCCCGGCACCCTGGCAGGCCGGTACGGCGGAAGCGGACCAGAAGACCCGGGTCTCGGTCCGGCAGAACGGTGACCGGGTGGTCGTCCAGGTCGGTGGTGAAGTGGACCGGGACGGTGCCGACCAGCTCCGCCGGGCGATGATGGCGGCGGTCACCGGCCAGCCCCGCGAGGTGGTGGTCGACCTGACCGACGTGGGCGGGGTCGACGCCGGTGGCATCGCGGCGTTGCTGGCAGGGCGGGACGCCGCCGCCCGTACCGGGGTGCCGCTGCGGCTGTCCCGGGCGAAACCCGCGGTCCGCCGCTCGCTCGCCGCCGCCGGGCTGCCGGCCCGCCCGGACTGACCGGCCGTCGGGCGTCCGGTCCGCGCGACGACCTGCGGCATGCGGCGGTAACGCCCCGGGGAGGGACGGACCACCGGGCGGGGTGGGTCCGTCGTACCCGCCCCGGTCGGCAGGTCTCCTCCCGACCGGGGTTCCTCCGGGTTCACCGCTGTCGTCCGTCGTCACCGGTCCCGTCGTCACCGGTCCCGTGCTCGGGCCGGTCACCGGAGCTGCGCGGGTGCCGCCACCGCTCGTTCTCCTGCGGGGCGCGCTGCCCACCCAGCGGATCCTCCTCCGGCTCGTCGGTGTGTTCGAAGGCCGGTCGGCGGATCTGGTCCGGGTCCGGCACCTCCACCGGCCGGGCCCCGGACCGGGGCGCCGGGTGGTAGGCCGCCGCCTCGCCTGCCCCGTACGCGCCCTCGGCGCTCGGTGACTCCGGCGGCCGGTGCTCGGCGTGGAACTCCTCACTCAGGTGCTGCGGCGGCTTGACGGCGCGTTGCGGCAGGTCCCGGCCCAGGTCGGCGACGAGCGGGCCGTACTTGGCGTCGAACGCCGGTCGTTCCGAGCGGATCCGGGGCATCCGGTCGAAGTTGCGCAACGGCGGCGGGCAGGTGGTGGCCCACTCCAGCGAGTTGCCGAAGCCCCAGGGGTCGTCCACCGACACCATCGCCCCGAACCGCCAGGACTTCCACACGTTGTAGACGAAGAACAGGGTGGAGGCGCCGAGGACGAACGCCGAGATGGTGGAGATCGTGTTCAGCACGGTGAAGCCGTCGGTGGGCAGGTAGTCGGCGTACCGGCGGGGCATCCCCTCGTTGCCCAGCCAGTGCTGCACCAGGAACGTGCCGTGGAAGCCGAGGAACATCGTCCAGAAGTGCGCCTTGCCGATCCGTTCGTCGAGCAACCGGCCGGTCATCTTGGGGAACCAGAAGTAGAAGCCGCCGAAGAGGGCGAAGACCACCGTGCCGAACAGGACGTAGTGGAAGTGGGCCACCACGAAGTAGGTGTCGGTGACGTGGAAGTCCACCGGCGGGCTGGCCAGCAGCACCCCGGTCAGCCCGCCGAGCAGGAAGGTGACCAGGAACCCGACGGCGAACAGCATCGGCGTCTCGAAGGTGAGCTGCCCCTTCCACAGCGTGCCGATCCAGTTGAAGAACTTCACCCCGGTCGGTACCGCGATGAGGAAGCTGAGGAGGCTGAAGAACGGCAGCAGCACCTGCCCGGTGGCGAACATGTGGTGCGCCCAGACGCTCATCGACAGCACGGTGATCGCCACCGTGGCCAGCACCAGACCCTTGTACCCGAAGATCGGCTTACGGGCGAACACCGGGATGATCTCGGTGATGATCCCGAAGAACGGCAACGCGATGATGTAGACCTCGGGATGGCCGAAGAACCAGAAGAGGTGCTGCCAGAGCATCGGCCCGCTCTGCGCGGCCACGTAGACGTGCGCGCCGAGTAGCCGGTCGGCGGCCAGGGCCAGCAGCGCCGCAGCCAATAGTGGGAACACCAGCAGCACCAGCACACTGGTGAGCAGCATGTTCCAGGTGAAGACCGGCATCCGGAACATGGTCATCCCGGGGGCCCGCAGGGTCAGCACCGTGGTGATCAGGTTGACCGCGCCGAGGATGGTGCCCAGCCCGGAGATCACCAGCCCGATCACCCACATGTTCGCGCCGACGCCGGGGGAGTGTTCGGCCCGGCTCAACGGGGTGTAGGCGGTCCACCCGAAGTCGGCCGACCCGCCGGGGGTGAAGAAGCCACCGACCACCATCAGCCCGCCGAGCAGGAACAGCCAGTAGGCCAGCGCGTTCAACCGGGGGAACGACACGTCCGGCGCGCCGATCTGGATCGGTACCAGGAAGTTGCCGAAGCCGAACGCCGCCGGGGTCGCGAAGAGCAGCAGCATCAGGGCGCCGTGCGAGGTGAACAACTGGTTGTACTGCTCCGGGGAGAGGATCTGCAGGCCCGGCCGGGCCAGCTCGGCGCGCATCACCATCGCCTGGAGGCCGGCGATCAGGAAGAACACGAACGACGTGAACAGGTAGAGCAGGCCGATCTGCTTCGCGTCCGTGGTCCGCAGCAACCTGGTGATCTTGTTACCCGGTACAGCCGTCCGGACCGCACCGGGGAAGCCGCCGAAGCGGGCCGGCGCGAGGATCGCCGGGCCCCGGTCCCGGGCCGGCTCCGTGGTCACCCGTCTGGCCATCAGTACTCACCCCGTCACGTCCGGTGGAAAGGACGGCGTGGGCTACCCGGGCAAGGAACGACGAAACCCCACCAGTTCGGTTAATTTCGGTCGACCCGACACCGTACCGTCTCTGCCGACCGTACCGGGGCAAACGTCAACCAGCCGGCAGTATCGCCCAGACCACCTTACGGTCCCCGGCGGTCAGGCTGCCCCAGCGTTGCGTCAGCTCCCGGACCAGCATCAGCCCCCGTCCCCCCTCGGCATGCGAGCCCGGGTCGCGCGGACGTACCGCGGTGGCGCACCGGTCGGCCACGGCGAGGTGCAGGTACGGCGGGCGGAGGGTGAGCGTCACGTCCATCGGGGTACCGGCGTGCCGGACCACGTTGCCCACCAACTCGCTCAACACCAGCGAGACCGGCCCCACCAGGTCCGGCAGGTTCCACCGTTCGCACGCCTGGGCGGCCAGCTCGCGGGCGCGGCGGCAGGCCCCGGCGACCGGCTCCAGCCGGGCCCGCACCCGGGGCGCGGCACTGCTGCGGGCCAGCCGGGTGGCCTCCGCGCAGTCGTGCTGCACCGGCAGCGTCCGGCAGGCGGTCGTCTCCGTCAGGTGTCGCGCGGTCTCGGTCGGTGGGTCGCAGAGCACGACGGGAACCGCCGGCCACTCGGCGGCCTGCCGGGCGGCGGCGGCGAACACGGACAGCGCCAACGGGTCGGTGACCCGCAGCCCGGCGAGGTCCACGATCAGCGCATCCGGCTGCGCGGTCAGGCACCGTTGCAGTACGTGATGGACCTGCCGGGTGGTGGTCAGATCGAGCGAGCCGGTCACCCGGACCACCGTGACCGGTGGCTCCTCGTGCACCTGGCAGGTGATCCGGCTCGGCATGGGGTCCTCGTCTCCGCTCGCTGTTCGCCTGCGGAACTACCCCCGGTCACCCGGTGCCAAACCGGACGTGGCGGGCGTCCCAGCAGCTCAGCGTCGTCGCCGTCGATGCCGGGTGGTGACCGCGCCGAGGGCGATCATGCCCAGCCCCAGGACCAGGTGCAGCCAGTTGTCCGCAGCGTTGACCGGGATGAAGTTGGCCTCGCTGGCGGTGTCGACGACCAGCCCGTACAGCCAGAGCACCAGGTACACCGCGCCACCACCGATCAGGAAGGTCCGGGCCGTCGTGACCGTCCGTGACATGACCAGGCCGGCGACGCCGAAGAGCAGATGCACGACGTTGTGCAGCCCCGACACCTGGAACAGCCCGAACAGCTTCGCCCCGGAGTGGTGGCCGGCGACGGCCAGGTCGCCGTAGTCACTGGTGATGCCGGGCACGAAGCCGAGTACCCCGACCAGCAGGAAGACCACCCCGACGCCCGAGGCGGCGCGACGCACCAGGGGACGGTCGTCGGCCGGGTTGTGTCGCCCCCGGGCGTTGGCCAGCGCTCCGACCATCGACCCCTCCTCGTGCTCGACGTCCACCGCCGGCACCGCGTTCCCGGACCACACCCGGCCAAACCCGGTAAGGAAGGGCCCCTTCCTATCGTTTTCGGTATAGGAAGGGCCCCTTCCTAACCGGTGACGGGTTCAGGCGGCGGCCGGGACCGGCGGTGCGGTGGCGAGCTGCCGGACCCGCTCGTAGAGCTGCACGTACTCCCGGGCCATCACCGCCGGGGTGAACCGGCTGGCCGCCACCTGCCGGCACTCGGCCGGCTCCAGCACACTGGCCGCGAGCACCAGCTCACCCAGCTCCTCCTCGTCGGTGGTGAGCAGCCCGGTCCGGCCGTGCTCGATCAGCTCCGGCAGACAACCCCGGGCCGTCGCCACCACCGGCGTACCCAGCGCCAGCGCCTCGACCACGGCCGTGCCGCCCGGCTCCTCCCAGCGCAGCGGGAACAACGCCACCCGGGCGGAGGCCACCAGGTCGTCCCGCTCGGCCCCGGCGACGGTACCGACCCAGCGGACTCGGTCCCCGTCGACGTGGGGCGCCACCTCGTCCAGGAAGAACCGGGCATCCGGGTTCTGGCGTGCCTCGTCGCCGGCCGCCGCGAGGTCCTCCGGCCGGTGGTACGGGCCGACCGGGCCGGCGAGCACCAGCGGGAACCCGACCCGCTGGGCGAGTCGGGCACCCACGTCCTGACCCTTGCCGGGGTTGATCCGGCCGAGGATGACCGCGTGGTCGCCCTTCTGCGGCTGCGGTACCCGGTCGGCGTCCACGGCCAGCGGGGTGGCCAGGTGCACGTGCCCCACCGAGTGCTCCCGAAGGGCCCGGGGCGCGCGGGCGAGCTGCGACGCGGACACCCCGTTCACCCGTACCCGGCCCCCACCGTCGAGGTGACCGTAGAGCGCCGGGTGCTTGGCCAGGTCCCAGTGCAGGGTGTGCAGTGCCGGTGGGCCGTCCGGACCCATCGCGGCGAGGGTGGCCAGCCCGACCGCCTCCACGTGGTCGTGCACCAGGTCGATGTCGGACCGTTCCCGCAGCGTCCGGACCACCCCGTTCAGGTGCGCCTGGGCGACCCCGCACACCTGGTTGTACGGGCGTTGCAGGTTGGCGAACTGCCCGTCGTCGAAGACCGACAGCCGCTCCTCGACCGGCAGGGTGCTGGTACCCACCGACGCCAGCACCACCCGCACGCCGAGCCGCCGCAGCTCCGGTACCAGGGTGGCGATGACGTTCTCGATCCCGCCGTAACCCGGGGGCGGTACGGACAGCCACGGACCGGCGTTCATCAGGACGGTGAGGCTCATCGGTACGGGTTCCTTCCCTCGGCGGTCGCGGTCGGGGCCGGTGGTACGTGGGACGTCCTGCCACCGCCCGGGGCCGGGGGTACGTCCGGCATCACGCCGCCACCCGGCGGCGGGGTACCAGGTGCCGCAGTTCGGCCAGCGGCGGCCGTTCCTCGATCGACACGTCGGTGACCACGATCTCCCGGTCCAGGTTCGGCAGGCTGTCCGAGCCGCCCCGGCGGAACTGGGTCAGCAGGCCGGCCGGCGGGACGTCGGTGCTGACCAGGCCCCGGCGGCGCAACCGTGACCAGGCGGTCAGCATGATCTGGGCCGCCATCCGGCCCAAGGCCTCGGTGTCCTGGTGCCGGTGTTTGCGTTCGCCCAGGTCGACCTGGGCGAGGGCGTCCAGACCGACCAGATCGAGCAGGTCGATCAGCATGGCCGTCTCCACCCCGTACCCGGACACGAAGGGGATCCGCTCCAGCACCGCCCGGCGGCCCGCGTACTCGCCGGCCAGCGGCTGCACGAAACCGGACAGTTCCGGCCAGAAGAGGTTGAGCAGGGGGCGCGCCATCAGTTCGGTGACGCGGCCGCCGCCGTCCGGTTCGATGCTCGCCGAACCGACCAGCGGCCGGTGGTAGAAGCCCTTGACGAAGCTCACCGACGGGTCGGTGAGCAGCGGCCCCAGCAGGCCGGTGACGAAGTGCGGGCGGAACTCGCGCAGGTCCGCGTCGACGAAGGCGACCACGTCGCCCTCCGCCGCCGCCAGTCCGGCCCAGAGCGCGTCGCCCTTGCCGGTCAGCCGGGGCAGTCCCCGGGTCATCTCGTCCTGGCTGACCACGTACGCGCCGGCGGTACGGGCCACCGTGGCGGTCCGGTCGGTCGACCGGGAGTCGACCACGATCAGCTCGTCGACCAGGGGCACCCGGTCCATCAGGTGCTCCCGGATGGTGGAGACGATCGCGCCGACCGTCGCCTCCTCGTCCCGGGCGGGCAGCACGACGCTGACCCGGTCACCGGCCTTGGCCCGCAGCAGCCCCCGGGCGCTCCACTGACCCGCCGAGTGGGTGCGGTAGGTGGCCCAGGCCTCCACCACAGGTGAGACAGTCGGTTCTTCGTGCCGCACCGGCACACCCCCCGGTTCAGGATTCGTAGGACAGCGGGTCTGGTTTCCCCCCGCCGGCCGAACGCTAACCGCATTTCGCCCCATCATCGTGATCTCGCGGTACCGGCCGACGGTACGCAGGGTCGGTCGTGGGTCCGTGCCGACCGGTCGGGAGCGCCCGGAACCCGCACCCGGGTGGGAAGGGAACGCCCGTCGAGGTTTGCCCCTGTCGCCACCGGGCAGAGCACCCGGCGGACCTTTTTCACGATCGTCACGGTTGGGGGCTGCGGGATGCGTACGTGCCGGGTGGGGCTGGTC
>NZ_WVUH01000294.1 GCF_017614955.1 Micromonospora echinofusca
GCTCAGGGCGGGGCGCGTAGGATCGGGGCTCGTGCGCGTACTTCTTCTGGGTGGTGGTGGGCGCGAGCACGCGCTCGCCCTGGGCCTGGCCGCAGATCCGGCCGTCGAGCAGTTGACCGTGGCACCGGGAAACCCGGGCATGGCGTCGATCGCCGAGCTGCGCCCGGTGGACCCGATGGATCCGGCGGCGGTGGTCGGCCTGGCGGTGGAGACCGGCGCCGACCTGGTGGTGATCGGGCCGGAGGCGCCGCTGGTCGCGGGCGTCGCGGACGCGGTACGCGCCAAGGGCATCGCGGTCTTCGGGCCGTCCGCCGAGGCGGCCCGGCTGGAGGGCTCGAAGACGTTCGCCAAGGAGATCATGACGGCGGCCGGCGTACCGACGGCCCGTGCGGTGACCTGCACCGACGAGGCGGGTGCCGCAGCCGCACTGGACGGTTTCGCGCCGCCCTACGTGGTGAAGAACGACGGGCTCGCCGCCGGTAAGGGCGTGGTGGTCACCGGGGACCGGGTGACCGCGCTGACCCATGCCCGGGAGTGCGGCCGGGTGGTCGTCGAGGAGTACCTGGCCGGTCCCGAGGTCTCCCTCTTCGTGGTCACCGACGGTGAGGCGGCCCTGCCGCTGCTGCCCGCACAGGACTTCAAGCGGGTGGGTGAGGGCGACACCGGTCCGAACACCGGTGGCATGGGGGCGTACGCGCCGCTGCCCTGGGCCCCTCCCGGTCTGGTCGACGAGGTGATGACCAGCGTGGTCCAGCCGACCCTGGCCGAGCTGCGCCACCGGGGCACCCCGTTCGCCGGCCTGCTCTACGTCGGGCTGGCGCTGACCGCCGACGGGCCGAAGGTGATCGAGTTCAACGCCCGCTTCGGTGACCCGGAGACGCAGGTCGTTCTCGCGTTGCTGGAGAGCCCGCTCGCCGGGCTGCTGCACGCCGCCGCGACCGGCACGCTGGCCGCGCATCCGCCGCTGCGCTGGCGGGACGGCTCGGCGGTGACCGTGGTGGTCGCCTCGGCCGGGTACCCGGCCACGCCGCGTACCGGTGACGTGATCACCGGGGCCGACCGGTCCGGCATCATCCACGCCGGGACCGCCCGCCGGCCGGACGGGGAACTGGTCTCCGCCGGTGGGCGGGTGCTCTGCGCCACCGCGACCGGCCCGGACCTGGCCGCCGCCCGCGACGCGGCCTACACCCTGGTCGACGGGGTACGCCTGGACGGCTCGCACCACCGGCGGGACATCGCCGCCGCAGCCGTCGACGGGCGGATCGAGGTACCCGGACGGTAGACCGCCCAGACAAGTCAAGAGCCGCACCGGACAAGCCAAGAGCCGCACCGGCCCGGTGGTCAGTCGCGGTGGGCGGTAGGTGCCCACTGTTCACCGAGCGGTACCGGCCCCTCGGTGCGCCCGGTGGTGCCCCCGGGCGGCGCGGGCGGGTACCGGGGCGGGTCGTCCAGGGCGTGCAGGACCCGCATCGGTACGGCGGCCAGTGCCGCCACCAGCAGGGCGCCGGCCAGCACCAGGAAGGCCGCCCGGAGTCCGAGCCACTCGACCAGCGGTCCGGCGAGCAGGTACCCCGCCGGGCCGGCCGCGTACGTGAACGAGGTCATCACCCCGACCACGCGCCCGCGCAGCCGTTCCGGGGTACGGGTCTGCATGGCGTAGTTGGCCAGCGGGTTGATCGGACCGTACGCCAGCCCGATGACCACGGCGAAGGTGAGCATCGCCGGGTACGGCGGCAGCGCGGCCAGCCCGACCAGGGCCAGACCGGTGACGACCAGGGCGACGACGAACAGGGTCCGGCGGCGGAGCCGGCGGACCGCCCAGCCGGAGGCGAGGGCGCCGAGGATCGAGCCGGCACTCATCGCCATGAGGATGCTGCCCAGCCGGGCCGGTGCCCCCTCGGCGACGAAGTACGCCGGCAGCACCACCCCCTCGACCGGCAGGTACAGCGCGACCAGCACCATGGTGAGCAGGGCGACGGCGCGCAGCAGCCGGTCCCGCCAGACGAAGCGCAGCCCCTCCACGGTGCCCTGCCAGACCCCGGCGGGTGGGGCCTCCGGACGGCCGGCGCCGGGTAGCCGCACCGCGGCGACCAGCAGGACGGCCAGGGCGAACCCGGCTGCGGTGACCCAGAGGGTGGGTCCGGGACCGATGGTGGCGATCAGTACGCCGCCGACGCCCGGCCCGACCAGGAAGGCCAGCCCCCAGGTCGCCTCGTGTACCCCGTTGGCCCGTTCGATCCGCCAGCCGGCGGCCTGGGCGGCGGCGGGCAGCAGCGTCTCCCGGGCGGTCAGCCCGGCCGGGTCGAAGACCGCTCCGAGGGCGGCGAGCACCACGATCCAGGCCAGGTTGAGGCCGATGGTGGCGTCGACGAGCGGGATGGCGGCCACCGAGGCGGCGGAGAGCGCGTCCGAGAACAGCGCGGTACGGCGTCGGCCGAGCAGGTCGACGACGGTGCCGGAGACCAGGCTGGCGACCAGCAGCGGCAGGGCGGTGGCCGCCGCCACCAGCCCGGCGGCGGTGGGGCCGCCACCGCGTTCCAGGACCAGCCAGGGCAGGGCGACGGTGGCCACCCCGTTACCGGTACCGGAGAGCAGGGTGGCGCCCTCGACGAGGAGGAGCGGGAGACGGCGGCGGGGTGGCGGCAGGCTCAACCGACGTACCGGCGCAGCTCACGGGCGAGCACCTTGCCGGTGGCGTTGCGGGGCAGGTACTTCACGAAGATCACATCCCGGGGTACGGAGAACCGGGCCAGGTAGTGGCGGACGTACTCGCGTACCGCCTCCGGGTCCAGGGTCTCCCCGGGGTGCAGCGCCAGGAAGGCCGCGAGACGTTGGCCGAACTCCGGATCCGGTACGCCCACGACGGCGACCTCGCGGACCTGGGGCAGTCGGGCGATCAGATCCTCCACCTCGGACGGGAAGACGTTCTCCCCACCCGAGACGATCATGTCGTCCTCACGGCCGTCCACGAAGAGCAGACCGTCGGCGTCGATCCTACCCAGGTCACCGGTGTTGAGCAGGCCGTCCCGACTTTCCCGGCCGGAGCCCGAGGTGTACCCCTCGAAGAGCATCTCGTTGCCGACGAAGATCCGGCCCACCTGTCCGGCCGGTACCGGCGTGCCGGTCGCGTCCAGGATCGCCAGCCGGGTGCCGTGCGGCGGCCGGCCCGCCGTGCTGGGTGCCCGGCGCAGGTCGGCCGGGGCGGCGATGGAGGCCCAGGACACCTCGGTCGAGCCGTACAGGTTGTAGATGACCTCGCCGTAGGTGTCCATGAACCGGGTCGCCAGGCCGCCGGGCAGTGCCGAGCCGCTGACCGCGACCACCTTCAGTGGCGGGCGTGGGTCGGGCGGTGCCACCTCCAGCATCCGTTGCAGCATGACCGGTACCGCGAAGAGGGCGTCGCAGCGCTGCCGGGCCAGGGCGTCGAGCGCGGTCGCCGGTTCGAAGCGGCGGTGCAGCACGATGGTGGCGCGCAGCGCGAAGGCGACCTGGAGGGCGGCGTACCCCCAGGTGTGGAAGACCGGCGCAGCGATCATGATCCGGTCCCGGACGTGCAGCGGGATGCGGTCGATGATGGAGACCAGCGGGCCGAAGCCGTTCGGGGTGGGCCGGCGGGCGCCCTTCGGCGCGCCGGTGGTGCCCGAGGTGAGCACGATCGTCCGGCCGTCCCGGGGTGGGGGTTTCAGGGTGCCCGGCAGCGCACCGGCGATCAGCTCGGCGTGCTGCCGTTCGCCGATCCGCTGCACCTCGGGCGGCAGCGGGACCACCCGTTCGGCGAACTCGTCGTCGTGCACCAGCAGCCGGAGCCGCTGCTCGGTGGCGACGACGGTGAGCTGGGCGGTGGAGAGCCCGCTGTTGACCAGTACGGTGTCGGCGCCGAGCAGGGTGCCGGCCACGATGGTCTCGACGAGGCCGTGGTGGTTGCGGCAGAGCACGCCGATCCGGTCCCCGGCCCGGACGCCGTACACCGCGCGTAACGCCCTGGTCAGCCGTTCGGCGCGGTCGAGCAGTTCCCGGTAGGTCAGCTCACCGTCGTTCTCGTCGACGACCGCGATCCGGTCCGGGTCCCGGGCTGCCGCCTGGCGCAGCTCGCCGGCGATACTCCAACCCCATCTGCGCAGGGCGTTGAGTTGTGCGGCGACCCGGACGGGGCTGCCCGGGGTGAGCAGCCCGCGCCGGGTCAGGGTGGCGACGACGAAGCCGAGGTCCTGCAAGGAAGGGCCCCTTCTTATCGTTTTCGGTATAGGAAGGGGCCCTTCCTAACCAGTGGCGGTGCCCCCGTACCGTCAGCGGATCTGCATCCCGGAGATCGCCCGGGAGATCACCAGGCGCTGGATCTCGGAGGTCCCCTCGAAGATCGTGTAGATCTTGGCGTCCCGGTACCAGCGCTCCACCGGATGCTCGCGGAGGAAGCCGGCGCCACCGAGGATCTGGAGCGCCTGTCCGGTCACGGCGACGGCGACCTCGCCCGCCTTCAGTTTGGACATCGAGCCCTCACCGGCGGTGAACGGCCGGTTGTTCCGGCCCATCCAGGAGGCCCGCCAGACCAGCAGCCGGGCGGCGTCGATCTCCATCTTCATGTCGGCCAGCGTGAACGCGATCGCCTGGTTCTCGATGATCGGTCGACCGAACTGCACCCGTTCCCGGGCGTAGTCCAGCGCGTACTCGTAGGCCGCGCGGGCCACGCCGATCGCCTGTGCGCCGACGGTCGGGCGGGACAGTTCGAAGGTCCGCATCGCGGCCTGCGAGGCGGCGCGTTGCCCGGTGCGGGCCCGGTCGAGCCGTTCCAGCAGGGCCTCCCGGCCGCCGAGCAGGCAGCGCCCGGGGACGCGTACGTCGTCGAGGAAGACGTCGGCGGTGTGCGACGCCCGCAGCCCCAGCTTCTTGAGTTTCTTCGTGGCGACGAGCCCGGGGGTACCCGGTGGTACCACGAAGGCGGCCTGCCCCCGTGAGCCGAGGGCCGGGTCCACCGAGGCGGTGACCACGTGCACGCCGGCGATCCCGCCGTTGGTGGCGTACGCCTTCTGCCCGCGCAGCACCCATTCGTCGGCTGCCTCGTCGTACGTCGCGCGGGTGCGCATCGATCCGACGTCGGAACCGGCCTCCGGTTCCGTGGTGCAGAAGGCGGCGACAGCGGGGGCGTCGACGGTGCCGAAGCACTGGGGGACCCACTCGACGAGCTGTTCGGGGGTACCGGAGCCGTAGATGGCGGCGACGGCGAGCGAGGTGCCGAAGATCCCGAGCCCGATGCCGGCGTCACCCCAGAAGAGTTCCTCGCTGGCGATCGGGAGGGAGAGGCCGGTGGGGTCGGCCCAGCAGTTGGCGAGGAACTCGAATCCGTAGAGGCCGATCTTGGCGGCCTCCTGGATGATCGGCCAGGGAGCCTCTTCGCGGGCGTCCCATTCGGCCGCGGCCGGGCGCACGACCTCTTCGGCGAAGCCGTGCACCCAGTCGCGCAGATCCCGCTGTTCCTCGGTCAGGTCGAGCGAGAACTCGGCCATGTCAGCCCTTGGGGATGTCGAACAGGTTGGCGATGTTGGCGGCGAGGCCGAGGTCACCCTTGGCCTTCAGCTTGCCGGTCATGAACATCATCACCGGGTTGGCGCCACCGGAGACGATCTTCAGGAACTCCAGCGGGCCCATGGTGAGGGAGAGCTTCGGGTCCCGGGCCGGGGTCGAGGTGGCGGTGCAGGCGCCGTCCTCGATGACCACCTCGTAGGTGTCCGTCCCGCCGTCCGGGCGGCCGGTGATGTTCCAGTGGATGACGGCGTTGGTGGAACCGGCCCGGTCGGCCCGGAACAGCGTCGGCATCCGGTTGAACACCTCGTCGAGCACCTTGCTGCGCAGGTCGCTCTGCATGACCTCGGTGATCTTGGAATCCGGGGTCGACTTGACGATCTTGAGCAGCTCCTTGGAGTCGGCCGTGGCGAGTTTGTCCGGATCGAAGTCGGTCATCGGTGTGCACCTTCCGGGCGGGGCATTAGTTACTCCAGCGTAACCTTACGCACGAGTAGGTATGCTGGCAAGGGTGTCCACCAACCCCGCATTCAAGCGGCTCCCCCGGGCGGTCCGCGAGCAGCAGATGCTCGACGCCGCCGTCAAGGTCTTCTCCCGCCGGGGGTACCACGCCGCCAGCATGGACGAGATCGCCGAGGACGCCGGCATCTCCAAGCCCATGGTCTACGCGTACCTCGGGCCGAAGGAGGACCTCTTCGTCGCCTGCCTGCACCGGGAGTGCACCCGGATGATCGAGGCGATCGCCGGGGCCGCCGCCCCCGACCTGCCCCCCGACGAGCGGCTCTGGCGTGGCCTCCGCGCCTTCTTCGGCTTCGTCGGCGCCCACCGGGACGGCTGGTCGGTGCTCTACCGGCAGACCCGTGGCGAGCCGCCGTTCGCCGGGCAGTTGGCCACCATGCGGGCCCGGATGGTCGAGGTGATCGCCGGGATGCTCGACGACGCGCTGCGCGCGCAGGGGCGTGAGGTCCGCGAAACCGATCTGGAGGTCATCGCGTACGCCCTGGTCGGCGCGAGCGAGTCGCTGGCCGACTGGCTCGCCGACAACCCCACGGCCGACCCGGAGAAGACCGCCACCCGGATGATGAACGTGGCCTGGCTCGGTGCCGGCCAGTTGATCGAGGGCGCGGTCTGGCGGCCGGCCGACGGGTGACCGGACAAGCCTGTCGTACCCCGTTGGCACGATGGCGTCCGTGCTCGACACGCTTGACGAGATCGACTGGGCGGGGCTGACCCACGCGTACGGCCCCGCCGACGACGTGCCGGGGCAACTCCGGCGTCTCCGCTCCACCGACCCGCAGGACCGGAGACGGGCCCTCGGTGAGCTGTACGCGAACATCTTCCACCAGGGCACCCGCTACGAGGCGACGGCGTACGCGGTGCCGTTCCTGCTGGAACTGCTCGCCGATCCGGCGACCCCCGATCCGGCGGCCCTGATCGAGTTGCTGGTCGCCGTGGCGATCGGGTACGACGAGACCTGGCTGCCGGACGCCCTGCCGATCGCCCGGTTCCGGCGTACCGCCGAGGGCGGGGCGGCCCTGCTCGCCGCCGCACCGCGTCCGGGCGACGAGGGGTACGACGAGGACCACAGCGAATACGACTACGTCGAGTCGCTGAGCGCCGAGGATCAGGAGCGGCTCGGGACGTACGTGGCGCTGGCCGCGTACGACGCGGTGCGGGTCGGCGTGCCGCTCTTCCGCAGCCTGCTGACCCACCCCGATCCGGCGGTACGCATCTCGGCCGGGTACGCCCTGGCCTGGTTCCCCGAGGAGGCGGCCGGCAGCCTGCCCGCCCTCGCGGCCGTCCACCGGCCCGTGGGCACCGGCGAAACCGCAACTGCCGGTCCGGCCGGTGTCGTCGCGACCAGCCTGGTGGCGACCGGGCTGCTCGGCGGGGTGCCGGACGCCACCTTCCTGGCTGATCCGCGCCCGGCGGTCCGCTGGGCTGCGGCGGTGGGTCGGGCGTGCGCGCTGGGTGCCGACGCCGATCCGGGTACCGTGGCCGAACTTGTCACCTGGACGGCCCAACCACCGGACGAGCCGGGCGTCGGGCCGGACCACCCCGGCGGGTACGTGCCCTTCCTCGACGGTGACCTGTCCGGGTACGCCGGGCTGGCTCTGCACCAGGTGGGACCGGAGCACACCGACCGGGCGTACGACGCACTGCTGAGCCGGCTGTCCAGCGTGTCCGGCCGCGAGGCGATGCCCGTGGCGGGCGGGGCGTTCCGGATCGCGTTCCCCGACGGGTGCGTCCCGGAGGGGACGCCGTTCACCGCCCTGACCGTCCGGCAGCAACGCCTAGTCGAGGTGCTCGTACGGTCCCCGCAGACGTGGCTGATCGACGGTCGGCAGTTCGGCAACTTCATCGGGCTGGTCGACGGGTACGGGTTGCCGGCCAGCCAGGTCGCCCTTCAGGCGTACCTCGCCACCGGGTGAGAGCAACCATTGACCTCAACCAGGGTTGAGGTTGGAGGCTGACCGGGGATCGGACCTCGGGAGGGCTCGTGCGCGCGGTGTGGTTGACGGAGTTCGGTGGGCCGGAGGTGCTCGTACCGGGGGAGGCCCCGGAACCTGTGCCCGGCCCCGGGCAGGTGCTGGTGAAGGTCGACTACGCCAACGTCACCTTCGTGGAGACCCAGTTCCGGGCGGGACTGACGGTCGGACCGCTGCGGGGCGAGCCACCACTGATCCCCGGCAACGGGGTCGGCGGGACGGTCGTCGCGGTGGGCCCCGGCGTCGACCGGGGACTGGTCGGCAAACCGGTGGTCGGGTCCACCGGCGGCACCGGCGGGTACGCCGAACGTGCCCTGGTCGACGCCGCCGGGCGGTACGACGTACCGGCCGGGTTGGCGCTGGACGCGGCGGTGGCGGTCCTGGCGGACGGCCGTACCGCGACGATGCTGGTCCGGGCGGCCGGGGTGCGTCCCGGTGACCGCGTGCTGATCGAGGCGGCGGCCGGCGGGGTGGGCACCCTGCTGATCCAGCTCGTCCGGGCCGCCGGGGCCCGGGTGGTCGCGGCGGCCGGCGGGCCCCGCAAGGTCGAGCTGGCCCGGGACCTCGGCGCCGACCTCGTGGTCGACTACCACGACCCGGACTGGACGGCGCAGCTGCGCGCCGCCGTCGGCACGGTGGACGTGGTCCTCGACGGGGTCGGTGGTGAGCTGGGCCGCGCCGCCTTCGAGCTGTTGGGCATGGGCGGGCGCATGGTCAGCTTCGGGCTGGCCAGCGGGGCGTGGGCCGGCATCCCGGACGAGGCCGCGCAGGCGCGTGGGGTGACCCTGGTCCGGCCCCGACCGTCCCCGCAGGACCTGCGCGCGGACACCGTCCACGCGTTGGCCGAGGCGGCGGCGGGACGGCTCCGGCCGGTGATCGGGCAGCGTTTCCCGCTGGAGCGGGCGGCCGACGCGCACGCGGCGATACAGTCCCGGATCACCCTCGGCAAGACCCTGCTCACGGTGTAGCGCCACCGCTTCGTGTTAATAAGGGGCCCTTCCTCTACCGAAAGCGTTAAGAAGGGGCCCTTCCTTGCAGGTGGGGTTTGCCGCTGCGGGCGTCGTGCAGACTGAACAGCCAGCCGTCGCCGCTGCTCCGGGCCGCGCTGAAGGCGACCGTGGCCGGCAGTGGGACGGGGAGTTTGAAGGCGACGTCGACCGTGTAGGAGTCCGGCAGGCGCGGGGCGAGGGCGGCCAGGCAGCGGGCCTTGCTCCACATGCCGTGGGCGATCGGGCGCGGGAAGCCGAGCAGTCGGGCGCCGGCCCGGGAGGTGTGGATCGGATTGTGGTCGCCGGACACCCGGGCGTAGTCCGTACCGACGCGCGGCTCGACGCGCCACCGGGCGGTGGGG
>NZ_WVUH01000295.1 GCF_017614955.1 Micromonospora echinofusca
GGCTACGGGGGCCTGACCTCCCCTACCAGGTGACCGGAAACTCGGCGATGCCGCAGTTGATCCGCTCGTGCCGCCACGGCAGCTCGTCCAGGTCCACCGCCGGGGCCAGGTTCGGGAACCGCCGCAGCAGGGTGCCGATGGCGATCTCCACCTGCAACCGGCCGAGCGCCGCGCCGAGGCAGAAGTGCGCCCCGTGACCGAACGTCAGGTGCGGGTTGTGCGGACGGCCCACGTCGAAGGTGTCCGGAGCCGGGAAGGTCTCCGGATGCCGGTTGGCCGCCCACGGTACCGCCATCACCGCGTCGCCGGCCCGGATCGGCACCCCGCCCAGCTCCACGTCGGCCAGGGCGGTCTGGACCAGGAACATCGGACTGACCGAGGTGTACCGCAGGATCTCCTCGACCGCCGAGGGCAGCAGCTCCGGGTGGGCCCGGAGCCGGGCCAGCTGCTCGGGGTGCTGGAACAGCGCCCGGATCCCGGTGCTGATCGAGTTGATCTCCCGACCGCCGATGAGCACCCCGACCGCCAGCCCGACGATCTCCTCGTCGCTGAGCGTGTCGTCCTCGGCCTGCGTGGCCAGCCAACTGGAGAACAGGTCGTCGCCAGGGGCGGACCGCTTGGCGGCGAGCTGGTCGGCCAGGTACGCCCGCAGCTCGTCCATCGCCTCGGCGGCCTCCGGCGTGCCGTACGCGGTCAGCGCGGTGATGTCGGCGATCCAGACGTTGAACCGTTCCCGGTCGTCGGCCGGGATGCCGAGCACCTCGCAGACCACCATCGCCGGCAGCGGGAAGACCAGGCTGCTGATCAGGTCGCCGGGCTGCCCCTTGGCGACCATCTCGTCGAGCAGTTCGTCGGCGATCCGTTGCACCCTCGGCCGGTACGCCTCCATCCGGCGGGCCGCGAACGCCCGGGCGGCCAGTCGGCGCAGCGAGGCGTGGGCCGGGCCGTTCATGGCCAGGTCCCGGACCCGGGGACCGGTCACCGGGCACTGCCCGGTGGTGTCCGGGGCGAGGGCCGCGCCGCCGTTGGCCGGGCCGGTCACCCCGTCCGGGCCCAGGTCGCCGACGTGCCGGACGAACCGGGCGTCGGACAGCACGGTGCAGACCTCGTCGTAGCCGACGACCAGCCAGGCGGGACGACCGTCGGGCAGCATCACCCGGCTGACCGGTTCGTCGCGCACCATGGTGAGCAGCCGGTCGGGCAGTTCACCCCGGAAGTCCTCGAACGGGTAACGGGGCAGCGCGTCGCCGTCCATCAGATTCCCTCCGGCTTGCCAGACCTGGCCGCCGATCTTCGGCGGCGGAGGGGTCCAGCATACGATCGGAGGGTCCAGATCCATCGATCCGATCGGGCCGAGGAGTCCGGCTGGGAGGAGGAGCGGGATGAGCGGCGCACCGACGGTGGCGACGTTCGACCCGGCGGCGCCGACCCGAACCGACGCGGTCCCGCTGGTGTGCTTTCCGTACGCGGGCGGGGACAGTCGGGCGTACCGCAGTTGGAGCGGTCTGCTGCCGGCCGGGCTGAGCGTGCACCCGGCCCGGCTGCCGGGGCGTGAGCGACGCTGGGACGAGCCGGTACCCGCCCTGCTCACCGACCTGGCGATGACCGTCGCGGCGGATGTCAGCATCGCCTTCCCGGGGCGGTACGTCCTGTTCGGTCACAGCATGGGGGCGCTGCTCGCCTTCGAGGTGGCCCGGGTGCTCAGCCGGCTCGACCGGCCACCGGCGGCCCTGGTCGTCTCCGGTTGTCCGCCGCCCGGGTCGGTGGCGCGGACCCGCCGGTTCACCGGGCTGACCGACGAGGAACTCGGGGAGTGGCTGCGTACCGGCGGGGGCGTGCCGGCGGAGGTGCTGGCCGACCCGGCGCTGCGGGCGTACGTGTTGCCCATCGTCCGGGCCGACCTGAAGCTCTTCGAGGGCTACCGGTACCAGCCGCGTACCCCGCTGACCTGCCCGGTGGTGTACTACGGGGCGACGCCGGACGGGACGCCCGACGAGCGGGTGGTGGCCGGCTGGCGGGAGCAGACCAGCGGGCCGTTCGAGACCCGTACCTTCGCCGGCAACCACTTCTGGTTCACGGACTGTCCGGAGCTGTTCGCCGCCGACCTCGCCGGGCGGGTCGACCGGCTCGTCGGTCCAATTAATCGAGATATGTAAATTCCTTTCGGCCTGCGCGGTGCCGTGCTTCACTCCCCTCACCCCGATCCCCAGGAAGGGAGCATCCCGGTGAGACGAGTGATCCTCGCGCTGGCCGTGCTCGCTGCCGCCGTCCTCGGCGTCCCCACCCCGGCCGCCGCCGACAGCAGCAGCCCCGGCCCGTACCCGGTCGGCTACGTCGACGCCCAGGTCAGTGCCGCCGGCCGGTCCTTCACCGCCCGCATCTACTACCCGGCCACCGCCGCCGGCCAGGGCACCGCCGTCGCCGCCGGCCGGTTCCCGGCGATCGCCTTCGGGCACGGCTTCCTGCAGGGCGTCAGCATGTACGCCGGCACCACCGCGCACCTGGCGTCGTACGGCTTCGTGGTGGGCCTGCCCACCTCCCAGGGCGGCCTACTGCCCAGCCACAGCGCGTTCGCCGCCGACCTCAACGCCCAGCTCACCTGGTTCGTCGCCCAGGACACCACCACCGGATCGCGGTTCCAGGGACACATCACCACCAGCCGCCTCGGCCTCTCCGGCCACTCGATGGGCGGCGGCGCCAGCGTGCTGGCCGCAGCCGCCAACCCGGCGGTCACCACGGTCGCCAACCTGGCCGCCGCCGAGACCAACCCGTCGGCGGTCACCGCCGCGGCCTCCGTGACCGTGCCGATGATGCTGGTCGCCGGGGACCGCGACACCATCGCCCCGCCCGCCTCGCACCAGCGCCCGATCTACCAGAGCAAACCGGCGCCGAAGCAACTGCGGACCATCACCGGCGGCTTCCACTGCGGGTTCATGGACAGCAGCGGCCTCTTCTGCGACAGCGGATCGATCACCCGGGCCACCCAGCTCGCGCTGACCCGACGGATACTGGTCGACTGGTTCCGGTACCACCTCGCGGGCGACACCTCCGCCTACGAGCAGGTGTGGGGCACCCCGGCCCACACCGACCCCCAGATCCAGTTCGAGGGCGTCGCCTGATCACCGCCCGGGGCGCCCACCGGTCGCCGGCCGGCGGGTGCCCCGGTACGCCGTGCCGACCGTCCCGCCGAGCAGGGCCAGCTCACCGAGGTTGCCCAGCCAGAAGGCCCGGGTACCGAGGGCGGCGGCGACCAGCATGACCACCGCGCCGACCAGCAGCCACGGCCCGCCGCCGCGCACCGCGACCAGGACCCCCAGCACGGTCAGCAGCGCGATGGTGACCAGCGCGGCGACCGGCGGCCCCTCGGCCGCCGCGTTCACGTGACGCAGCGTGTCCGCGTACGTGCGCCGCTCCAACCGGAGCCCGACGATCTCGGTGCCGACACCGACCAGTACCAGCGCGGCGGTCACCAGCCCGACCAGCACCACCGGTCCCCGACCGGTCGACCGGAGCGCACCCAGCCGGACCGCCAGTGCCCAGCCCAGCGGAACCAGCAGCGGCGTGACCAGGGCGTGCAGCCAGAAGCGCCCGGTACTGACCAGGCGCAGCAGGTCGCCGTCACCGATCGACCGGCCCGCCGCGACGGCGAAGTTGTCGTACGCGACGGCGACACAGACCACCGCGGCCAGCACGGCGGCGGCGCCGGCCCGGTCACGCAGCCGTACCGCGAGCAGGGCGAGCGCCAGCAACCCGGCCGCGACCATGATCAACACGAACGTCACCGGCACCCGACACCTCGCCCCGGTCCCCGGGGAGCGGGCAGGCGGCTCCCCGATGGGAAAGATATCTGTCGATGTCGATGGTGGCAACGGCCGCCGGCCGGCGCGGTGCCGTACCGGTCGGTGCGACGTGGGAGCCGTACCGGTCGGCCCGGCGCGCCAGCCGTACCGGTCAGCGCGGTGCCGGGTCGCCGCCGACCGCACCGGCCGGTCGGCGCAGCACGCTGACCGCGAAGTCGGTACCCGGCAGCCAGGGCCGCAGGTCCCAGGTGGCGAAGCGGTGCTCCAGGCGGAACCCGGCAGCGGTCAGGTCCGCGTCGAACTCCGGCAACGGGTACCCCCGCTCCGTCCCGAACCCGATCACCGCGAAGCCGTCCGGGCGCAGGTGGGCGAAGAGCCGGGACAACACGTCCCGCTCGGTACCCGGGGCCACGAAGGTCATCACGTTCCCGGCGACCACCACCGCGTCGAACGGGTCGGGCTCGCCGGCCGCCGCCAGATCCAGGTCGGCGAGATCACCGACCAGCCACACCGGCCCCGGATGGTCCGCCCGGGCTGCCTCGATCAACTCGGCGTCGGCGTCCACCCCGACCACCCGGTGCCCCCGGGCGTGCAGGACCGCACCGACCCGCCCCGGCCCGCACCCGGCGTCCAGCACCCGGGAGCCCGGCACGAGCATCGCGTCCAGCAGCCGGGCCTCCCCGGACAGGTCGATACCCTCCGCGGCCATCCGGCGGAACCGGTCGATGTACCAGCGGGAATGCTCGGGCCCGGTATCGGTGGCCCAGCGGGTCGGCTTACCCATGACGGCTACGGTAGTGCCCGGCCCGGCAGCACCGGACGGCCACCCGCCACCCGGCGTACCGTGATCGACACCGCGCCCGGCGACGGCGGGCTCGGCAGCCGATGTCCGCCGGTGCGGCTAGGCTCGCCGGGGCGTACCTGCGGATCTGTGGCCCACCGGTCCGCCGGCACCGGCACCGCACCGCCGAGACAGAGGACTACGACCAGGTGACAGCAGAGCCCGAGACCCTCTACGGGGCCGACGACCTCACCCACCTCGAGGGGTTGGACGCGGTCCGTAAGCGACCCGGGATGTACATCGGGTCCACCGACAGCCGTGGCGTCGGTCACCTCGTCAACGAGATCCTCGACAACTCCACCGACGAGGGGGTCGCCGGCCACGCCACCCACGTCGAGGTGACCCTGCACGCCGACGGCTCCGTCCAGGTCGACGACGACGGCCGGGGCATCCCCACCGACGTGCACGCCCGTTCCGGCCTCTCCGGCGTCGAGCTGGTGCTGACCCGCCTGCACGCCGGCGGCAAGTTCGGCGGCTCCGGGTACAAGACCTCCGGCGGGCTGCACGGGGTGGGCGCCTCGGCGGTCAACGCCCTGTCCCGACGGTTCGACGTGACCGTCCGACGGGACGGCCGGGTCCACGAGATGTCGTTCCGGCACGGCGTACCCGGCGTCTTCGACGGGCCCGGCCCGGACGCCGGGTTCACCCCGGAATCCGGACTGCGGGTCACCGGGAAGATGAAGCGGGGCCAGTCCACCGGCACCTCCATCCGCTACTGGTACGACCCCCGCTACTTCGAGACCGGCGCCGCGTTGGACGTCGAGGCGGTCCGCAGCAAGCTGCGCAACACCGCCTTCCTCGTCCCCGGGGTCGGCTACGTGCTGCGTGACGCCGGCGCCGAGGGCGGCACCGTCGAGGAGACGTTCCACTTCCCGAACGGGCTGACCGAGATGGTGGAGTTCCTCGCCCCCGGCGGGGAGAAGCCGGTCAGCGGCACCCTCCTGATCACCGGCGAGGGCAGCTACAAGGAGAACGCCGCCGACGCCAACGGGGTGATGCAGTCCAACGTCCTGCGGCGCGCCGAGGTGGAGATCGCGCTGCGCTGGGGCACCGGCTACGAGCGGACCGTGGAGTGCTTCACCAACACCATCCGCAACGCCCACGGCGGCACCCACCGCAAGGGCTTCGAGCGGGCGGCGGTGCGTACCCTCGCCGACGCGATCCGCAACGCCCGGGGGCTGCTGCGGCCGAAGGAGGAGCCGCCCACCCTCGACGACGTGCTGGAGGGGATGACCGCGGTCGTCCACGTCCGCATCCCGGAGCCGCAGTTCACCTCCCAGACCAAGGACGAGCTCTCCACCGCCGGCATCACCAAGGTGGTGCAGAGCCTGGTCGAGCAGCACCTGCGGAGCTGGCTGGAGGACCGCCGGACGAAGACCGAGGCGCGGACGGTCCTCCAGAAGATCGTCGACGCGGCCCGGGTCCGGTTGACCCAGAAGCAGCAGAAGGACGCCGCCCGCCGCAAGACCGCCCTGGAGGGCGCGTCCATGCCGGCGAAACTGGTCGACTGCCGCTCCACCGGGGTCGAGCGCAGCGAACTGTTCATCGTCGAGGGTGACAGTGCGTTGGGGACGAGCCGGCTCGCGCGCTCCTCCGAGTACCAGGCGCTGCTGCCGATCCGGGGCAAGATCCTCAACGTGCAGAAGGCGAACCTCCAGCAGGTGCTGGACAACGCCGAGTGCTCGGCGATCGTGCAGGTGCTGGGGGCGGGTTCGGGGCGTACCTTCGACCTCCCCGCGATGCGGTACGGCCGGGTCCTGATCATGGCGGACGCCGACGTGGACGGCTCGCACATCCGGACCCTGCTGATCACCCTCTTCGCCAAGTACATGCGTCCGGTGATCGAGGCCGGCCGGTTGTACGCCGCCATGCCACCCCTGCACAAGATCACCACCAAGGGGCGCAACCCGGAGACGATCTACACGTACACCCAGGCCGAGATGGAGAGCACGGTGGCCCGGCTACGAAAGGCCGGCCGGCAGATCGTCACCCCCATCCCGCGCTTCAAGGGTCTCGGTGAGATGGACGCCGACGAGTTGTGGGAGACCACGATGAACCCGGCCACCCGGGCGGTACGCCGGATCACCCTGGACGACGTCGAGGCCGCCGAGCAGATCCTGGAACTGCTGATGGGCGAGAAGGTCGAGCCCCGCAAGAACTGGCTGATCGAGTCGGCCAGCCGGGTCGACCAGGAAGCGATCGACGCCTGATGACCACCACCCGCCGCACCGTCCCCGGTGCCGTCCGCGCCGGTGACGTCGAGAGAGAGCACTGAGCAATGGCACGCCGCAAGGGCAACCAGCCCCGGGTCGACCTGACCGCCTTCGACCGGGCGGGCGCACAGGTCTTCGACAACCCGCTGACCACCGAGGTCCAGGACTCCTACCTGGAGTACGCCTACAGCGTCATCCACTCCCGCGCCCTGCCGGACGCCCGGGACGGCCTCAAGCCGGTGCACCGCCGGATCCTCTACTCGATGTACGAGCAGGGCCACCGGCCGGACCGGGGGCACGTCAAGTCCGCCCGCGTCGTCGGGGACTGCATGGGTAAGTACCATCCGCACGGCGACACCGCCATCTACGACGCGATGGTCCGGATGGCCCAGGACTTCTCGCTGAACGTGCCGCTGATCGACGGGCACGGCAACTTCGGGAGTCCGGACGACGGGCCGGCCGCCGCGCGGTACACCGAGGCCCGGATGTCCCGGGAGGCGATGCTGCTCGTCGGCGAGCTGGGCGAGGGCACGGTGGACTTCCGGCCCAACTACGACGGCTCGCTGAGCGAGCCGGCCGTGCTGCCGGCCGCCTTCCCGAACCTGCTGGTCAACGGCACCTCCGGGATCGCGGTCGGGATGGCCACCAACATGATCCCGCACAACCTGGGCGAGGTGGTGACCGCCGCCCGGTGGCTGATCAGGAACCCGGACGCCCCGCTGGACAAGCTGATGGAGTTCGTCCCCGGACCGGACCTGCCCACCGGCGGACTGCTGCTCGGCCTGGACGAGGTACGCAAGGCGTACGAGACCGGTCGGGGCGTGGTCCGGATGCGGGGCCGGGCGGAGATCGGTCCGCTGGAGGGCAGCCGGGGCCGGCAGGCCATCACCATCGTGGAGCTGCCGTACGGCGTCGGTGCGGAGAAGGTCATCGAGGCGATCACCGACGAGGTTCGGGGCAAGCCGATCACCTCGGGCCCGCGTAAGGGGCAGCGGCAGCCGGCCCGGTTGCAGGGCATCGCCGACGTCAAGGACCTCACCGACCGGGAGCACGGCACCCGGCTGGTGATCGAGTGCAAGGTGGGGGTCAATCCGCAGGCGCTGCTGGCCGACCTGTACCGGCTCACCCCGTTGGAGCAGTCCTTCGGGGTGAACAACCTGGTCCTGGTGGACGGGCAGCCGCGCACCCTGGGGCTGAAGGAGCTGCTGGAGGTCTTCCTCGCCCACCGCTACGAGGTGGTGACCCGGCGGACGCTGTTCCGGCGTACCCGGCGCGAGGAGCGGCTGCACCTGGTCGACGGGCTGCTCGTCGCCCTGATCGACATCGACGAGGTGGTCCGGTTGATCCGGGGCAGCGACAACGCCCAGGCGGCCCGGGACGGGCTGATGAGCCGGTTCGCGCTGTCGGAGATCCAGGCGACGTACATCCTGGACACCCCGCTGCGTCGGTTGACCCGGTTCGACCGGATCGAGCTGGAGACCGAGCAGGCCCGGTTGCGGGCCGAGATCGCCGAGCTGTCCACCATCCTGGACGACGACCGGGTGCTGCGGAAGGTCGTCTCCGACGAGCTGGCCAAGGTGGGCAGGGAGTTCACCGCGCCCCGGCGGACCACCCTGATCGACGGTGACCTGAAGGAGGTGCTGGCCGCCTCCGCCCCGGCCGGCCCGCTGGAGGTGGCCGACGACCCGTGTCAGGTGATCCTCTCCGCGACCGGGCTGGTGGCCCGGACGGCGGCGGAGAGCGAGGAGGCGTCCGAGGGGCGGCGGCGCAACGGCCGGGTCAAGCACGACGCGGTACGCGCGGTGGTGCACACCACCGCCCGGGGGCAGGTGCTGCTGGTGACGAGTACCGGTCGGGCCTTCAAGACCGACGTGCTGCCGTTGCCGGTGCTGCCGGAGCAGGCCGGCACGGTGTCGCTGCGGGGTGGGATGTCCGCCTCGGAACTGTTGCCGCTGGCGCCGGGGGAGCAGGTCGTCGGGTTGGCGCCGCTGGGCGGGTCGGAATCGGACTCCCCGGGGTTGGCCCTGGGGACCCGGCTCGGGGTGGTCAAGGTCTGCGCGCCGGAGTGGCCGGTGCGGGCCGACGAGTTCGAGGTGATCGGCCTGCGCGACGGGGACGAGGTGGTCGGGGCGACCTGGCTGGTCGACGGTGCGGAGAGCCTGGCCTTCGTCAGTTCGGACGCGTCCCTGCTGCGGTTCCCGGCGAAGCTGGTCCGGCCGCAGGGGCTCAAGGGCGGCGGGATGGCCGGGATCAACCTGGCTGCCGGGGCGCAGGTACGGTTCTTCGGGGCGGTCCGCACCGACGATCCGCAGCACGGGGAGCCGATGGTGGTCACGTCGACCGGCCGGAGCGTCAAGGTGACCGCGTTCGGGA
>NZ_WVUH01000296.1 GCF_017614955.1 Micromonospora echinofusca
GGGACGACCCGTGGCCCGAGCGGCCGGTGGGGGTGGTCGCGGTCGGCTCCCGGCGCCGGCCCCGGCTGGTCGGCTCGCTGGCCGAGCGGATCGCCGCCGTGGGGCGGCTCCCGCTGCTGGGTACGGTCCGCACCGAGGGCGGCGGCGGGGGAGCGCGGGGCAACAGCGCCCAGCGGGTACGCGCCCTGCACGGCTCGCTGGTCGTGCCGGACGAACTGGCGGCGACCCTGGCCGGGCTGACCGGGCCGGTCCTGCTCGTCGACGACCTGGTCGACTCGGGGTGGACGATGACGATGGCGGGCCGGCTGCTGCGGCGGGCCGGCGCGCCGGTGGTGCTGCCGTTCGCCCTCGCGGTGGCCGGCTGAGCGGGCGTCGGACTGCCGCGCGGGGTGCCCGGCTGAGCGGGGCAACCGGGCATGGTCAGGGCCACTGCCGGAGGGACCACGACGAGCATCGATACGGGCGGCGGGTATCGTGGCGGGCATGACGGCAGATGTGCCGACGGCGGCGCCGACCACCACCGACCCCGGGACCATCCGGCTCGCGCTCATCGTGGGCGGGCTGGTGGTGGCCCTGGTCGCCGGGTTCGCGGTCGGCCGGTTCGCGGTCGGCTCCGCGAGCACGCCGGCAGGTGGCGTGCCGGCCGGGGCCCTGGCCGAGCACTCCCACTCACCCGGTACGGGCGCGCACGACCACGGCCCGGGTACGCCCGACGACACGGTCGGCGGGCTGGCACTCAGCGAGGCCGGTTACACCCTGACGGCTGAGCAGACCACCTTCGCCGTCGACCGGCCGCAGGAGCTGCGTTTCCAGATCCGGGACGCCACCCGACGCGCGGTCACCGGTTTCGCGGTGGTGCACGAGAAGCCGATGCACCTGATCGTGGTCCGCCGCGATCTGACCGGTTACCAGCACCTGCATCCGACGATGTCCACGGACGGCACCTGGCGGGTGCCGCTGACCCTGACCGCGGCGGGCAGTTGGCGGGCGTACGCGGACTTCACCGCCCTGGACGCGGCGGGCCGGCAGACGCCGGTCACGCTCGGGGTCGACCTGCTCGCGGCGGGGGACCACGCGCCGCGTACGCTGCCGCCGGCCACCCGGACGGCGACCGTCGACGGCTTCACCGTCGGGTACGAGGGCACGCCGCAGATCGGTGCGAGCGCCCCCCTGCTGTTCCGGATCTCCGCCGACGGTGCCCCGGTCACCGGGATCGAGCGTTACCTCGGCGCGTACGGCCACCTCGTCGCGATCCGCGAAGGCGACCTCGGCTACCTGCACGTCCATCCCGAGCCGGCACTGGTCGACGGCGCGGTGAAGTTCTGGCTCAGCGTGCCGTCCCCGGGTCGCTACCGCCTCTTCTTCGACTTCCAGGTGGGCGGCGTGGTGCGGACGGCGGAGTTCACCCTCACGGCTGGCTGAGCAGGGCCGCCAGGCGCGGCTCGACCCGCCACTGCCGGACCAGTTCCCGGTACTCCGCGAGCTGCTCGGCGGTGCCGTCCGTACCGCTGCGGCGGGCCCGGAGCAGCAGGTTGCGCGGGGTGTGCCGGGAGTCGACGAACTCGACCACGTCGACCCGGTAGCCGTGCAGCCGGAGCAGTGCCGCGCGCAGCGCGTCGGTCAGCACGTCGGCGAAACGTTCCCGCAGGATGCCGTGCCGGGTCACCGCGCCGTACGGCTCCGGGGTGGGGCGGGCGCGTAGCTGCGCCGCCAGCTCGTGGTGGCAGCACGGGGCGGCGAGCACCCAGCGGGCCGACCAGCGTACCGCCCGGGCCAGGGCCTCGTCGGTCGCGGTGTCGCAGGCGTGCAGCGCCAGGACCAGGTCCGGGGCGGGGTCGACGGCGGCGTCCAGGATCGTCCCGGCGACGAACCGGACCCGGTCGCCGTAGCCGAGACGGTCGGCCAACTCGGTGTTGCGCCGCCGCTGGTCCTCGCGGACGTCGACGCCGACGAGTTCCACGTCGAGCCCCCGTCCGGTGAGGTAACGGTGGGCGGCGAAGGTCAGGTACGCGTTGCCGCAGCCCAGGTCGACCACGCGCAGCGGCCCGGTGAGGTCGTCGGGCAGGGTCGCGGCGAGGGCGCGGAGGAACGCGTCGACCTGCCGGCGCTTGGCGGCGGTGCCGCCGATCACGTCGAAGATCGGATCGCCCGGGTCCAGCAGGTACGCCTTCTCCCGGTCGTGCCCGGCGGGGGCCACCTCGGGGCGGGCCGTCGCCGCCCGGTGGACCTGGGCCTCCCCGGACTTGGTGACCCGGAGCTGGACGGTCGTGGTGGTCGTCTCGACGTGCCAGTTGCCGAACGGTTCGGCCAGGAGTTCGTCCACGGCGGCGCCCGCCTCGGCGCCCTGCGCCACGTTGCGGGTGTACGGCCGCGACCCGTCGGACGTGGTGATCTGGAGCCGGGTGCCCGACTTCAGGCTGACCGGACGCAGCTCGGCGCGGACCACGGACGGTCGCTGTCCCCGGCGGCGGCCGGCGGCGACGGCGCGGGTCAGGCCGGGGTCGAGGAGCAACCCGCGTACTTCGGCCAGGGCGGAGTCGAGCTGTTCGGGCATCGCTCCATCATCCTGGTCGCCGGGTCGGCGCTCCCCGCCGGGCCGGGCCGGACGTGGCGCCGCCCACCGGGCCGGGCCGAACGCTGCGGCAGGTCGCTACGGACTCCGACGGGGGCGTGGCATCACCCACCGGGCAGGACGGCTGGCAGACGTCCCGTTAGCGGCACCGAAGTGGATTTCACGTCTCGTTCGCTCGGAACCACCCCATCTGGTGTCGTTGTCCGGAAACTGGCTCACCTTCCGATTGCGGACCCGATGATGACCTCGGTCGTCTGTCCGATATGAGGAGGTATTTCATGAAATTGCCACGGATAGTCTGTGTCGCGTTGCTCGGCGCCGGGCTGTTCCTCGGGTCCGCCAGCGCCGCCTCGGCGGCCGACTCCACCGGCACCGACGGCTCCACCTGCCGGCCCGGAGTCCCGCAGACCGCCCCGGAGACAGACCGCTACTTCCAGGGGGAGCCGGCCTTCGGCCCGGCCGAACTGCCGACCAAACCGCCGGTCGGCCCGCTGTTGATCGGGTACGAACGCTTCGGCGACCTGACCGAAGCGGAGTTCGTCGACACCTACCGGTCCGGCGGGAACTACATCTTCCCGCCCTCGGACGGGTTCCTGATCGAGAACGGCCAGCCGGTCAAGTACCCGAAGGAACTGCGGCCGGGCGTGCGCGTCGACCGGTTCGGCTTCCCGGGCGGGTCGTTCCTGGCGCCGGTCGACACGCCGTTCGCCGAGCGGTCGCTGCCACCGCAGAGCCTGAACACCCCGGACGGTACCCCGCTGAGCAACTACCACGTCTACTGCGTGGTGCGTCCGTTCACCGTGTCGGCCGGTCCGATCGCGCCGTGGTTCGGCCAGCCCGGACTCGGCGTGCAGTACAAGCTGGACCTGGCGTACCTGCCGACGGCCGGGGCGAACCTCAGCGTCACCTGGCTGCTGGCGAACGGGTACCTGGTCGAGGAGAAGCCGGCCTACCACCACCTGCTCGCCCTCGGGTCGACCGGTGGTGACCGGGTCGGCGGCCCGGACGGCCGGCTGGAGGACGGCCCCGACGGGCCGGGCATCTTCGAGGAGTCCGGCAGTCTCGACGGGCCGGTCGTCTTCGACGAGTCCGGCATCTTCGAGGAGCCGGGTACGGTCGAGCGGTCCGGGGACGACGTCACCGGGGACGACCTCGACCCGGCTGACGGGCCCGCCTGGGCGGCCGGGGAACCGGTGGCCGGTGACGACACCGCCGGACCGGCGGACCGCGTACCGGCCGGCTCCGTCGGCTGACCCATGGAACAGGTGATCGGATTGGACCGGTACCGGCTGCGAACCGCACTCCGGTCGGCCGGGGTGCCCCTGGCGGCGTTCTGGCTGGCCGAGGTGAACGAGCCGGGACCGGTGCCGACCGACTACTGGTTCCTGCGCCGGACCCCCGACGGGCAGCGCTGGGAGATCGGCGCGTACGAGCGGGGTGTGCACGACGTCCGGGCCGTGTTCGACACCGAGGACGCCGCGTGTGTCGCGTTCTACCAGGCGCTCACCGGTCGACCGGCACCGTCGTCGGGCAGGCTGCCGTGCGTCGGCACGGCGGTGGTACGACTCAGTCGGTGGTCGCCTCGGCGGGCGTACCCGCGCCGGAGCCGCTGCGCCGGCGACGCCGACGGCGCGGCTTCGCCTCGCCCTCGACGGTGGTCACGTCCCCGCCTGCCTCGGCGGTGACCACGGCGGTCGGCTCACCGCTGACCACCTCACCGGCCCGGCGGCGACGCCGTCGGCGGGGGGTACGCGGGGAGTCGTCGTCCGCCACCACGGTCTCGTCGACGGCGGCGGCCGGAGTGTCGTCGCCCCGGCGGGACCGGCTGCGGCTCCGCTCGCCCCGGTCACCCCGCTCGCCCCGGCCGGTGCCCCGGGTCCGGCTCTCGCCGCGCCGGGACCGGCCACCCAGGTCCTCCTCGACCTCGGCGGAGAGCCCGGCCCGGGTGCGTTCCGCGCTCGGCAGGGTGCCGCTGACGTCGGTCGGGATGTCCAGGTCGGTGTAGAGGTGCGGGGAGGTGTGGTACGTCTCCGGCGGCTCGGGCATGTCCAGCCCGAGGGTCTTGTCGATGATCCGCCAGCGCGGCATGTCGTCCCAGTCGACGAAGGTCACCGCGACGCCGGTCGCCCCGGCCCGGCCGGTACGACCGATCCGGTGCGTGTAGGTGTCCTGGTCCTCCGGGCAGTCGTAGTTGATGACGTGGGTGACGCCGCTGACGTCCAGCCCCCGGGCCGCCACGTCGGTGGCGACCAGGATGTCGATCTTGCCAGCCCGGAACGCCCGCAGCGCCCGCTCCCGGGCACCCTGGCCCAGGTCACCGTGCACCGCTGCGACCGCGAAGCCCCGGAAGTCCAGGTCCTCCGCGACCCGGTCGGCGGCCCGCTTGGTCCGGGTGAAGATCATGGTCAGCCCACGGCCCTCCGCCTGGAGGATGCGTGCCACCACCTCGATCTTGTTCATCGAGTGGGTGCGGTAGACCAGTTGCCGGGTCAACGGCGACGGGCCGGTCTCGGCGGTGTGCCCGGCGTGGATGGTCACCGGCTGCCGCAGGAAACGGCGGGACAGCGCGACGATCGGGTCCGGCATGGTCGCCGAGAAGAGCATGGTCTGCCGGTCATCCGGCAGCATCGCCAGGATCTTCTCCACGTCGTCGAGGAAGCCGAGGTCCAGCATCCGGTCGGCCTCGTCGAGGACCAGCGCGCGGATCCGGTCCAGCCGGAGGTGCTTCTGCTTGGCCAGGTCCATCAACCGACCGGGCGTACCGACCAGGATCTCCACCCCGGTACGCAGCGCCTCGATCTGCGGCTCGTACGCCACCCCGCCGTAGATCGGCAGCACCCGGACGCCCCGGGTCTTCCCGGCGGCGGCGAGGTCCTTGGCGACCTGGATGCCCAGCTCGCGGGTGGGAACGACGACGAGCGCCTGGGGCAGACCGTCGCTGCCCTCGCCCGGGGCGAAGACCCGCTCCAGCAGCGGTACGCCGAAGCCGAGGGTCTTGCCGGTGCCGGTCGGGGCCTGCCCGATCAGGTCGCTGCCGCGCAGGGCGATCGGCAGTGCGTACTCCTGGATGGCGAAGGCCCGGGTGATCCCGGCCTCGGCGAGCGCCGCCACGGTCTCCGGACGGGCGCCGAGGTCGGCGAAGGTGGGAGCTTCCGGACGAACCGGTGCGTCGGCGGTCAGCTCCGGATCCGCCATGATGTTCTCGATCTGCTCACTCATGTGTCTGTGGGGGTGCCCTCTCGTGGTGCGCCCCATCGGTCCAAAGGGCGCGGTATCGGTATGGCGCGGGCCACACGGTCGACGGCAGGCTGCCGAGGTCTCAAACCGGGCCTGTCGGGTCGAACCGGGCCGCACGCGCGCCGTAGGCAGCAACTTCGATGACTCAGACGCCCACGGCAACTGCCCCATGCTACCTGACCGGGGTCGGCGTCGTCCCAGGTTGCGGCGGGGGTACTTGTCGGCAGGGTCGACGAATGTGACGCCGGTCACTCTCGCGGCCGGTCCTTGCTGCCACTGTCCCCCTGCGTAACGCGGGGCCCGGCGCACGTCTTCCCGCCCGGCCGGTGCGGCGGTGCAGCGGTACCCTGCGCTCGTGTCCGCCCCCGTAGAACCCACCGAGGCCGTCGTCGACCTGCTCGGCCTGGTCGCGTACGGCGAACTGCTCGCCTTCGACCGGCTGGCCGCCGACGCGCGGCTCGCCCCCGACCTGCGCCGCCGCGCCGCGCTCTGTGAGATGGCCGCCGTCGAGATCACCAACTACCGACGGCTCGCCGACCGGCTCGCCGAACTCGGCGTCACCCCGGACGACGCGATGGCGCCGTACGTCGACGCGCTGCAGGCGTACCACGACTCGACCGAACCGAAGGACTGGCTGGAGGCGGTGACCAAGGCGTACGTCGGGGACGCCCTGGCCGACGACTTCCTCCGGGAGATCGCCGACTCGCTGACCGGGCCGGACCGGCAGCTCGTCCTCGACGTGCTGCACGACTCCCGCTACGACGAGTTCGCCGCGGGCGAGATCCGGGCCGCGATCGCCGCCGACCCGAAGGTCGCCAACCGGCTCTCCATGTGGGCCAGGCGGCTGCTCGGGGAGGGGCTGTCCCAGGCGGGCCGGGTCGCCGCCGAACGGGGCGCGTTGACCGCGCTCGTCGTCGTACGCTCCGGCGACCAGGCCGGGGCCCAGGCGTTGTTCGGCCGGCTGACCGCCGCGCACACCGCCCGCATGGTCGCCGTGGGGCTCAACAACTGAACCGTCGACGGGACGCCCGGCAGCCGGTGAACGGCTACCGGACGTCCCGTCAGGCGAAAGGGCGACCGCCGGTCGTGCTCAGCGAACGGTGAAGCCCACCGCTCGGGGCGACGCCTCGGCGATCTCGACATAGGCCAGCTTGGCGACCGGCACGATGATCCGCCGGCCCTTCTCGTCGGTCAGCGACAGCGTGCCCTCACCGGCGATCGCATCGGTCACGATCTGCTCGATCTCGGCCGGCGACTGCGCGCTCTCCATGACCAGTTCGCGCGGCGCGAACTGCACGCCGATCTTGACCTCCACGTGGCCTCCTCATCCTGGGCGAAAACTGCCGCCGTGGGAAGGCTAGCCGATCCTGGGGGCAATGGTCAGGCTGACTCGATCTGCCCTGCTCAGGCAGGCTCACCCTGTAACGGAAAACTGGCAATCCCCCGCCAGCTGAGTGCGGCGAGCAACGCCTCGGCCTCCGCCTTGGGCACCTGCCGGCCACCGGCCAGCCAGAACTGGGCCGCCGTCTCGGCGGCACCCACCAAACCGGAGGCGAGCAGCTCGGCGTGGGCCCGGCTCACCCCGGTGTCCGAGATGATGGTGTCGGTGATCGCCGCGATGCAGCCCTGCTCGACGCGTTCCACCCGCTGCCGTACCGCCGGGTCGTTGCGCAGGTCCGACTCGAAGACCAGCCGGAACGCCTCGCTCTCGTGGTCCATGAAGTCGAAGTAGGCCCGGACGGCGCCGCTGACCCGCTCCTTGTTGTCGGTGGTGCCGCTCATCGCGTCGTGCACCTTGGCCACGATCGCGTCGCAGTGCGTGTCCAGCAGCGCCAGGTAGAGCTCCAGCTTCCCCGGGAAGTGCTGGTAGAGCACGGGCTTGGAAACCCCCGCCCGCTCGGCGATGTCGTCCATCGCCGCGGCGTGGTAGCCCTGCGCGACGAACACCTCCTGCGCCGCCGCCAGCAGCTGCTTGCGCCGAGCCGATCGTGGCAGGCGCGTGGGACGGCCGGCCGTCTGTGCGCCGTTCCCCGCAGCTGTCATGGGTACCTCCGAATATGTCTCCGTACGGGCCTTCTACTACCCCAGATGGCCGGGTCAACCGCCCGGCCGTCGAAATAGCCCGCCGCTGTAACTTATCGCCACTGTCACCACACGGTAGCCTCAGCGGAGGCGACCAAGGAGCGCGCGGTGGACGAAGCAGGGCAACCCGGGGCCGCCACCCCGGGAGAGCACGACGACAGGGCGGGTCGGTCCGACGACCCCGCCCGTTCGTCCGGCGGTTGGGCCCCCCGCGAAGACGGTTGGTCGTCCCCGGTCGACGACCGGTCCCCAGCCCCCTGGGCACAGCCGGAGCCGGGCACCGGATGGGCGGCCAGTTCCGCACGTCACGGCGATCTGCCGGCACCGCTGCCGGGTGGCACCCCGGCCGAGCCGGTCCGGCAGGTGAACGGTCGGTCGTTGAACGGTTACCGTCGGTGGGACCGCTACCCGACGGACCCGGGCACACCGGTCAGCGCACCACCGGGGGCGGAGCCCCCACTCGAACCGCCCACCCAGGACCGTCTGATGGTGCCGGCCCAGCGGCCGGCGCCGGCGGGTGAGCAGACCCGGCTACGGCTCGTTCCGCCGGTCGGCGACACCGACCTGTCCCGGCACCTCGACGACGATCCGTCGCCGCACGCCGGAGAGGAACCGGTGCGGCACACCACCGACGGGTCGGCCCGCTACCCGGGTGAGGAGTCCGCCCGCTACCCGGGTGAGGAGTCCGCCCGGCACGCCCACGGCCCGGACGACCCGTCCCGCACGGTCGAGCCGTCCGCCGGTCCCGGCGCCGAACCGGCAGGCTGGCGCGAGTCACTCCGGCCGGCGTCCGCGCCACCGGTCACCGGTACCCCGGTGGCCGCCGCAGCGGCGGGCGGTCCGCCGTCGTCCAATTCGCCGGTACCGCCGGAACCGGCCGATCTCCGGGCAGCCGACCGCCCGACCGAGGGCGGTGGAGCCGGTACCGAACCGCACCGGCCACGCTGGGCCGGCGCCTTCGGCGACCCGGTGAACCGGCACGAGGAACCACCCGCCCACCCGGACGAGGGGCGGGTCCGGCACGGCGCCGGCACCTCCCGTCCGCAGCAGTCCGGCTGGGCGCCACCCTGGGCGCCGGAGGACCCGCAGCCGAGCGGGCGGCGGGCCCGGAACGAGTGGTCACCGAGCTGGTACCCGCAGCCGACCCCGCCCGGCGTACCGGAGCCGGAGCAGCAGCCGTACCCGGGCCACCCGGAACGACCGACGCCGACGCCAGCGGCCGGACCGGTCACCGGACCGTCCTATCCGGACCCGTCCCGGGCCGGCGAGGGCCACGATCCGGGTCCGACCCGCCCCGCCTACGC
>NZ_WVUH01000297.1 GCF_017614955.1 Micromonospora echinofusca
GGGTGGGGGATCACGGCGCACCTCCGTCAGATACGGGACGGTCGCATGAATCAGATGGTTCACCTGCTGCGGCCCGCTGTCCACGCCCGACGCGGTTTTCCGTACACCCCATGACGCACAGCGGGATGAACGGGCACATACGGCACGGCGCCCCGGTCCGGTGGACCGGGGCGCCGTGAACGGTGGAGGTGCCGGGAATCGAACCCGGGTCCTTCGCCGCCTTGTCAGGGCTTCTCCGAGCGCAGCTCGCTGTGCCTCTACTCGGCCCCTCCGATCACGCGAGCGAGTCGGTGTGACGGGCCCAGTCGCTGATTGATCTCGCCGCACGGACCCCGCGACCGGGTCCGGTTGGCCAGCCTTCTAGCTGATGCCGGCTAACTGGGTCGAAGGCGCTCCCAGGCCGACAGACTTGCTACTCGCCTCAGGCGGCGAGAGCGAAGTCAGCGCGATTGTTCTTGGCGCTTATTGGTTTCCGACGAACGATTCTCGAGACGACGTCGGCTTCCTCGGCTCGCTTCCCCTGTCGCAACGTACGAAGTCGAAACCAGTCACCCCCTCGACGGGCTGCCGTGTGCAGCCAATCAAGCCTAACGCCTGGCGCCAGCGGATTCATCCCGGCTCCCCGGGGTGCTCAGCAGCCGGGCGAAAAACCCGACATATCACTCATGCATCCCCTTGCCGCGCCGGCCGACCGCCCGGGCGATCTCCCGGTCGGCGTCCCGCTTGGCCAGGTCCTGACGCTTGTCGTACGCCTTCTTACCCTTGGCCAGCGCGATCTCGACCTTGGCCCAGCCGTCCGAGAAGTACACCTGCAACGGCACCATGGTCAGCCCACCCTCCCGGGTCTTGCCGATCAGCCGGTCGATCTCCAAGCGCTTGAGCAGCAGCTTGCGGGTCCGCCGGGGCTCGTGGTTGGTCCAGGTGCCCTGGGTGTACTCCGGGATGTGCATCTGGTGCAGGTACAGCTCGCCGTTGCGCTCCTGGGCGAACGCGTCGACCAGCGACGCCCGCCCGGCCCGCAGCGACTTGACCTCCGTACCGGTCAACGCCATGCCCGCCTCGTAGGTGTCGAGGATGGCGTAGTCGTGCCGGGCCTTGCGGTTGGAGGCGACGACCTTGCGTCCCTTCTCCCGTGGCATCGGGACCACACTCCTCTCGGGGACGGCGGACAGCCGGACAATGCTATCCGAAAGGAACGGGCCCGCCGGCACCAGATATTTCCTGGCGCCGACGGGCCCGTACCCGTGTCGACCTGGCTAGACCCGCAGGTAGAAGCGGAGGGTGACCCAGGCGGTGATCGCGCTCACCAGGGCGCCCGCGCCGGCCATCAGCGGCAGCATGATCAGCACGTCGCTCCAGCCGACCGGGGTCAGCAGCTCGGTGAGGTCACGTAGCGACCCGTCGAAGAGGAAGACCTTGGCCAGGGAGAGCGCACCGAACCCGATCAGCGCACCGATCAGACCGGCGACCACGGCCTCCAGCACGAACGGTGCCTGGATGAACCAGTTCGAGGCACCCACCAGCTTCATCACCGCGACCTCGCGGCGCTTGCTGTACGCGGCGACCTGGATGGTGTTCGCGACCAGCAGCAGGGCGGCGATCGCCATCACCATCGCGGCGACCAGCGCGATGTTCTGCACCGCACCCAGGATGTTGAAGATCTTGTCGAGCAGCCGGCGCTGGTCGACGATCTCCTCGATCCCGGCGGAGCCGGTGTACTTGTCGAAGATCTGCTTGTACTGCTCCGGGTCCACCAGCCGCAGCCGGAACGACTCCGGCAGCTGGTCCGGTTTGACCGCGCTCACCAGGTCGGGGGCGTCCTGGTACATCTCCTTGAACCGCTCGTACGCCTGTTCCTTGTTCTCGTAGATGACCTCCTTGACCAGGGGGTCGCCCTTGAGCTTGGCACCGAGGTCGTCGCGTTCCTGCTGGGTGACCTCGGTGGTCAGGAAGATCGAGACTTCGATGTTCTCGTAGTAGCGGTCCTTCATGTTGTCGACCTGGCGGTACATCAGCCCGCTGGCGCCCAACATGGTCAGCGACACGGCCATCGTGATGATCATCGCGACGGTCATCGTCACGTTGCGCCACAGTCCGACCAACACCTCGGACAGGACGTATTTCACACGCATCGGGGGTTCCTTCCGGATCTCCGCAGAGAGTCGTTCGTCGTCTTCATCGGCGGGCGGCGGCGGAGCGCCGGGGGTCAGCCGTAGACGCCGCGGGCCTGGTCGCGCACGATGCGTCCGCTCTCGATCTCAACGACGCGGCGGCGCATCTGGTTGACGATGTTGGAGTCGTGCGTGACCATGACGACCGTCGTGCCGGTGCGGTTGATCCGGTCCAGCAGGCGCATGATCTCGATCGAGGTGTCCGGGTCCAGGTTTCCGGTGGGCTCGTCCGCGAGCAGGATCAGCGGCCGGTTCACGAACGCCCGGGCCACCGCCACCCGCTGCTGCTCACCACCGGAGAGCTCGTGCGGGTACCGGTGCTCCTTGCCGCCGAGCCCGACCAACTCCAGCACCTCGGGGACCACCCGCCGGGCGACCGCCTTGGTCTTGCCGATCACCTCGAGGGCGAAGGCCACGTTCTCGTACGCCGTGCGGTTCGGCAGCAGCCGGAAGTCCTGGAAGACGCAGCCGATCGAACGCCGGAAGTGGGGTCGCTTCCAGGAGCGCATCGAGGTGACGTCCTTGCCGTTGACAATGACCCTCCCCTTGTTGGGGGTCACCTCGTGCAACAGCAGCTTGATGATTGTGGACTTGCCGGAGCCGGAGGGACCGATGAAGAAGACGAACTCGCCCTTCTCGATCGAGCAGGACACGTCGTCGAGCGACGGCCGGGACGCCTTCGGGTACGTCTTCGTCACTTGCTCAAGCTGAATCACGGGTGGTGAGTCTACGCGGTGTAACCGCAACGCCAAGTCCGACGCCCGCTGAGTGAGGGGTGAGTCATCGATTTCCTGGGGCGCTACGCGATCGACCGACGCGCAGCGCCCCGACACCGTCACGCGCTGTCGCCGGCCATCTGCTGCTGCTTGCGCCAACGGATCCCGGCCTCGATGAAGCCGTCCAGATCACCGTCGAAGACCGAGCTGGGATTGCCCGTTTCCTGCTCAGTTCGGAGATCCTTCACCATCTGATACGGGTGCAGTACGTACGACCGCATCTGATCACCCCACGACCCGGCGGCGTCGGTCTTCAGGCCCTGGAGCTTGGCCTGCTCCTCCTGGCGCTTGCGCTCCAGCAGCCGGGCCTGGAGCACCCGCAGCGCGGACGCCTTGTTCTGGAGCTGGGACTTCTCGTTCTGGCAGGTGACCACGATGCCGGTCGGGATGTGGGTGATCCGCACCGCCGAGTCGGTGGTGTTGACGCTCTGCCCGCCCGGACCGGAGGACCGGTAGACGTCGATCCGCATCTCGTTCTCGGGGATGTCGATGTGGTCGGTCTGCTCCACCACCGGCAGCACCTCGACCCCGGCGAAGCTGGTCTGCCGCCGGCCCTGGTTGTCGAACGGGCTGATCCGCACCAGCCGGTGGGTACCCGACTCCACGCTGAGCGTGCCGTAGGCGTAGGGCACCTTCACGGTGAAGGTGGCGGACTTCAGCCCGGCCTCCTCCGCGTACGAGGTCTCGTAGACCTCGGTCGGGTAGCCGTGCCGCTCGGCCCAGCGCAGGTACATCCGGAGCAGCATCTCGGCGAAGTCGGCGGCATCCACCCCGCCCGCGCCGGCCCGGATCGCGACCAGCGCCTCCCGGGAGTCGTACTCCCCGGAGAGCAGGGTCCGGACCTCCATCTCCTGGACGGCCTTGGTCAGCCCGGTGATCTCCGTCTCCACCTCACCGAGCACCCCGGAGTCGTCCTCCGCCTCGGCCAGTTCGAGCAGTACCCGGGCGTCGTCGATCCGGGACCGCAGGCTCTCCAGCTTGGCGATCTCACCGTTGACGTACGACAGCTGGGAGGTCACCTGCTGGGCGCGGGCCTGGTCGTCCCAGAGATCGGGGGCGGAAGCCTGCTCCTCCAGGCGCACCTTGTCCCGGCGGAGCCGGTCGAGATCGAGGACGGTCTCGATGTTGCGCAGGGTGGCGTCAAGATCCTTGAGCTGATCGGCGTAATCGGCAGCGGTCACGACAGTCAAGAGTACTTGCCGGCCCGCTCCGCAGCTCATCTCCTCCTTGCCGACCCGCCGCCCCGCCTCGCGCACCCGAGGGCGGGGAGCATCGGCGCCGGACGGAGCGAACCGGGCACCGGGTGACAGACCCCTACTTCGCCACCGGGGCCGGCACGCTCTTCAGCCAGGTGAGCGCCGCCTTGTGGTACGCCACGGCGAACTCCAGCGCGCTGGCGTCGAAGGTCTCGCCCTCCTTCTTCGCGTTCTTGACCTGCTCCCGCACCGCGGCCAGCGCCTCGGTGTGGTACTCGTTCGCCGTCGCGTACAGGTTCCGGAGCTGGGTGGCCGAGTGCAGGGGCCCGAACGCCACCCGCAGCGCGACCGGGTTACGGATGGTGTCCCGCCCCGGGAACTCGGCCAGCCAGCGGGAGAAAGTCCGCTTGCCGGAGGCGGTGATGGCATAGGGTTGACTGGAGCGTGGGCCCGGCTTACCCAGCCGGACGTAGCCCTGCTCGGCCAGGACCGGCAACTCGCGGTACACCTGACTGCGTGTCATCGACCAGTACGGCGCAAGCCGTCGTTCGGCGGCGGCCATCAACTGACCGCCGGTCATGGGTCCCTCGTGGAGCAGGCCCAGAAGAGCCGCGGCCGTAGGGTTGATTTCGGATTCCGCCATGCCCATTACGCTGCCACTTTGCCGTCTCGGCGTCCAGGATTTGCCAGAATCACCACCCCATAGGCGTTCCTATGTGAACTGTCGGTGACAGACTGTCTGCCCAGGACGATCGATGTCCGCGGGGCGGAGAGCCGGGCGGCCCCCGCGCACACCGACGGCGGTCACGGCGACCACCGTGGGTCACAGCCGCCCCAGCGGTCCCGCCATCCGCAGCAGGGCCCGTCGACCTGGCGCGTCCGGGTACGGAAGGGCCCCCGCCCGCCGCGCTGCGGTCGGACGGGGGCCCGGTGACGCTCAGTCCATGTGCGGGTACCGGTGGTCGGTGGCCGGCACGAAGGTCTCCTTGATGGTCCGGGGGGACATCCACCGCACCAGGTTGTGCCACGAACCGGCCTTGTCGTTGGTGCCACTGGCCCGGGCGCCACCGAACGGCTGTTGGCCCACCACCGCCCCGGTCGGCTTGTCGTTGATGTAGTAGTTGCCCGCCGCGTACCGCAGCGTCGCCGACACCGAGTCGATCACCCGGCGGTCGGTCGCGAAGAGCGAACCGGTCAGCGCGTACGGCGCCACCGACTCGGCCTGCGCCACCACCTCGTCGAACCGGTCGTCGGCGAACACGTGCACGCCGAGGATCGGGCCGAAGTACTCGGTGGTGAACGACTCGTGAGCCGCGTCGGTGCACTCGAACAGGGTCGGCCGGACGAACCAGCCCACCGAGTCGTCGGCGGTACCACCGGCCACGATCCGGCAGGAGTCGTCCGACTTGATCATCTCCAGGGCGGCGGTGTGCCGGGCGAACGCCCGGCTGTCGATCACCGCGCCGCCGAAGTTGGCGAAGTCGGTCACGTCGCCGTAGGTCAACGACTCGGCGGTGGCCGCGAGCCGGTCCCGCAGCCCCGCCTCCCAGAGCGAACGCGGCACGTACGCCCGGGACGCGGCCGAACACTTCTGCCCCTGGTACTCGTAGGCGCCCCGGATCAGCGCGGTGTGCAGGGCGTCCACGTCGGCGCTGGGGTGCGCGACGACGAAGTCCTTGCCGCCGGTCTCGCCGACCAGCCGGGGGTAGCCCCGGTACCGCTCGATGTTCTCGCCGACCGTCCGCCACAGGTACTGGAAGACCTTGGTGGAGCCGGTGAAGTGGATACCGGCCAGGTCACGGTCGGCGAGTACCACCTCGGAGACCTCGACACCGTGCCCGGTGACCATGTTGATCACGCCGGGCGGCAGGCCGGCGGCCTCGAAGAGACGCATCGTGAAGTGCGCGGAGAACTGCTGGGTCGGGGCCGGCTTCCAGACCACGGTGTTGCCGAGCAGCGCCGGCGCGGCGGGCAGGTTCGCGGCGATCGCGGTGAAGTTGAACGGCGTGATCGCGTAGACGAAGCCCTCCAGCGGCCGGTGGTCGAACCGGTTCCACACCCCCGGAGAGGAGATCGGCTGCTCCTCCAGCAGGGCCCGGGCGAAGTGCACGTTGAACCGCAGGAAGTCGATCAGCTCGCAGGCCGAGTCGATCTCGGCCTGGATGACCGTCTTCGACTGGCCGAGCATGGTCGCCGCGTTCAGGGTGTCCCGCCACGGGCCGGCGAGCAGGTCCGCGGCACGCAGGAAGATCGCCGCCCGCTCCTCGAACGGCAGGGCCCGCCACATCGGGGCGGCCTGCTTCGCGGCCGTCACCGCAGCCTGCGCGTCGGAGTTGGTCGCGTTGTGGGTGACCCCCAGCACATGTGCGTGCCGGTGCGGCTGGACGACGTCGATCGCCTCGCCGCCGGCCATCCGCTGCTCGCCCGCGATGGTCATCGACAGGTCGAGCCGGTCGGCGGCCAGTTCGGTCAACCGGTGCTGGAGCCGTTCCCGGTCGGCGCTACCCGGTTCGTAGTTGCGGACCGGTTCGTTACGCGGTTCGGGTACGGAGAAGACAGCGTCCATCTCAGGCTCCTGGCGATCTCGACGGCGGTGGCGAAACCGGCCCCGCCCGGGCCGACCGGTCGGCCGGACACCGGCACGACCGCACCCGTGGGGTGGCTCAGGCGCGGCGGCGGGACCTGCGCCGATTGTTCCATGCCCCGCCCGGCCTGCCACGCCGGCCGGAACCGCCGTCCGGGCGCACCGCGCGGTGCCCGCATTCCGCGCGCGTACCCTGGGGGGCCGGCGATCCATCCGCGCCGCACCCCGCCTCGACCGGGACCGACGACGTGCGGGGCTGCACCGCTGAAGGGGAGACGATGACACGAGAGCCCGCCACCACCCCGGCCACCCCGCCGGACGGACCGGCCGGCGAGCCCGCCCGGACGTACGCCCCGGCGGCGGCGACCCTGGCGTTCCTCGCCCTCGGCTGGTTCGCGGCGATGCTCTGGTCGGCGCGGGCGGAGATCCAGGCGGCTGAGGTGGGCGCCATCGCGATCACCCTCGCGGCCAACGCGCTACCCGTCGTGGTCGCCGCCGCGCTGGTGACCGGGGCCGCAGTGGCCCTGGTCGTGGCCAACCTGCTCACCCGCCGGGGGATGCTCCGGCCGACCCCCCGGTTCACCGCCACCACCGCCACCGGTCTGGTGGTGGGTGTACTCGGCGCCCTCGTGGTCACGCTGACCTTCAGCGCCGGGTCCGCCAGCATGGTGCTCGCCGGTACGACCGCTGCGGCGGCCACCGTGGGTGGAGCGGTCGCCGGTACCCGGCTCACCGCTGCCGTCGGCGCCCTGGTCAGCGCCGCCCTGGCCGTGTTCGCGGTGGTCCTGGTCCTCAGCCTCTTCAACGGGCAGCTGCTGTCGCTGTTCGGCGCCGGGGAGACCCAGGTCTCCCAGTTCAACGCGGCCCGCTGGGTCTCCCGGCTGGCGTCGCTGACCGCCGGACTGGTCGCCGGACTGGTCGCCTTCGGCTACCTGCGCCGCGCCCACCGGCGGGGCGCCGCGCCGGACCTCCGCTGGCCGGCGTACCTGCTGGCGGGCGCCGGTCCCGGCCTGGTGCTGCTGGTCACCGAGGTGATCATTCGGATCGGTGGCGGCTCGGTGCTCAACCTCGCCGGGGCGCTCAGCGAGGCGGACGGCATCGCCCAGCGGGTGCTCAGCGGCTCCCGGATCGACCACGCCATCGGGGTGCTCTTCGTCGGCGCGCTCACCACGCTCATCGCGTTCGGGCGTACCCTCGGCCCCCGGCCGGAGGATGACGACCCGGCGGACGACGACGAGGACCCGGCCTTGGCGGCGGAACCGGCAGCCGACGTGCCCCACTAGCGGGGCCAGTCCCGCCAGGGAGGTCACGTCAGGGATGTCGCGTCAGGGACCTGTCGCGCCGCCGACCGGTCGGGTCAGGACGCGGCCCGCAGCAGCAGGTCGAGTTCGCTGACGTCGTACCACTCCAGCTCGTGGTCCTCCGCGCCGTCGACGGTGAACTGGGCGTCCGGGTCGCCGGCCAGCGCCTCGGCGACCACCGCCACGGCGGCGGCCACGTCCCCGGTCGCCTCGGCGCCGTCGACGTGCAGGGCCGCCACCGCCTCCACCGGCACCGGGGCGGCCAGCCGGACCGTACTGGAGCCCAGCTCGCCGTCACCCCGCCCCACTGCGGAGGCGGGCAGGTCGACCGAGACGACGGCCCGCCGTCGGGGCGCGTCGGGGTCCTCCCGCAGCAGCCGGAGCGCATCCTGGGCGGCCCGCGTGAAGGCGACGTACTCCAACTCCTCCTCGTCGCCCTCGGCGTACCACTCCCGGAGGCCCGGGGTCACCGCGTGACCGCCGGGCGCGGCCAGCACACCCTTGTCCCGCAACGTGGCCAGGGTCGGGACGGTCGCCGGAATGTAGACCCGGACGAGCTGCTCGGTCACGCTTCTCTCCGCTCGACACGGGCGCGGCGGACCACCGCACCGGACACCGAGCGTACCGGCAGGTCCGCCCCGGTCCGGGTGGGCAGGCCGACGATGGTACGAAGGGGTGCGGCAGTGGCCGGTGCGTACAGGCTGCCAGTGGCAAACTGAAGCAAACGAACCTAATGCCGGGAGTCCCCGTGGAACCCAGATTCCTGCTGCTGTCCGACGTGGCAGCGGAGTTGAACGTGTCGGACTCGCAGGTCTATCACATGGTCCGCAGTGGCGAGCTGCCCGCGATCAAGATCGGCGGCCGTGGGCAGTGGCGGGTGGAGCGTGCCCGACTGGAGGAGTACATCCAGCGCAAATACACCGAGACGGCTGAGTGGGTGCAGAACAACCCATTGGCCGAACGCGATACCGAATAGGACGGTCGGCGCCCAGGTGATTGACCGTCGGCACATCGTTGGCTACAAATGGAAGCTGTCGGAGGCAAACGAAAGCAAACGCAAGGAACATGAAGGGACGGTCATGGCCGCATCCGCGAGTCCCCCGCTCCGGCCCGCCGTCCGGCTCGGGCGGGGAC
>NZ_WVUH01000298.1 GCF_017614955.1 Micromonospora echinofusca
GTGTGGGGCGATGGTGTGGGGCGATGGTGTGGGGCGATGGTGCCCGGTCAGCCGGCGACGGTACCGGTACCGGCCGGCACGACGGCCGGGTCGGGGGCGGCACCGTCCCGCTGCACCGGCGGCGCGGACTTCGGCCGCAGGTGGTGGCGGGCCTCGGTGAGGAACGCCTCGGCGTACGACTCGGCCGGGAAGTCCCCCAGGTACCGGGTCCGGGTCTGCCAGCGGGTCTCCGCCAGCGGGTCGGCCCCGAGCAGGAGGTCGAGTGCCGTATCGACGTTCGACAGGTCCCGGTGCAGCACGTAACCCGCCCGGGCCAGCGGGAAGTCCTCGGTGAACCGTTCACCGAGCCCGAGCATGTCGGTCACCGCGTAGGGCTTGCCGGAGTAGAGGTAGTCGGAGATGACCCCGGAGACGTCCGAGACCAGCGCGTCCGACCGGTTCACACAGTCGACCAGGGTCAACTCCCGGGCCGCCGCGCCACCCCAGACGTGCTGCCGACCGGTCCGGGTCCGGTCGGCGGCGAGCAGTTCCTCGATCCGGGAGAGCTGCCGGGCCGACTCCGGGTTCTGCGACGTGTACGGGTGGGCCCGCAGGATCACCGTGGCACCCCGGGCCAGCAGGCGCGTCACCAGCGTCTCGCCCACCGGCAGCGAGCAGTAGTTGGCGTCGGCGTAGTGGCCGGTCCAGGTGGGGGTGTAGAGGACCGTCCGGTCGGCCAGGTCGGCGATCGGGGTACGCCGTACCTCGATCGACTCCACCTGCGGTCGGCCGACGATGGCGAACTTCTCCCGGGGGATGGTCACGCCCGCGCGGGCGTACCGGTCGATGGCGGCCTGACCGGCGACGAAGATCTTGTCGAAGATGGCCGAGACCGGGTTGGCGCTGGGCGCCTTGTCGCTGTCCCCGTGGTGCAACTGGATGTGGGTGAGCTGGTTGAACCGGATGCAGTGGCTGTTCTTCGCGCCGTGGTTGACGTAGAAGGCCACCTTCAGGCTCGGCACGATCGCCTCGTCGATCGCCTTCAGGGTCGGGCAGACCACCACCGGGGCGCGGGTCGCGGCGGTCACCACCGGCAGGAACTCCGGCTCGCGGAGCAGGACCAGGAACGGCCGGCCGATCCGCTCCAGGTAGGGCAGCCACATGGTGATCTGGTATTCCGAGCCGGGCGGCGCGGAGAAGTAGAGCAGGAACTCGGGGGCGTGCCGGCGCAGTGCCCGGGAGACCGGGCTGCCGGCGGTCGACGGGGTGAACCGGCGTTTCGCCAGGGCGAGGACCGCCCCGGCGGCGACCGCGCCGACCAGCAGACCGGCCAGCATGACCGGCCAGGCGGGCAGGGTGAGCGCGGCGCTGAGCGCGGCCAGCGCCAGCAGACCGGCGACCGCCGTGCCGAGATGCGTGGTGACCAGCCGGGACTGCGAGCGTACGGCCAGGTTGGCGGCCTGGATCTCCAGCGCGCCGGCCTCCCGCAGCGGTCGTTCGGCCAGGACCAGGCCGAGGACGACGACCGCGGTCAGGCCCAGCGCGGGGTCGAACCCGTCGCCGAGCTGGCGGGCGTACGCGGTGATCACCCCGGCCGCGACCAGCACGGTCTCGGCGACGTTCTCCGCCTGCGGGCGGATCCGGCGTTCCACCAGCGCCGCACCGATCGCGCCGAGGGCCAGCAGCACGCCGACGGTGGTCGCCGGGGTCAGCGCCAGTACCCCGAACGCGGCCACGGCCAGGCCGGCGGCCAGCGCCCGGACGGCGAGTTTGCGGACCAGGGTTCCGCGCATCTCAGGCTCCCGCTCGGCGTACGTCGACCACCTGGCCGGTGAGGTTGGACAGCAGCACGTCCAGGGACGCCTGGGCGACCGTCTCCGCGGCGAGCAGGGTGTGCTCCGGCTCGTCGCCGAACGCCCTGGTCCGCATCGGGGTGGCGGTGCGCTCCGGGTTGACGCAGTTGACCCGTACCCCGAACTCGGACCACTCGTCGGACAGTGCCTGGGTCAGGTTGACCAGGGCCGCCTTGGTGGCCGAGTAGAGCGCGTACCGGGCCCGTCCCCGGGTGTACGAGCTGGAGGTGTAGAGCAGCAGCTGTCCCTTCGTCTGCCGCAGGTACGGCAGGGCCAGCCGGGCGATGGTGACCGGGGCGACGAAGTTGACCTGCAACATCTGCTCGATGGTCGACTCGGGCATCTCGGCCAGCGCGCCGGTCTCCAGGATCCCGGCGGTCACCACCACGTGGTCGATCCGGCCGGTGGCGTCGAACGCCTCCCGCAGCGCCTTCTCCACGTCCTCGGGCCGCTCGACGTAGGTGCCGGTGGTGGACCGGCCGACCGAGAAGACCTGTGCGCCGTAGCCCTGGGCGAGCTCCGCGAGCCGGGCCCCGATGCCGTAGCTGCCGCCGAAGACCACGATGGTCCGGCCGGTCAGCTCCTCGGTGTAGGCGCGCTCGTCGGTCAGCCGGGGCGCCTGGGCGGCGGCGAGCTGGAAGAGCTTGTCGGCCAGGTGCACGTCGACCGGGTGGGTGACCTTGATGTTCTCGTCCGCCCCCTCGATCACCTTGATCGGCACCTCGGGCAGGTACCGCAGTACCACCCCGCAGTCGTCGGTGGCGTGGAAGTCCGGGTCGGCGGCGGCCAACCGGTACGCCTCGCGGATGGTGGGGGAGCGGAACGCCTGCGGGGTCTGCCCCCGGCGCAACTGGGCCCGGACCGGGATGTCGGTGATGCAGTCGTCGGCGTCGACCCGGATGATCGTGTCGGCCGAGGGGATGGCCACGTCGACCGCCGCGTACGACCAGAGCGCGTTGACGCACTCCCGGACGATCCGCCCGGACAGCAGCGGCCGGACCGCGTCGTGGAAGAGCACGTTGCAGTCGTCCGGGCCGAGCGCGTCCAGGGCGAGCCGGGTGGTGGCGTTGCGGGTGTCCCCGCCGGCCAGTACCCGGCTGACCTTGCGGAAACCGGCCCGGTCGACGATCTGCTGGGCGGCCTCGACGTGCCCGGGGGCCATCAGCACGATGATCTCGTCGATCTCCGGGGCGGCCTCGAAGACGGTGATGGTGTGCTCGATGATCGGCTTACCGGCGATCTTGAGCAGTTGCTTCGGGATGCCCAGGCCGACCCGGGAGCCGGTGCCGCCGGCGAGCACGACCGCCACCGTCCGGGTGGGCCGCCACGGCGCCGGGCCGTCCGGCCGGGTGTCCGCTGCGGTGGTCAGGTCCTGCGTCATTGCCGATCCTCACTGGTCCACGGGGTCGATGTGCGGGGTTCTCCGGTCACGCCGGACGCGGCTCCGCCGGTCCCTGGGCGCCGGGCATGGCGCGGTACGGCGCGGGCGCTACGACCTTAGCGCCCGCGCCACCGATCACTTGCCGCCCATGAACGCCTCGTACGCCTCGACCACCTCGGGGGTCGGCCCGTCCATCCGGATCACCCCGGACTCCAGCCAGATGGTCCGCTCGCAGGTCTCCCGGATCGTGCCGATCTGGTGGCTGACCAGGAAGACCGTGCCGGCGCCCGCGCGCAGTTCGCGGACCCGCTGCTCGCTGCGGCGGCGGAACCGGCGGTCGCCGGTGGCCAGCGCCTCGTCGATCAACAGTACGTCGTGGTTCTTGGCCGACGAGATGGCGAACCGGAGCCGGGCCGACATGCCGGAGGAGTACGTCCGCATCGGCAGTGAACCGAAGTCGCCCCGCTCGTTGATGCCGGAGAACTCGATGATCTCCGGGACCTTCTGTTTGACCTGCTCCGGGGTCATCCCCATGGCCAGGCAGCCCAGCGCGGCGTTGCGCTCGCCGGAGAGGTCGTTGAGCAGGGCCGCGTTCACCCCGAGCAGCGACGGTTGGCCCTGGGTGTAGACCGCACCCTTGTTGGTGGGCAGCAGCCCGGCGATGGTCCGCAGCAGGGTCGACTTGCCGGAGCCGTTGCTGCCGATCAGGCCGATCGCTTCGCCCCGGTATGCGGTGAATGTCACACCCTTGACCGCGTGCACCTCACGCACGGTCGGGGCCGGCGCCCGGGAGACCAGCCGCTTGAGGGCGCTCGCCGGGCTGTTGGCGCCGGCCGTGCCGGCACCGTGTACCCGGTAGATCACGTGGACGTCGTCGACGATCACGGTGGGGATCCGTTCCCCGTTGATCGTCGCCACCGACGCGGGGACGGTGTTGGTCAGCTCAGCCACGGCCGTACTCCTGTTCGCCTCGCCAGAAGTAGATGTATCCACCCACGCCCACCAGCAGCGCCCAGCCCACGGCGTACAGCCACAGCGTCGGCGCGGCCGAGGTCAGCGGGGAGTCCTCCAGCAACGCGTGCCGGATGAGTTCGATGTACACCAGCAGCGGGTTGGCGTGGACGAGGTTGACCAGGATCGGGTTGTCCAGGTTCTCGGTGAACTTGTCGACGCTGTAGAGCACCCCGGAGCCGTACATCCAGGTGCGCAGCACGAACGGCATGAGCTGCTTCAGGTCGGTCATCTTCGCGCCGAGCCGGGCCAGGCCCAGGGCCAGGCCGGCGTTGAAGATCGACTGGAGCAGGATCGCCGGGGGTACCAGCAGCCACTCGACGGTCAGCGGCTCGCCGGTGACCAGCACGATGCCGACCAGTACCACCATCGCGGAGAGCAGGTGCTGGAACTGGGTGAGCGTCACCGCCAGCGGCAGGCAGGCCCGGGGGAAGTGCAGCGCCCGGATCAGGCCGAGCTGACCGCTGACCGCCTGCACGCCGCCGGAGACCGCAGCCGAGGTGAAGTTGTAGACGAACAGCCCGACGCAGAGGTACGCGATGAAGTTCGGGACGCCGTTCCTGGTGCCGAGGATCACGCCGAAGATGAGGTAGTAGACCGCCGCGTTGGTCAGCGGGGTCAGGACCTGCCAGATCCGGCCCAGCCGGGCGGTGCTGTACGACGCGAGGACCTTCGCGTTCGCGTACGCCGCGATGAAGTGCCGGTACGACCACAGTTGCCGGGTGTAGGCGGCGAGGGTGGGTCGCTTGCCGGCGACGCTCAGGCCGTACCGGGCGGCGAGCTGCGCCTGGGACAGTCCTGGACCGGTATCGGCCACCGCCGTGTTGGCCATGGTTGGGCGCTCCGATCTTTCAGTTTTGCGGGATGCGCGCGACATCTGTGGAGAGCGTGGCCGGCGCGGTGGACCGCCGGCGCCTCGTCGCTGCGTGGAAGGTAGTGCAAAACACGTAGCGACGCAACCGTACCGTCGCTGCGCTACATTGTCCCACGTGACGACCGAGAAGAGACGTGCGCCGGCCGGCGCGGCGGTGCTCCGCGACGACATCACCACGGCGATCCGTGGCGCCGTCATGCACGAGCTCGCCGCCGTCGGCTATGCGCGACTGTCGATCGAGGCGGTCGCCCGGCGGGCCGGGGTGAGCAAGACGGCGGTCTACCGCCGGTGGAGTTCCAAGCTCGACCTGGTCCTGGAGATCGTCTCGGCGGCGGCGGGGCAGCGGCTACCGTTGCCGGACACCGGCAGCCTCACCGGCGACCTGGAGGTGCTCTTCCTGATCATGGCGAAGGCCCTGGGTCACCCGCTCGCCTCGCAGATCATCCCGGACCTGCTCGCCGAGGCGGCCCGCAACCCACAGATCGCGCAGACCCTCCAGACGGCGCTGCGGGTCAACCAGCACACCATCGGCGCGCTCGTGATCGGGCGCGCGGTCGAGCGGGGCGAGCTGGCCCCGACCGCCGACCCCGACGCCGTCATCGACCTGATCGTCGGCCCCCTGTACTGGCGCCTGGCCATCGCCCGGGTACCGCTCGACCCGACCGAGCTGTCCCGGATGGCCGCCGTGGTGGCCGGTGCCCTCCGAGTAGCATGCAACCCGTCATCCCGGGACGAGTCGGACGTCCAGCTCTTCGCGAAACCGTGAAACTCAGCTCGACCGGGTCGACACCCGATCCGCACCGCGCGAACCGGTCCCAACCGGACCGGTTAGCATCGCGGCCGGACGAGCTCCAATCGACAGGAGGATGCCCATGCCTGGGCTGAACGCAGAATTCATCCCCCCGGCCCGGCCGGTCATCGGCGAAGCCGAGATCGAGGCGGCGGTCCGGGTGCTGCGCAGCGGCATGGTGGTGCAGGGCCCGGAGGTCGCCGCCTTCGAGCAGGAGTTCGCCGAGCTCGTCGCCGGTCGGCACTGCGTCGCGGTCAACTCCGGTACGTCCGCTCTCCAGCTCACCCTGATGGGCCTCGGCTTCGGCCCCGGTGACGAGATCATCGTCCCCTCGTTCTCCTTCGCGGCCTCCGCCAACGCGGTCCGGCTGGTCGGCGCCGAGCCGGTCTTCGTCGACATCGAGCCGGGCAGCTTCTGCATCGACCCGGCCGCGGTCGAGGCGGCGATCACCCCGCGCACCGTGGCGATCATGCCGGTGCACCTCTACGGCCACCCCGCCGCGATGGACCGGATCATGCCCATCGCCGAGCGGCACGGCCTCGCCGTCGTCGAGGACGCCGCCCAGGCGCACGCCGCCGCCCTGAACGGCCAGCCGGTCGGCTCGTTCGGCACCGCCGGCTGCTTCAGCTTCTACCCCACCAAGAACATGCACAGCCTCGAAGGCGGCATGATCACCACCGGTGACGCCGGCCTGGCCCGCACCCTGCGGCTGCTGCGCAACCAGGGCATGGAGCAGCGGTACGCCAACGAGATCGTCGGCGCCAACATGCGGCTCACCGACGTGGCCGCCGCCATCGGCCGGGTCCAGCTCACCCAGCTCCCCGAGTGGACCGAGCAGCGCCGGGCGAACGCCAAGTTCCTCGACTCCCGGATCACCGGCATGATCACCCCGCCGGTGGCCGACGCGGCGAAGCACGTCTACCACCAGTACACGGTGCGGGTCACCGGCGACCGGGACGCCGCCCAGCGCAAGCTCACCGAGCTGGGCATCGGCAACGCGGTCTACTACCCGACCCCGATCCACCGGCTCATCCCGTACCTGGTCGACGGCAAGCCCGGCCCGTGGGACCTGCCGGAGACCGAGAAGGCCGCCGCCGAGGTCGTCTCGCTGCCGGTACACCCGTCGCTGAGCCAGGCCGACCTGGAGCGGATCGCCGACGCCGCGAACATCGCCGGGGGTGCCGCGTGAGCAACGGTCGCAAGCTGCGCGCCGGCCTGATCGGCCTCGGCGCGATGGGGCGCAACCACGCCCGGATCCTCTCCGGCCTGGACGGCGTCGAGCTGGTCGGCATCGTCGACCCGGCCGGCGACACCACCGGTACGCTGCGCGCCCCGGTCCTGCCGGAGCTGGGCGACCTGCTCGCGCTCGGCATCGACTACGCCGTGGTCGCCTGCCCGACCGCCCTGCACGAGCAGGTCGGCCTGGACCTGGCCGCCAACGGGGTCTGCGCCCTGGTCGAGAAGCCGCTGGCCCAGTCGGTCGAGGCGGCCACCCGCCTCGTCGAGGCGTTCGAGGCCCGGGGCCTGGTCGCCGGGGTCGGCCACATCGAGCGGTACAACCCGGCCCTGCAGAACCTCCGGCTCCGGCTGGAGGCCGGCGAACTGGGCGAGGTCTTCCAGGTCGTCACCCGTCGGCAGGGGCCGTTCCCGCACCGGATCGCCGACGTCGGCGTGGTGATGGACCTGGCCACCCACGACATCGACCTGACCAGCTGGGTCACCGGCCAGGAGTACACCTCGGTCTCGGCCCGCACGGTCTCCCGCAGCGGCCGGCTGCACGAGGACATGGTGGCCGCGGTGGGCCAGCTCGCCGACGGCACGATGGTCAACCACCTGGTCAACTGGCTGAGCCCGCTCAAGGAGCGGTCCACCGTGATCACCGGTGACCGGGGCTGCTTCGTCGCCGACACCCTCACCGCCGACCTGACCTTCTACGCCAACGGCGCCATCGACACCGAGTGGGAGGCGCTGCGCGCCTTCCGGGGTGTCGCCGAGGGCGACATGGTCCGGTACGCCATCCCGAAGCGCGAGCCGCTGCTGGTCGAGCACGAGCGGTTCCGGGACGCCGTCGAGGGCAAGGAGAGCGACATCGTCACCCTCCGCCAGGGCCTGCGTACCGTCCAGGTGGCCGCCGCGCTGCTCGAGTCGGCCTCCGCCGGGGTGACCGTCTCGGTCGCGCCGACCGGCACCGACAGCATCCCGAAGCAGGCCACCAGCACCCTGTAACACCGGTCGCCGGCCAGCCCGGGTGACCGGGCTCCGGCGGTCGGTTCCACGAAGCGGTCAGCCCACGAGGGAACAGGCACGAAGATGGCAACAGGCAGCACCTCCCGGCCGGTCCGGGGGCGGGTCGTCATGCTGGTGGACAACGGGGTGCACGGTGACTCCCGGGTCCAGAAGACAGCCCGCTCCGCGGCCGAGGCCGGCTGGGAGGTGGTCCTGCTCGGCATCGCCGGGAAAGCCGGCCCGCAGACCTGGTCCATCGGGGACGCCGAGGTCCGCCTGATCAAGGTGCCCCGCCCGCTCGGGCAGCACCCCACCCAGTTCCACCGTTCGCTGCGCCGGCCGCTGGCGTACCCGGCCGGGCGGCACTCCGGGTACCGGGTACAGCTGATGAAGGCCCGCCAGGCCGACCTCGCCGAACGCCGGCTCGCGCTGGCCGCCGCCGGTGGCCTGCGCGCCACGCTCGGCCGGAGCCTGCTCGCTGCCCCGCAGCTCACCGCGAAGGTGCTCGGCCGTTGGGCGAAGTTCCGCGCCGGTGAGCTGCACCGGCTGCGCAAGCACCAGCAGAACCCGGACGCCCTGCTCACCCGGCTGCCCGTCCGGTTCTGGCAGCGCACCATGGGGGAGCGGGCCTGGCGCCGGCTCGACCCCGGGCTCTGGGACTACGAGCTGGCCTTCGGCCCGGTGATCGACGCCCTGCGCCCGGACATCGTCCACGCCAACGACTTCCGCATGATCGGCGTCGGGGTGCGGGCCGCCGCCCGGGCCCGCGCGAAGGGCCAGCGCACCAGAGTCGTCTGGGACGCCCACGAGTTCGTCGCCGGGGTGCTCGGCCGGGCCGACAACCCGCGCTGGCTGCCCGCGCAGATCGCGCACGTCGAGGAGTACGTCCGGCACGCCGACGCCGTGGTCACCGTGTCGGCCACCCTCGCCGAGCTGCTCCAACGGACCCACCGCCTGCCGGTTCGCCCCGAGGTGGTGCTGAACGCCCCGAC
>NZ_WVUH01000299.1 GCF_017614955.1 Micromonospora echinofusca
CCCGACCCAGACCCGCCGCCAGGATGCCGTAGTAGGCCGCCGCGTGCCCCACCTGACGTGCCATCGCCGCGTACCCGACCGCGAGCACCGCCACCACCGCCGCGACCAGCACAAACGTCAACGGCAACGCGACCACCCCGGTAGTCGCGTACGTCGCGACGATGCCACCGGCCAGCACCACCATCGGCGCCGACGCCGCCGCCCCGAACACCCACAACCCGAACGGAGTCACCGTCCGCCGCGCCAACGCCACCTGCACATACGTCGACCTCATCGCCGCTGCCCCCGCTCCTGGGAGTCCGGACACGACGCCAACCGGCACCCGTCCACTGGATGCCGCCTCACGTCGGCGGCGTCGGCGGCCACGACGTACACCGCCGCCGGCCGCACCGGGCCCGCGACCCAGAAACCCCGATCACGGTCAAGCCGACGCCGCGCAACGCCACTGTCGGGCGTGAACCCGAACAGGTCATGAGTACCGTCCGGCCACACCCGCCGGATCGCGTACCCCCACACGTAGACATCCGACGGCACATCTCCCCCACCCGTGACGACGGCACCGGTGCGTGGGGCCGTCAGCCATGCCGGCGACCATCGCCCAGCATTGGGATGTCGTGGTGGTGACGCGGTGAGAGGACGCGCAGCTACGGACAACATGAAAAAGTGCTTCCTTCTAGGATCGGGTGCGGGCAGGTGGCCCCGTCGGGGGGACCATCGCCAGCAGGTGAATTGGACGGTGCCCTACCGGGCGCGGTCAGGAAGAACGCGAGGTCGGCGCCGGGATCACGCGACCACGGAACGGCGTCACAGCGCGGGACATGCGCATCCGCCGCAGCAGCCCACCAGGTCGCTGCGCGCCGGACGGAGGCCGGCACATCCGCCACAGAGCCGGGCCTCCCGGCTCCAGCAGGATCGGCGACCGCGGCTCGTAACCGATACGAGCGAGCAGGCCCTCCCGAGGGCGGTCACTGACCAGCTCCGCGTACGACGGCAGCCCTTCAGCGTCAAGAACACCGTGATGACCCGCCAGCATCGCGCTCGCAGCCCTCTCGTGATCTTCAGAGGCAACCGCGACGTGAGCCAGGTAGTGATGCGGGGCATGAGGACGCACGACATCGACATAGGCGTGAAACATCGCGAACCGGGCGGCGTGTCCACCAAGCAACCGGCCCAGGTCGTGCAGCAAAGCCGCAGCCGGCGGCCCAGGCTCCAACCTGCGATACCAGACCGCTACTGCGGCACGATCTTCCGTAGTGTCGGCCTGGCCGTGCTCCACCGCGTGCGCCAACACGAGCTCCGCATAGCTGGGAAGAAGCTCTCGGCGGGCGGCCACGTCAGGCACCAGCCAGGCACCCAGGGGCCCGGCCAGCAGCCTGTCGGCCAGAAGTTCGGCCAGCGCGACGATATCGTCGCCGGTCGCGCGGCATATCGTGGTATCGGTCAGCGTCATGCTCGGCCCCCGTCGGTGGATCGACAACGACTTGTCAGGCCGCCGGTCGCGTCAAGGTGTGGACCTGCCAGCAGGCGATCGCCGGCAACTCGTGACCCGGTCGACGGCCGTGCTGATCGCTCCCATGAGGTGGTGTGTGCCTGTGTGCTCCGCTGGATGCGAAAGTACTGCCGCCAGTGGGACAGGCTGGTCCATCTCTCGACGACACTGACCACTCCGCGCCAACCATCAGGGGAAGTGGCCGGAGTTGCCACCGGTGGCAGCCCCGGCAGCCGCGGAGCTCTCACTGCAACACGCATACCGAACCTCCCTCGATTGGCTCGTTCCAGCCCTTCTGGTGGATGGCGCGAAACGTTGGCATTCGTAGCGCTGCCATGGAGCGACCCAATGCGACGTCGGCCGGTGTCGGCAATACCAATCTGGCGATGCCGACATCCAACCAACAATCCGGATGATGGCATCACGGTCGAGTGCCCAGTGAAACATGAATGTCATAGGACTGTCGGAGAACAACGATGACACTTATCGACACAGAAGGCGGCAGCGTCTGATGTGTACGTCACCGTCCGCTTCGACTTCGATCCGGTGGCGATAGAACGCAGTGGTTGATGGCGTCCGTTGTCTCCCTGTGCCCGCTGCTGGCGCGCCCATTCGAGCGGGTTCGCGCTGGCCCATACTCGCCTGCTATAGCACCGGCCGTCCCGCATGGCATTACAGTGGCGACGATAGGTCACCCCGAAAGGTTTCAGCGTCGCTGGTCTTCTTCTTCGTCCCCGATTGGAGCATGACTTGTCAGCATCCTCGCCTCCAGACATCATCCGGGCCAGGGCTGCGCTCGGCAGGCGACTTGCGGAAGCCCGTAAGGCTGCCGGATACACGCAAGAGAGCCTCGCCCCTCTGACGCACTACGTGCGCAGCACCATCGCAAACGTCGAACGGGGTCGTCAGAGCATCGGCCGTGACTTCTGGATCCGCTGCGACGAGATCCTTCGAACGGATGGCGAGCTGACCAGGGGGTACGACGTCATCCGAATGCTGTCTCTCAAGAGTCCGGTAACGGCACCACCCCCAAGTCGCGCGGCCGACATCTGCCTGCCCACCCGCCGCCAGCCACCGCCGTCGGAGACGTCACTGTCACTCCTCGACCCCGCATCTGCGGGGGAATGTTTCGGCTCGCAGACCCTCGCCAACGGCCTCTGGGCGCCTGCGGGCAGGTTCTTCCCCGGACTGGCGATCCCCGCGCACGTCCACAACGCCACGAGCGACGGTGACCAGGTACTCGCGACCGTACCCGCCGGATACCACGACGCTCCGCTGCTTCGCGGACCGCATCGAGGGTTAGTGATCGGCCGCACGGAAGCGGATCAGGGCGTGCGCCTCTTCGGCCTCGACGCCCGTCACGCCCGCCGACGCCTCGCCCATGCCGGTCCCGGCGCGCGTCTGCCTATCCCCCATGCCTATCAGCTCGACGAGCTGGTCTTGGCCCTGCTCTGGGCGATGAGCAACCTGGATGAGGCTCTCCTGGCCGACGATGCCCTCATCGAGCGGGCGACCAGCGAACTGGGCGTCTACGAGCGCATGAGCCGCTCCGCCGTCAGTCGGGACCTGGCTGCCGACATGACCGACGTCGGAATGATGTGGCTCGGTTCCGCCTTCTGCGCGCGGCACATCCGGCGGCATGCCGACGCTTTCATTGACAGTCCGGTCTACTGGACGCGGGAGCAACGAGGGGAGGAAGCCAGCACCTGGCTACTGTTCACACACAAGCAGAAGTACTTGCAGGCCACCGAAGTCGACCCCGGGCACCCCGGTCCTGTCCGTGTGTTCTGTATTCCGCGGACAGCCGTCGACGACTCGCCCCGCGGCGAACGGATCCTACTCCTCCTCGCCGTTGCCCTCATCGAGTCACACGGCATCGAGGTCGTCATCACCGATGAACCCGAGTACGCCGGTACGCAGGGATTCGTCACCGATCGCGACCGCCACGCGGTCATCGCCACCTGGGTCGGCGCGCAGGGAATCTGGTACGTCGACGTCACCGACGACCGCCGCACCATCCGCGGGTACGACGACGACGCCCAACACGCCGCTGGCCGCTCCATCATCGCGGCCGCAGCTTCACCCCAGCGGCTCCGCGCCCTCGCGGACCACCTTGAACTGGACTGGAAGACCCTGGCCCAGCGCTGCCGAGACCTCGCGGATCGCGGTTGCGCCGCCGTGGTGCAGCCACGCAGCCGGCACCTGTCCACCGACGGCGTCGACCGCGCGTGCCGCTACCTTGCCACCGCCGCGGTGGCCACCGACTAGTCTCCCTGCAGTAAAGATCGTCATCACTGGAGGCCAGCCGTGTCACCAGCAGCGCCCGCGCCCCCACGGGTGACCGTCCTCGGGCTCGGCGGCACCATTGCCATGACCGCGTCCGACACTGGCGGGGTCGTACCCGCGCTCACCGTGGCAGACCTCGTAGCGGCGATACCCGGCCTCGCCGAGACCGGCATCGCCGTCGACGCTGTCTCCTACCGCACCCACCCGGGCGCTTCACTCACCCTCGGTGATCTCACAGATGTCGCCGAAGCCATCCGCCAGTCCACTGACAGTGGAGCGACCGGAGTCGTGATCACCCAGGGCACCGACACCATCGAAGAGACGGCGTACCTCCTCCACCTCCTCCACCCCGGCTCGCAGCCCGTCGTCGTCACCGGCGCGATGCGCAACCCCACACTCGCCGGACCCGACGGCCCCGCAAACCTGCTCGCCGCCATCACGGTCGCCGCTAGCCCGACCGCTCGCGAGAGGGGCGTGCTCGTCGTGATGGCCGACGAGATCCACGCCGCAGACCGGGTCCGCAAGACACACTCGACCAGCACCGGCGCCTTCACCTCCCCCACCGGGGGACCCGTCGGCTACCTGGTCGAAGGCCAACCCCGCTTCGTCAGCCCAGCCCCGCCGCGACACGTCCTACCCGCGCCGGTTCACCGGCCCCGAATCGGGCTCTACACCGCGACCCTCGGCGACGACGGCACCAGCCTCCCCGCAATCGCAGCGCAGCTCGACGGGCTCGTCATCGCCGGCTTCGGCGTCGGACACGTTCCCGATACCTGGGTAGCCACCCTCACCGCCCTCGCCCAGACGATCCCCGTGGTCCTCGCCTCCCGCACCGGAGCAGGCCCTGTCCTCACCTCGACCTACGGCTTCCCCGGCTCAGAACGGGACCTCACCAACCGAGGCCTCATTCCCGCAGGATTCCTCGACCCCTACAAGGCCCGACTCCTGCTCCACCTGACCCTCGCCGCCGGCGCCACCACCCACGAAGCCGCACAAGCCTTCCGCGCCACGGCCAACCCCGACGAGCCCTGGCCGTGGCCGACCCCGGCAACCACTATGCCGCGAACGTGAAGGAGCCCGCATTGCGCAGCCGCGAAGTCGTCACCGGCCGCACCATCCTCACTGTCTTCGAGCACGGCGAGGACTTCTACGACGCCCTCGACCGCACCTGCCGCACCCACAACATCCGGCAGGGCTACATCCCCACCTTCATCGCCGGTCTCGCCACCGCCGACCTCGTCGGCACCTGCGAACGCCTGGACAACCCCAACGCCCCCGTCTGGTCAAGAGTCCACCTCACCAACATCGAAGCCCTCGGTGGCGGCACTCTCACCTACGACCCGGACAGCGACACCATCCAGCCACACATCCACCTCACCGTCGGCCTCAAAGCACACAGCGCCAGCGCCCACACCAGCCACCTGCTCGCCGCGACCGTACAGTTCCTCACCGAAATGGTGATCGTCGAGATCGCCGAACCCGCGCTGCGACGGGTCCGCCAGCCAGACCTCTACGACGTGCCACTCCTGCAGTTCCCCTGAACACACACCTACACACCGATGGCGGTACTACCCCCTTGGCTGCCCCCGGCGGCCCGAAGCAGGTAGTCGTACGTCTGCGTCACAAGCTCGACTGCCACGCCCAGCGACGCGCCCTGGCTGTTCAACAGCTCCTGCGTCGCCACACCAGCCGCATCCTCGCTCGCCATGGTCTCCAGCTCCAAAAGAGTTCCCAACCCATCGACCACGTCAATCGCGCCCCAGGTACCGAGTCATGCGGATCATGGCGATCTACACAGTCGGAGTGAAGCTCATCCTTAGCAGCGCGTCATGCATCTACCTGTGATCGGTCACGACGGTCTCGTGCTCAAGCAGGTCAGCTCGTTGTTCATGGGCCACCTCACCGTGAACACGTGCCGGACGGACTGCGTACATAGCCGAGCGAGGGACACCTTGCGCCTAAGCATCCCGTACGGCCACGTAGCAGGCGCATACGCCTAATCATCTTGGCGCACCGGCTCCGACAACCCGACGCCCCGCTCTGCGAGAGCCAACAGCAACGCCGACTCGTCTCTCACCAAGCACTTGACCTCGACCTCCTGACGGTCGGAGCCTATACAGCTGCCGATAGGCGGCTATGCCGCTACGCGGGTCAGTGCGGACCTCAAGGCAGTGCGAGCTGAAGTTCCGTCAGCGCCGGTCATCTGACGTCAGCGAATTGTCGGAGCTGACCCGTGAGGCTTACCGACATCGACGACCACTTGTTTGAATCAGAGCTCTCACCCAATCGGCCGTAATGGCGCCTGCGGGGTAGGCAGAATTTCTTCCAACCCTAACAAATATCGGTACCGGACATAGCTCAGCGGATGCACCAAGAGTTGGCTCCGTGGCGATGGTGCTCACGTCATCCTGCCTCCCGGTCACCGCCGTCACGCTAACCAAAAACAGCCAGAAAGATACGCGCTCAACTGCGGAAACTATTCGATTACAGCCAGGAGACAACAGCGAGACAACACAACCCCCGTCGATTTGATCTAGTCATTCGGCTTTCCTGAACAGGCGATCCGCTCCGGCGCCAGCCGGCCACCCTCCGACCTGACATGACTGCACCGATTGCTACTTCCAGGCGGCCTCAGCGGCGTCATCTTCCAACCGAAGCAGCATGCCGCGCATGTGAACCCATGTTTGGACTCCGCAGCACTACAGCTCGGACCTTCACACCAAGGAGTTGGCAAATGACGGTGATCGAAACACGTAAACCTGCGCCCGTTCAGGTGGTGGGCGCAGACGTCGCTGCTGCGGTTGCCGCCGCTGAGCAGATGTTGGTCGCGCTCGGCGTCGACACCCAAGTAGAGCACCTTCGGCGGACGGCGGAACGGATGGTGCTGTCGTACGGCGAGATGCTGACGCCGACGCCATTCGAGGCGACAGATTTCCTCAACGAGGCGAAGCATCAGGGCTTCGTCATCGTGCAGGATGTGGCGTTCGCCGCGATCTGCGCTCATCATCTGCTGCCGTTCGTCGGCTCGGCGACCGTCGGATATCTCCCGGGTGCTCGGCTGTTGGGGTTGTCGAAGCTGGCGCGGCTGGTCGAGCACGCCACACGCGGCGTTCAGGTCCAGGAAAACGTCACGCAGCAGATCGCCGACGGACTGCAGCGGGTCGTTCCGGACCACGGTGGCATCGGAGTGTTCGTCGAGGCTGAACACCTCTGCATGACGCTCCGCGGCGCGAAGGCGCGGGGTGCCTCGACAGTGACCTCGACGTGGCGCGGCGCGCTGGAACGCGACGCCACACTGCGGTCGGAGTTTCTCAGTGTGGCCGGGCGGAGGTCGCGGCCGTGAATACCCTCGCACTGCCGCTGGTCACTCCGGTGCCCGCGCACGTCGTCGTCATCGTCTCCGGTGGCATGGACAGCACGGTTCTGGCCTATGCCCTGCATCGCGCCGGGTCAGCGGTGACGCTGCTGTCGTGCGACTACGGGCAGCGGCACCGTCGCGAGCTGGACTACGCGGCACGGACCGCTAAGGCCCTGCGCGCGCCGCACGAGGTCGTCGACCTGACGGGCATCGTCGGTGTGCTGTCGGGATCGGCTCTTACTGACGTCCAGGTCGATGTGCCTGACGGGCACTACACCGATGTGTCGATGCGCGCCACGGTCGTGCCGAACCGCAACGCGATCATGCTCGATGTGGCCGTGGCGCGCGCTGTCTCCGCTGGTGCGGACGTGGTGGCGTTCGGTGCCCACGCCGGTGATCATCCGATCTACCCCGATTGTCGCCCGGCGTTCCTGGCCGCCTACGAGTCAGCTGCCCGGATAGCGAACGAAGGCTTCCTGCCCGCAGGCTTTCGCGTCGTTGCGCCGTTCATCGACTGGTCGAAGGCCGACATCGCCCGGCTCGGCGACGTCATCGGTGTGCCGTTCGCCGAAACGTGGTCTTGCTATAAGGGCGGCGAGCGGCACTGCGGAACATGCGGCACCTGTGTTGAGCGGCGCGAGGCGTTTGAGGTGGCCGGCGTGACGGACCCGACCGCGTACGCCACCACATCGGAGGTGATCTAGATGCACCGCATCGGCAAGCAGTTCCGGTTCGAGGCTGCGCACTCGCTGCCCGACCTGCCCGAAGGCCACCAGTGCGCGCGCGTTCATGGGCACAGCTACATAGTCGAGGTGCACCTCGTCACCGATGGTGAGCTGACCCTGCCCGGGTTCGTCGTGGACTTCGCCGAACTCGGCCCGTTCGGCGCGCATGTCCGCGACCACTTCGACCACCGCGACCTCAACGCCGTCCTGGACGCGCCGCCGACGAGCGAGCACCTCGCCGCCTACTTCTACCGGTGGTGCTGCGACCATCTGCGGCTCCCGGCCCCCGTGCGGGTGGAGAAGGTCCGGGTGTCGGAGACGGCATCCACGTTCGCCGAGTACGGGCCGGGCCTGTCATGACCGCGCCGACCACGCCCGCCGTGCCGCCGATCCCGATGGGTTCGCCGGTGCTGCCGTTGCTCGTCGCGGAGACCTTCGGCCCGACCTTGCAGGGCGAAGGCCCGAGCACCGGTCAGCAGGCGGTGTTCCTGCGCCTGTCGCGGTGCAACCTGTCCTGCCCACGCTGCGACACCCCGTACACCTGGGATGTCTCCCGCTTTGATCTGCGCGCGCACACAACCCAGCGCACCGCTGAGGAGGTCGTCAGGTGGGTGTTGGCGCAGCCGACGCGGCTGCTGGTCATCACCGGCGGCGAGCCGCTGTTGCAGCAGGATCGGCTGCTGCCTGTGGTGGAGGCGGTCACCGAGGCAGGGCGACGGGTGGAGATCGAGACCAACGGTACGGTCGTTCCCCTGACGGATCTGGTCGCGTCGACGGCCTCGTTCAACGTGTCTCCGAAGCTGCCTGGCTTCGCCGGGGCGAGGGACGGTCGGCGGCGCATCGACTCGGCCGCCCTGTCGGCGCTGGCGGCCTCGGGACGGGCCGTGTTCAAGTTCGTGGCCACCAGCGCAGCGGAGTTGGAGGAGATCGCCCGGTTGCAGGAGCGGTTCGGGCTGGACCCGGTGTGGGTGATGCCCGAAGGCACCAACAGCAAGGAAGTCCTGGGCGGGATGCGGGAGCTCGCGGACGCGGTCATAGCAAGAGGCTGGCACCTGAGCAGCCGCCTGCACGTGTTGCTGTGGGAGGACACCCGTGGCCGCTGAAGCACCGGGCTTACACCTGCTGGATGGGCTTGGACGGGGCCGTCGTTCCCGCCGTGACCAGCCGCGCGTGTGGGAGAGCGGCCCTGCGATCGTCGGCGGCGGGATCGTTCCTGCCGTCCAAGCGAACCCCACGATAGCC
>NZ_WVUH01000029.1 GCF_017614955.1 Micromonospora echinofusca
CCACCGTCGGCCCCGACGGCCGGCTCTGGGCCGGCACCGTGCACCGGACCCGACCCGGCACGGCCGCCCTCTGGTCCCTCGACACCACCGGACAGCTCACCCGCCACTGGACCGGCCTCACCCACGGCAACGGCATCGCGTTCAGCCCCACCGGCGACACGATGTACGTGGTCGACAGCGGGCCCGGCGTGCTGCTGTGCGCCCACGTCGACCCGGTCACCGGACCGGACCGGCCCCGGGTGCTCGCCCGCCTCGACCGTGCCGACGGCATCCCCGACGGCCTCTGCGTCGACGCCGACGGCGACCTGTGGCTGGCGGTCTGGGGTGCCGGCTGCCTGCTGCGGCTACGTCCCGACGGCACCCCGGTCGGCCGGGTCGACCTGCCCGAGCGCAACGTCACCTCCGGCGCCTTCGTCGGGCCCCTGCTGGCGGTCACCACGGCCGCCGACGACGTGGACCCCACCGGCCCCGGCGGGTCGGTCCACCTGCTCGACGTGGGCCGCCGGGGCCTGCCCGTCCACTCCTACCCCCTTCCGGAGGTCACCGGTGCGTGAGCTGTCCCAGGTCTGGATAACCGGACCGCACACCGTCGAGGTGCGCCGGGTCCCGCCGCCCGAACCCGCCCCGGGGGAGGTGCTGGTGTCCACCGCGTACGCCGGCATCTGCGGCTCCGACCTGCACACCCTGCACCGCGGGCACCCGTGGCTGCCGTACCCGATCCCACCCGGCCACGAGGCGTCCGGCGTGGTCGCCGCGACCGGCCCGGACGTCGACGGGTACGCCCCCGGCGACCGGGTCTACCTGCGCCCGGCGATCGCCTGCGAACAGTGCTTCTACTGCCGACGCGGACGGCAGAACCTCTGCGAACACCTCATCGGAGTGGGCTCCCACCGGCCCGGGGCGTTCGCCGACGCGTTCACCGTCCCGGTGGCCGCCCTCGCCCCGGTACCGGCCGGAGCCGACCTGGCCGCCGCCGCGATGATCGAACCCCTGGCCACCTCGGTGCACGCCGTCGGCCTGGCCGGCGGCTCCCTCGCCGGGGCCACGGTGGCCGTGCTCGGCGGCGGCACCATCGGCCTGTGCACCCTGCTCGCCGCCCGCGCGGCCGGCGCGGACGCGGTGGTGGTGACCGATCCGGTACCCGGCAAACGGGCCCTCGCCGTGGAACTCGGCGCGACAGCCGCACTGGACCCGGCTGCGGCGAGCCTGCCCGACGACGTCCGCGCCGCCCTCGCCGGTCGACCGGACCTGGTCCTCGACTGCGTCGCCAGCGCCGCCACCCTCGGCGTCGCCCTCGACCTCGCGGTACGCGGCGGCACGGTCGTCGTCGTCGGGGTCGGCCACGGCCCGCTCACCCTCGCCATCGAAACCCTCCAGGACCAGGAGGTACGCCTCGCCGGCTCGGCGATGTACCTGCCGGCCGACTTCACCACCGCCGAACGACTCGTCGCCACCGGCACCCCGGTCACCCGACTGGTCACCGCGGTCCACCCCCTGGCCGACGCGGCCGACGCCCTGCGCGCCGCCGCCACCGGAACCGAAATCAAGATCCACCTGGCCGGCCCGGCTGCCGACCCGTCCACCGGAGCACCCTGATGCGCGTCCCCACCCCGGTCTTCTTCGCCCCCGGCACACCGCACCGCGTCGTCGACCTCGACGTGGCCGAACCCCACGCCGGTGAGGTCCGGGTCCGGATGGCCGCCTCCGGCGTCTGCCACAGCTGCCTGTACGCCATGGACGGCCACCACGCCGGCATCCCCATCCCCATCGTGCTCGGCGACGAGGGCGCCGGGGTGGTCGAGTCGGTCGGCCCCGGCGTGACCTCCGTACGCCCCGGTGACCACGTCGTCGTCTCCTGGGCCCCCGGCTGCGCCACCTGCCGCACCTGCCGACAGGGCGCACCGGCCCTGTGCACCCGGCAGCCACCGCTGGGCCGGATGGCCGACGGGCACACCCGGTTCCGGCTCGACGGCGACGAGGTCTTCCACTACGGACCGGCCACCAACGCCCCGTTGACCGTGCTCAGCGAACGGTCCGTGGTCCCGGTCGACCCGACGATCCCCCTCGACCTGGCCGCGCTGATCGGCTGCGCCGTCGCCACCGGCGTCGGGGCGGTCCGCAGCACCGCCCGGGTCCGGCTCGGCGACCGGGTCGCCGTGGTCGGCTGCGGGGGCGTCGGGATCAGCGCCCTGCACGCCGCCGCCCTGGCCGGGGCGTACCCGGTGGTCGCGGTCGACGTGGTGCCCGACAAGTTCCCCGCCCTCCTGGCCATGGGCGCGACCCACTGCGTCGACGCCCGCCAACCCGACGCGGCGGCGCAGATCCGGGACCTGACCGGCGGTGGCACCGACCACACCTTCGTCACCACCAGCGCCGCCACCGCGTTCCCGCTCGCCATGGAGAGTCTCGCGTCCCGGGGCACCGCCGTACTGATCGCCGGCTACCCCGACCACACCACGCTGTCGTTCGACCCCGGCCACCTGCTCAACGGGGAACGCCGGATCATCGCCGCCAAGTACGGCTCGACCAATCCGCCGGTCGACTTTCCCGACCTGGTCGACCTCTACCTCGTCGGCCGGCTCCGCCTGGCCGACCTGGTCTCCGGGCGCTGGCCGGCCGACCGGATCGACGACGCGTACGACGCGCTCCGCTCCGGCCGGGCCACCCGTGGCCTGATCGTCTTCGACTGAAAGGGGAACACCCATGCGCGCGGTGGTGCTCGACGGCCCCGGTCAACTTGCGGCGGAACGGGTCGACGACCCGACGCCCACCCCGGACGGGGTGGTCGTCGCCGTCCGGGACTGCGGTATCTGCGGCACCGACCTGCATTTGGTCGACGGTGACCTGGGCACCGACCGGTTCCCGCTGGTGCCCGGCCACGAACCGTGGGGCGAGGTGGTGGCCGTCGGCCGCGACGTCACCGGGTACCCCGTCGGCACCCTGGTCGCCGTCGACCCGTCCCTGCACTGCGGACGGTGCGACCCGTGCCGACGCGGACACGGCAACATGTGCCTGGCCTGGGGAGCCGTCGGCGCCACCCGGCCCGGCGCGTGGGCCGAGTACACGGCCGTCCCGGCGGCCAACCTGTACCGCCTCGACGAGTCGTTCCCCCTCGCCGCCGCCCCGCTGGCCGAACCGGTCGCGTGCGCCGTGCGGGGGCTGCACCGGCTGGCCCCCCGCCCCGACGAACCGGCGGTCGTCTTCGGCGCGGGAACGATGGGCCTGATCCTGGCGATCCTGCTCGACGCGCGCGGCGTCGGGCCGGTGACCCTGGTCGACACCAACCCGGCCCGCCGCGAACTGGCCGCCCGACTGACCGGCGCCCGGGTCACCGACCCCGACGGGGTGGCCGGGCACCGGGTGCCCTGGGTGATCGAGGCCACCGGCAGTCCGTCCGCCTTCACCGCCGCACTGGACTGCGTCGCCCGCGCCGGCCACCTGCTCGTCTTCGGGGTGGCCGCGCCGGAGGCGACCGCCGGGGTGTCGCCGTACCGGATCTACGCCGACGAACTGACCATCCTCGGCTCGATGGCGATCCTGCGTAGCTTCCCGGCCGCCGTCGACACCCTCCGGCGGCACGCCGACCGGCTGGCACCCCTGGTCACCGACCGGTTCCCGCTGGCCGACGTGGCCGCCGCCCTCGCCCTGGTGCGCTCGGGCCGGACGGTGAAGACCCTGCTCACCCCGGGGCTCGGCGGATGAGCCGGCGGATCCTGGTGACCGGGGCCCGGCGCGGCATCGGCGCCGCCCTCGCGGTCGGACTACCCGATCCGGGGGACACCGTCGTGCTGCACCACCTCGGCGCACCGCACGAGACCCCGGAGATCGACGCGGTGGCCCGACGCTGCCGGGACGCCGGGATCGAACCGGTCGTGGTCACCGCCGACCTGGCCACCCCGGCCGGCGCGGTGGCCCTCGCGGACCGGGCCGGCCCGGTCGACGTCCTGGTCAACAACGCGGCCCGGGCGTCCAACGTGACCGTCGACGCGCTGACCGTACCGGAGTGGACCGACACGTTCGCGGTGAACGTCACCGCGCCGATGCTGCTCGCGCAGGCCCTCGCCCCCGGGATGCGCACCCGCGAGGGTGGCCGGATCATCAACGTCACCTCGGCCACCGTCCGGCTCGGCGGCCCGTCCGGCCCGGCGTACGTGGCCAGCAAGGCCGCCCTGGTCGGGTTGACCCGCGCGCTCGCCCGCGCGTACGGGCCGGACGGCACCACCGTGAACGCGATCTCGCCCGGCGCCATCCGCACCGAGAGCGAGGCGGAACTGGCCGCCGGGCGCAGCCCCGACGAGATCGACGCCGAGGTGTACCAACGGCAGGCGCTGCTCCGCCGGCTCACCCCCGGGGACCTGGTGGCCACCGCCCGCTGGCTGGCGTCACCGGGCGCCGCCGCGGTGACCGGCCAGGTGGTCGAGGTCGGCGGCGGACTGGTGTACCGGTGACCCCCACCGGCGATCCCACGCGAAGGAGACACAGGTGAAACTGATGCGGGTCGGACCGGCCGGCGCCGAACGGCCGGTACTGCTCGACCGGAACGGACACCACCACGATTTACGGCCGGTGACCGCCGACATCGACGGCGGGTTCCTCGCCGACGGGCTGCCCCGGGCGCGGGCCGCGCTCGCCGCCGGGGCACTGCCGCGCAGCTCCGTGGCCGGGCAGCGGATCGGACCGCCGGTCGCCCGCCCCGGCGCGGTGCTCTGCGTCGGCCAGAACTACGCCGCGCACGCCGCCGAGTCCGGGGCGGCGCCACCGGACACCCCGATCCTGTTCTACAAGGCCCCGAACACCGTGGTCGGACCGTACGACGACATCCTGCTGCCGCACCGGTCGACGCGTACCGACTGGGAGGTCGAACTCGGCGTGGTCATCGGCCGGCGGGCCCGCTACCTCCGCTCGCCCGACGTGGCCCTGGCCCACGTCGCCGGGTACGTGCTGAGCAACGACGTCTCCGAACGGGACTTCCAACTGGCCGAGTCGGGTGGACAGTGGTCCAAGGGCAAGTCCTGCGAGACGTTCAACCCGCTGGGACCGTGGCTGGTCACCCCGGACGAGATCGCCGACCCGCAACGGCTGGGCCTGCGCTCCTGGGTCAACGGGGAGGCCCGCCAGGACTCCCGCACCGCCGACATGATCTTCACGGTGGCGTTCCTGGTCTGGCACCTGAGCCAGTACACGGTCCTGGAGCCCGGCGACCTGATCAACACCGGTACCCCCGAAGGGGTGGCACTGTCCGGCCGGTTCCCGTACCTCGCCCCCGGCGACGTGGTGACCCTGGAGATCGACGGCCTCGGCCAGCAACGCTCCACCTGCCGACCGGCCGACCCGGACACCCGGTGACCGACTCCGCCGCCCGGATCGACGCGCGTCCGCACCTCCCGTCCGCTCCCGTCTTGACCGGAAGCGCCCTGCGGGCGGGACTGCTCAGCCACCCGTCACCAGCCTGTTCTCCCAGGCCCACGCGGCGATCTCGGTACGGTTGCGCAGCAGCAACTTGACCTGGACGTTGGCCACGTGCGCCTTCACCGTGCTCAACGAGATGAACAGCTCCTGCGCGATCTCCTGGTTGGTACGCCCCCGGGCGATGCACCGGACCAGTTCGATCTCCCGATCGGTCAGCGGTACGGCGGGCCGGCGCGGCGACGGCGGCGCGACCGGCCCGAACCGCTTCAGCAGCCGCATCGTGACCGACGGCGAGACCATCGCGCCACCGGCGTGCGCGGCCCGCACCGCCTCGGCGAGCAGGGCCGGCCCCGAGTCCTTCAGGATGAACCCGACCGCCCCCGCCCGCAGCGCGTCGTGCACGTACTCATCCAGGTCGAAGGTCGTGATGATCACCACCCGCAGGGGGTGGTGCGCGGTGGGACCGGCGAGCGCGCGGGTCACGGCGATGCCGTCCAACCGTGGCATCTGGATGTCGACCAGGCAGACGTCCGGGCGGAGTTCCCGGGCGAGAGCGATCGCCTCCGGGCCGTCCGCGGCCTCCGCCACCACCGTGATGTCCGGCTGGCTCTCCAACAGCAGCCGCAGACCCCGGCGGACGATCGCCTGGTCCTCGGCGACCAGTACCCGGATGGTCATGACACCACCGGCGTAGGGATGCGCACCTCGACGGTCCAGCCGTTGGGGGTACCCGGCCCGGCGCTCAGCTCCCCGCCGAGGCCGGTCGCCCGCTCCCGCATCCCGAGCAGACCGTGGCCGGGCCGCCCGCCGGACACACCGGGGTGCCCGTCGTCGACGACACGCAGCCGGACGGTGCGCCCGTCGTGGGCCAGCGTCACGGTGACGGTACGGGCGTCGCGCGCATGCCGGGCCACGTTGCTCAGCGCCTCCTGCACGATCCGGTAGATGCCGACGTGGACCTCCGGTGGCCAGCCGGCCGGCACGGGCCCGTCGGGCAGGTCGAGCCGCGCGCGGGCGCCGGGCAGCGGGAAACGGTCCACCAACTCGGCCAGGGCAGCCGACCCGGGCGTCACCACCGGCTCGTCGTCCCGCAGCAGCCGCACCACCTGCCGTAGGGAGGCCAGCGCCCCCGCCCCCGCAGTCTCGATCCCGGTCAGAGCCGCCCGGGTCGCGGCCGGGTCGGCGGCGCCGTCGAGCTGCGCCACCTGGGCCTGAATGATCAGACCGGTCAGGTGGTGGGCCGCGACGTCGTGCAGGTCACGGGCCAGAGCCAGCCGCTCGGCCCGCCGTACCCGGTCGATTGTCACCCGCCGACGCGAGTCACCGAACCGGCGCCACAGACCCACCGTGACCGCGACAAGCCATCCGACGACCATGACCAGCGTCGCCGTGCGCGCGTTCGGGATGTCCCGGGCCAGGTAGGTCGCGTACCGCTCGACGGTGCCGACGGCGACCACTCCCGAGCCGACGGCGACCGCGACGGCACCGGCCGGAGACAGGAACCGCACCGTGGAAGCGACCACCACCAGCAGCGCCAGACAGGCGATCGGCGCCGGCTGCCCCTGCTGGTCGGTCCGCCAGTCGATCAGCTCGGCAACCGCGCACAGCACGATCGCGGCGACCGCCGCCCGGGCCGGGTACCGGCGCCGCAGCAGCGCGGCCCCGCACACCGCCGCCGTGCACAGTACGAATGCCGCACCCACCGGCCAGGCCGGGTGACGGCTCGACACGACCGCCACCTCGAGGGTGAAACCGACGGTGAGCAGCACCGCGAACGCGGCGTCGACCAGCGTGCCCACGGTGACTGCCCGGCGCGGGCCGGCGAAGGTCATGGCGTATCCCATCCTCGCTCCGGAGCGGCACCGGGTCGTCGCGCACGTCGCAACGGCGGTCGCTGCCACCAGGTCACCCAACGCCACAACCATTCGACCGGCCCCTGCCGGCAGCGGCGCAGCCAGAGTACCGACCACCACCACTGCACCAGCAGGATCACGGCGGCCACCGCGACCACCCCACCGACCGGCCAACGATCCGAACCACCGACCAGCTCGGCGATCACCAGCACCAGCACCGTCGCGGTCAGGTAGTTCGTCAACGCCATCCGTCCCAGCGGCCGGAAGGCAGCGGTCAACAGTCCCGCCACGCGGGTCCTGAGCAGCAGCACCATCGCGCACACGTAGACGCCGGCGGTCAGCAGACCGGCCGCCGGATAGGCGATCCTCGACACCGCGCCATCCGGATCGGACACCCCGGCCCGCACCTGGACCACCGTCGCGGGCACCGCCGCGAGCGCGAAGACCAACCCCAACACCGCGACGGTACGCGGAGCCGACTCGACCCGCGCGACCACCCCGTACCGGGTCAGTGCCGAACCGAGCAGGAACAGACCGGGCACCAGTGAGTACCAGCCCCCGAACACGGTCACCGACAACACGACGAGCACGCCGGCGGCGACCGCCACGACGCGCCGCGGCAACCACGTGGCGGGCAGCAGCACCACCAGGCCGAGCGTCGCGTAGACGGCGAGAACGTCACCCCTCCACAGCGCCAGGGCGTGGAACAGGCCCATGGCCAGCAGCGCCAGCAGTCGACGCAGCAGCACCACCCGGGGGCGTCGGGACCGCCCGTGCGCCGACTCGGTCAGCAGGGCGAAGCCGACCCCGAACAACAACGAGAAGATCGGGAAGAACCGCTGGTCGACCAGCAGATGCAGCACCGTCGCCGCCGTCGTCTCCGGTAGCGGCCCGGCATCGGGCGTGTCGCCCTGGTGGGCGATCGGCTTCACGTTCGCCAGCAGGATGCCGCAGAGCGCGAAGCCCCGGAGCACGTCGAGCGCGACGACACGCTCCCGTACCGGGGCCACCGCAGGCCGGGGCGGGTCGGCGACGACGACGTCGGTGTTTTCTGAACCGTGCCATGACATGCCCACAGCCTGCGTGAACGGCAGCCCCGGCTCCTCGGCCACAAGTCCACCCCGACGCCCGAGCCGTCGTACTTTCGGCCATTTCCGTGACCGTCACGGACCCGACCGATCCGCCGGGACCCGGTGCCGACCTGGGCCCGATCAGCGGCCGGACACCGTTCTGCCGTCGTCGCCCGGCACGGCCTGTCCGGTGCCGAGCTGCGCCCGTAGCCCCCACCGGTCGATCTGGATCCAGTACTCCGCGATCCGGCCGTCGGCGACCCGGTACACGCAGCTGGTCACCTGGGTCACCGGCCGGCGGGTGGGCGCGATGCCGTCGACGGTCCCGACGTGCCGGCCGTGCTGGGTCCACCGCGCGTACACCCGGTCGCCGGAGCCGAACAACTCGTCGACCTCCACCCGGAACGGCCCGTAGGCGACGAGCATCTCCTCGACATGTTCGGCGTACTCCTGTGGGGTCCGCGTGATCGTCGTCGGATTCTCGGCCTGCACCTGGTGGGCGGTGATCGTGGGCGCCATCAGTCGGGCAGCCCGGTCCGGCTCGACTCCCGAGCGGACCACGTCCAGGAACTCGCGGACCACCGCGACGGGATCAGCTGTCATGCCCCGATCCTGGTACACCGGATTCGCCCTACCCGGCGGGGCGTGCGCTCTGTGGGTGCTGTCACCCGCCGGTGGGGAGCTTCAGACGGGGCGGTCCGGAAGGACGAGCACCTTGCTGGTCAGATCCCCGAGGAACGCATCGTTGTCCAGGTCGAAGGCGAGGTCCTCGTCACCGCCGTGCGACATACCCCCGAGCCGGTTGACTTCGAAATACCACGCGGACAGCCCGGCCCGGATGCCGTTCGGGGACATCACGCTCCCGCCGAGATGCTCGTCGTGGAACCGGTCGAACCGGTCCGGGACGTCGACGTAGGAACCGGTGCGCTGCCAGGATTCCTGCGGTGGCACGCCGGCGTTCGGATCCGGGTAGCGGGGATACAGCCACAACTCGCCGAACACCCCGTACCTCTGCATCGTCCGGGTGATGTCGTGTTCGCCGTCGGCCAGAGCCGGTGCGGCATCGGGACGCGGCACGCGCGGGCCGTCGAACTCGGCTGCGGTGAGCCAGACCATGGCGAAGAGGTTGTCGACGCCGTCGTCGGCCAGGCAGAGCTGCGGATGCCGCACCGACTGCGCCAGTTGTCCCCGGAACGGGTGGGCGCCGCCGGACGGGTCGGCAGGCCCGCCGCCGGCTGCCAGGCAGGGCAGCGGATCCTGGAAGTACAGGTCGTCGTTCCACTGGAAGACGGACACGGCGACGAGATCGCGGCCCCGGCGCCGGTACGCCTCGGGCAGCCACAGCGTGAAACAGTGCATCATCGGCTGCCCGGTGCGGGGGGAGCGCGGCCAGGTCCGCTTGTCGATGCCCGGTCCGTCGGGGCCCGCCCACCCGGCGGGAAGGGGCTGCAGACCGTGGTCGTCGGGCTCCGGTTCACTGCCGGCCCAGATGTCGAAGGCCTGTACGGGTGCAGCCCCGCCGCGCTCGTCGGTGGCGGTCTGCGGTGGCTGAACGCCGGGCGGTGGTGGTACGGGAGCGGACATCGGCGCCAATCCGTGAGCGTGAGCGGAATCTGGATCGTGAAGTGTAGGCGCCCGGCCTGCCGGCAGGTGACCCTGTGGCGTCGCGGACGGGACGGGTCCGGCGCGCCCGACGCGAATCAATGACCAACTGCAATTAACCGGGTCGGTAAACTGTTGAAAACAGCGGCGGATTCCGTCGTCGAAACCGGAGAACTCTTTCAACAGGTATTGTCTCCTGTCACTGTGCCTCATACAGTCGTCCGTGGTCGCGCGACCCTCACCACCCCCTTTTCCGGCCGCCGGTTCACACCAGACGCCGGAACACCGCAGAGGGAGAACCGCAGACATGACCAAGGTTCACTCACGCTGGGTCCGCAGGCTTGCCGGCGTCGGCAGCACCGCACTGATGGTCCTGGCCATCAGCGCCACGGCCGGTGCCGCCCCGGCCGAGAGCACCATCCGCGGCGACCGCAACCCGAACGCCATCAAGGACAGCTACATCGTCGTCTTCAAGGACACCGCAGCCGGGACGGCGCGCGCCGTGGACACACTGACCAACCGGCTGGTCACCAGGCACCGGGCCAGGGTGGACCACACCTACCGGCATGTGCTGCGCGGTTTCGCGGGCACCTTCGACGCGCGTACCGCCCGCCGGATCGCCGCCGAACCGGAGGTGGCGTACGTGGAACAGAACGGCACTGTCCATGCCGTCGGCACGCAGAACAACCCGCCGTCCTGGGGCCTCAACCGTATCGACCAGCGGAACCTCCCGCTGGACACCACCTACACCTATCCGAACACCGCCGCCGGTGTCACCGCGTACATCATCGACACCGGCATCCGGACCACGCACAGTGACTTCGGTGGGCGGGCGGTCTGGGGCACCAACACCGTCGACACCAACAGCACCGACTGCAACGGCCACGGTACCCATGTCGCGGGCACCGTCGGTGGCAACGCCTACGGCGTGGCCAAAGGCGTACGGCTGGTCGCGGTGAAGGTGCTCGACTGCGCCGGTTCCGGCTCGTTCGCCGCCGTGGCCGCCGGCGTCGACTGGGTCACCGGCAACCACACCTCCGGCCCGGCGGTGGCGAACATGAGCCTGGGCGGGTCCGGTAGCAACACCACCCTGGAGAGCGCGGTCCGCAGCTCGATCGCCGACGGCGTGGTCTATGCGATCGCCGCCGGCAACTCCAGCTCCGACGCCTGCAACTTCACCCCGGCCCGGGTCGCCGAGGCGATCACGGTGAACGCCTCCACCTCCGGTGACGCCCGCGCGTCGTTCTCCAACTACGGGACCTGCACCGACATCTACGCCCCCGGCGCCGGCATCACCTCGGCGTGGAGCAGCAGCGACACCGCCACCAACACGATCAGCGGCACCTCGATGGCGGCCCCGCACGTCGCCGGTGGCGCCGCGCTGATCCTGGGCGGCGCTCCGGGTCTGACCCCGGCCCAGGTGGCCAGCACGATGTTCGGCAACGCCACCCCCAACAAGATCACCGACGCGGGCAGCGGCTCGCCGAACCGGCTGCTGTACGTCAACACCGGCGGCGGCACGCCCGGCGGCCCGTCGGTGAACAACCCGGGCAACCAGAGCGGGCGGAAGAACGTCGCGGTCAGCCTCCAGATGACCGCCTCCGGTGGTACCACGCCGTACACCTGGTCGGCCACCGGCCTGCCCGCCGGCCTGTCGATCAACTCCTCGACCGGCCTGATCACCGGCACCCCGAGCACCGCCGCCAACTACAGCGTGACCGTGACCGCCAGCGACAGCGGCAGCAGGACCGGAAGCACCTCGTTCAGCTGGACGATCACCGAGAACCTCGACGGCACCTGGGCCTGCTCGGTACCGGCCGGCTACACCTGGGACCGGGTCACCAACGACCTCAACCGGTGCAACCCGAGCGGCTGGGCGTACACCTACCACCTGCGGGCGCCGGCCGACAACATCACGGTCTGTTCGGTGCCCTCGGGGTACACCTGGGACCGGGTCACCAACGACCTGAGCGTGTGCAGTCCCAGCAACTTCGCCTACAGCTACCACCTGCGGGTGCCGGCCGTCGGGCTGTGGGCCTGCTCGGTACCGTCGGGTTGGAGCTACAGCCAGACCATGAACCAGCTCAGCGTGTGCAGCCCCAGCAACTTCGCCAACAGCTACCGGCTGAGCCAGTAGTGGCGCGATAGTCGGCTTCCGGGGTGCGGCCCGACCCGGTCGGGCCGCACCCGACGAGCCCGAACGCACATCCACGCACGCTGGTGAACCAGGTGATTCCTGCGGGGACCATTCCGCTGACATGCTCAGCTCTGCTGGTACGACACGGCGGCGAGGCCGCATGCCGCATGGAGGTGGAGGTAGTACGCACCCTCGCCGTACTCGTCGAGGTCCGCACCGCCGACGAGCCCGAGGTAGTCCATCGGCTGACCGCAGGTGGCACAGGCGGCGTGTTCGGCGTCCTGGATCCACTGCGGGTGCCCACCGAGCGTGGAGCCGCCCCGGTCCCATGCGCTGGCCTGGTACGGGGTGGCGCGTGGTCCACCGACGGTCGCCGTCAGGGGCGGTGGCTCCTCGGTCGAGGTCTGCAGGTAGGGCGGCGGGGCGTTGTCCGCTGCCCAGGTCGAGCCGCCGTCCGGCGTCACCTGGCAATACAGAGTCGTGTAGCAGGCGCACAGGTGGCAGGTGGTGATCCGGAGCCGCCCGCGCCAGCCGGCATGGGCGAGCACGTCGGCGACCGCAGGCTCGTCGGTGGTGAGGTCGACGACCGTCCACAGCGGCGAGTCGCACCAGGGACACGTCGTGCCGTCCGACGCGCGCGGCGCGGAGGTCATCACGAGCCGGTGTGCGACGGGTGCGCAGAGTTCACGGTGGGTGCCGTCGGGCAGCAGAGCCCAACCGCCCTGCTCCGCGTACCGCAGCGGGCCGACATGCAGCCGCTCCATGCCGGGCGCACGCGTCTGCTCCCACCGTCGGAACGCGGCCTCGGCGAGGGGACCCCGGGTGTGCGCCAGGATGAGGAGCAGGTGGTTGAGGCGCCGCACCGGCTGCCCACGGTCGACCTGGTCGACGACGCGGCGCACCACGTTGTCACCGGCGGCCCGGTAGAGCGACGCTGGCCAGAGCAGGTCCAGGTCCAGCATCTGGTGCAGGTGACCGGTCAGCGCGTCCGGTTGCGCGGCGACGGTCTCCTCGAGCCGGCCCAACGCGTCGTCGTCACCGGATGCCGCTGCCCGGACCAGGTCCTGGATCATGCGCAGGATCGTAGCCGCGCCCACCGACAGCAGGCCGGCACCGTGGTCGACCATCAGCGCGGCCGAAGGCCCGAACCGGACGGTGCGCGATGTTCGTCGCAGGGCAGCACACGGGTGCGCTTCCGTCGGCCGGCAGACCGCCCGCCCGGCCCGGCCGGCGTAGGTGCCCGGGGCGACGCATGGCCGGGGATCCGTCGGGTACGCAGGGGCCGTCACGCGAGAGGAGGACGACCCGTGCAACTCACTGAACAGCAGGTACGTTCGCTGTACGGCCAGGACGTCCAGGACCAGTCGGGTGCCAGCATCGGCAAGGTCCGCCAGGTGTGGGCCACTGCCGGCTACCCCGCCTGGGTCAGCGTGCAGACCGGCGGTGCTCGTGAGCCCATGGCTCCGCTCGGCAACGCGCAGATGCAGAAGGGGAAGCTGAAGGTCGCCTACGACAAGGCGATCGTCCAGAGCGCCCCGAGCGTGGAGCCGGGCAACGACACACCCCTGAGCGGCGACCAGACCGCCCAGTTGTTCGCGCACTACCGCCTTCAGGAGCAGCAGACGCCGCGGGCCCGCGACGAGCTGATCCGCTTCGAGGAGCGGCTGCGGGTGGGCACCGAGAGCCAGCCTGCGGGCAAGGCGGTCCTGCGCAAGAACGTGGTCACCGAGAACGTGCACACGACCGTGCCGGTCGAGCACGACGAGGTGTACGTCGAGCGCGAGCCGATCACCGCTGCGGACGCGGCCAGCGTCCGGGCCGGAGGGATGGGCGAGGCGCAGCAGGAGATGCCGTTGCGCGCCGAGCGGCCCGTGGTGAGCAAGGAACAGGTGCCGGTCGAGCGGGTGCACCTGGCCAAGAACGAGGTGGTCGAGGACCAGCCGATCGACGAGCAGGTCCGCCACGAGGAGATCGAGGCGAACATCCCGGAGCCCAGCCGCCGTCGGCGGTGACGGGTAGGGCGTCCCCGGGCGACCGGGGCCGTGGGTGGGCGGGTCACGTACCCGCCCACCCCGCTGTGTGCCGAGGCAGCGCAACAGTCCCCGCCGTCCCCGAGGCGGCGGGTGACCGCCGGTCAGTCGGCCGCGGTGAGCTCCAGTAGCAGCGCCTGCTCGGGGTGCAGCGCCGGCATCTGCAACCCGACCGAGGCGAGCACCGCCCCGGAGAGGACCGTCTCCTGGTCACGCCACCAGCCCGGATCGGTCTTCTGGAGGGTGGCCGGCCCGGGTACGTCCGCCGGTGGGCGTACCCGGTACCGCCGGCGGCGGTCCAGGCCGGTGAGGCGTACCGGGCCGGGCACCTGGGCGACCGAGGCGGCCAGCCGGGTCACCGCGTACACCGCGTGGGAACCGTCGTGGGCGACCACGCCGTGCACCCAGACGGCCGGGTCCGGGTGGTCGACCCGGACCACCCGCCCGGAGTGCAGCAGCGGCCGGAGCCGCTTGTGCAGGGCGACCCAGGCGGCCAGTTCCCGACGCCGGGTGGCGTCGACCGTACTGATGTCCCATTCGATGCCGTGGTGGCCGAAGAGCGCGGTCGTCGCCCGGAAGCCCAGTTCGTGGACCCGGTGGGTGGTGTGTGACCGGTCCGGACCGATGTGGGTGCCGACGAGTTCGGGCGGCAGCAGCAGCCCGGTCCAGCGCTGGATCGCCAGCCGTTCGAGGGCGTCGTTGCAGTCGCTGGCCCAGACCCGGTCGGTGCGGCGCAGGATCTCCAGGTCGACCCGGCCGCCCCCGGAGGCGCAGCTCTCGATCTCCACCTGCGGGTGGCGGGAGCGCAGTTCGTCGAGGAGCCGGTAGACCGCGCGGGTCTGGCCGTGCACGCCCGGCCGGCCGGCGTGCGCGGCCTCCGTGAGGTCCCGGTTGTGGTCCCACTTGAGGTAGCTGATGCCCGGGTACCCGGTGAGCAGCGCGTCGAGCCGGTCGCGCAGGTACGCGTACACCGGCGGGTGGGCGACGTCGAGGACCTGCTGGTGCCGCCAGCCGGGCGGCAGCCGGCCGGGTACGGCGAGCACCCAGTCGGGGTGGGCGCGGAACAGGTCCGAGTCGGGGTTGACCATCTCCGGCTCGACCCACAGCCCGAACCGCAGGCCCAGCCCGGTGACGTGGTCGACGAGCGGGTGCAGTCCGTCCGGCCAGACCTGCCCGTCGACGTACCAGTCGCCGAGGCCGGCCCGGTCGTGCCGCCGGCCCCGGAACCAGCCGTCGTCCAGGACGAACCGTTCGACGCCGACCTCGGCGGCCCGGTCGGCCAGGTCGCGGAGCCGGTCCAGGGCGTGGTCGAAGTAGACCGCCTCCCACACGTTGAGGGTGACCGGTCGGGGCGTGCGGGGATGGTTCGGTCGGGCGCGCAGGTGCCGGTGCAGGGTGTCGCTGAGCCCGTCCAGACCGGCGTCGGACCAGGCGGCGTAGAGCAGCGGGGTGGCGTACTCGGTGCCGGGGGCGAGCACGACCTCGCCGGGAGCGAGCAGCTCACCGCCGCCGAGTACCGACTCGCCGGTGGGTCGACGTTCGGCGAAGGTGACGTGGTCCCCGCTCCACGCGGTGTGCACCGCCCACACCTCGCCGTGCCCGAAGCCGAAGCCGGGTGTGCCGGCCACCAGCAGCAGGGTGGCGTCGTGGCCGGTCCGGCCGTGCCGGCCCTCGCGTACCCAGGTGCCCAGCTGCCACGGGTGCCGCTGCGGGGACCGTTCCCGGCACCACCGGCCGGTCAGGTCGAGCAGTTCGGTGGCGGCCGGGGGTACCGGCAGCACCGGTGTCAGGTCCCGCAGCTCGTACCCGCTGGTGCCGTCGTTGCGCAGCCGGTGCCGGACGGTCAGCACGCCGTGCGGGTCGAGTTCCAGCTCGACGGTGAGGGTGAGCGCGGCGACGGTGTCGGTGGCCCGTACGGTCACCCGACCCGCGTCCGCGTCGAGGTCGAGGTCGTCGAGGCGGAACGCGGTGGCCCAGGCCGCGCCGTTGCGGTGCCCGGCCAGCGCCGGTCGGCCGCTCCAGCCCTCGCCGGGCTGGGGCAGGAGCGACAGCACCGTGGGCGCGTCGAAGCTGCTGGGTACGACCGGGGCGACGGTGGCCCCGACGACGGTGGACAGTTCGTCGGCGTGCAGTGGTCCCAGGTCGGCGCCCCAGTGCACGATCCGGGGGAGGCCGGGGCCGCGCCCGTCGAGGAGCAGGCTGACCGGCGTGCGGCGCAGGTGGACGATGGTCATCCTTTGGAGGCTCCCAGGGTCAGGCCCCGGACGAACTGCCGCTGCAGGAGGAAGAAGATCACCAGGGTCGGAATCGCGACCAGCACGGAGCCGGCCGAGACCAGGTTGTTGTCGGTGAAGAACTCACCGCGCAGGTTGTTCAGGGAACTGGTGACGGGGAACTTGTCGCCGGTGCGCATGAGGACGGTGGCCCAGAAGAACTCGTTGTAGATCCAGGTCACCTCCAGCGTCGCCAGGGCGGCCAGCGCGGGTCGGCACAGCGGCATGGTCACCTGCCAGTACTGCCGCCAGATGCTCGCCCCGTCGACCATCGCCGCCTCGTACAGGTCACGGGGGAGGGCCTTCATGTAGTTGCTCAGCACGAAGACACAGAAGCCGCACTGGAAGGCGACGTTGACCAGGATCAGCCCCCAGTAGCTGTCGTACAGCAGCTCCGAGTCGCTCATGAACGCGGGCAGCGGCACCTGTGTGAAGAGGCGGAACAGCGGGATGAGCAGGGCCTGCTGGGGCAACAGGTTCGCGGCGGTGAACAGGCCGAGCAGGACCAGGTTGGCCTTCCAGCTGAACCGGGCGATGACGAAGGCGACGCAGGAGGCGAGGAGGAGGGTCAGCAGTACGGCCGGCACGGTGATGTACACGGAGTTGAGGAGGTGCCGACCGAACTCGGCGGTCCGCCAGGCGGTGAGGTAGTTGTCGAGGGTCCAGCCGCCGAGTGAGACGTAGCCGTGGACGGCGGTGTACTCGTACGAGCGCAGGGAGGTGAGCACCGCCCACAGGATCGGGAAGAGCCAGCCGATCGCCACCGCCGCGAGGAAGACGTGCAGCACCACCCGGGCCGGGCGCAGCGGACGGCGGGCTCGTAGCGGGGCCGGTGGTGCGTGGCCGGTGCGGGTCGCCGTGGTCATCTGCGGTCCTCCCGCATGACGGTGGTGAGGTAGACGGTGATGAAGACCAGCGACACGACGAGCATGCTGGTGGCCAGGGCCGAGCCGAAGCCGATCCGGCTGGCCTCGCCGACCACGTTCGCCGTCACCAGTGCGGAGAGCAGCTCCAGGCCGTTGCGGCCCTTGTTGATGACCCAGACCAGGTCGAACGCGCGCAGCGACTCGATCACGGTCACCACCAGCACGATGATGTTGATCGGGCGCAGCACCGGGAAGACCACCTTGAAGAAGGTGTTGACCTCGGAGGCCCCGTCGACCGCGGCGGCCTCCCGCAGCGACGGGTCCACGCCCTTGAGGCCGGCGAGGTAGAGCAGCATGACGTAGCCGACGTGCCGCCAGCCCGCCGCCACGAGGACCGCCCAGATGTTGACGTCGGGGTCGCCGTACCAGTCGACGTCGGTGCCGAACACACCGTTGAGCAGCCCCTGGTCGCGGGAGTAGATGAGCTGCCAGACGAAGCCGATCAGTGCGAGGGAGAGCACGACGGGCAGGTACAGGGCGGTCTGGTAGAACCGGGTGCCGCGTAGCTCCTTGTCCAGCAGGACGGCCAGGAACATCCCGAACGGGGTGGCCACCACGAACAGCGCGGCCAGCCAGAGCAGGTTGTTCTGCACGGCCGGGACGAAGGGTGGGTAGTTGCCGACCACGTCGGCGTAGTTGCGGGCGCCGACCCACTCGATGTCGCCGACCGGGCCGATGCCGTCCCAGTCGGTGGCCGACAGCCCGACCGTGGCCAGTGCCGGCAGCCAGACGAGACCGACGACCAGCAGCAGCGGTACGAGCACCATCAGCGCGATGACCACGCGGTCGGTACGGGACAGCACCCGCAGCCGGCGGCGGCGACCACCCGTCGTGGTGGTCGTCACCGCCGACGGTACGGCGTGGTCCTGCGGGACCTGGGACTGGTCGGACACGGTGTCCTCCGCTTTTCGCCGTCAGTCGGTGAAGATCGACTTCTTCTGGTTCTCGATGCTGGTGGTGAGCCCGTCGATGTCGGCCGGCTCCCTGATGAACTGCTGGAGCGCCGGGATGATCACCGTGGACGCGAAGTCCGGTCGGGTGTCCCGGTCGAGGAACTGGGCGATCTCCGTGGCGGAGCCGACCAGTTCCGCGGCCTTGCGTTGCAGGGCGGTGTAGCCGCTGGTGTCGGCCTCGCTGTTGGCGACCAGCGTGCTCGGGTCGTTCTTGACGACGATGTCGGCGGCGGCCTTCGAGCCGACGTAGGCGAGCAGCTTGCGGGCGTTGTCCTCCGCCTTCGGCCGGCGCGCCATCATGTACCCGTCGATGGGCGCGTCCAGTGCCTTCGCCCCCACCGCCGGGTCGATCTCCGGGAAGGTGAAGAAGTCCAGGTCGTCCTGCTCGTCGTCGCGGAACTGCTGGGCGACGAAGAGGCCGAGCAGGTACATGCCGCTCTTCTTCTGCTGGAGGGACTGGGCCGCCTCCTGCCAGGTGCGGCCGAGGCTGTCCGGCTGGTGCAGTGGCAGCAGCCCCCGCCAGGTGTCGAAGACGGTCCGGACCTTGCCCGAGGTCCACGACTCCTTGCCCGCCATCAGGTCGATGTGGAACTGGTAGCCGTTGATCCGCAGGTTGAGGATGTCGAAGGTGCCCATCGCCGGCCAGCCGTCCTTGTCGGCGAAGGCGATCGGGGAGAGGCCGTCCTTCTTCATCTCGGCGGCCAGGGTGGTCAGTTCGCCGAGGGTTTTCGGTACCTGGTAGCCGTACTGCTGCCAGACCGACTTGCGGTAGAACACCGCCCACGGATAGTACGACGAGGGGACGAAGTACTGTTTGCCGTCGTCGCCGGTGGACGCCTTGCGGAACGCGTCCGACATCCCGGAGAGCCCACTCCAGACGTCGCTGAGGTCGGCGGCGAGACCACGGCCGGCGAAGAACCGCATCCGGTAGCCGGCGAACCACATGAACACGTCGTCCGGTTTGCCCTGGAGATAGTTGTTGATGTTCTCCTGGAACGTGTTGTGGTCGACGGTGTTGACGGCGACCGTGATCCCGGAGGAGGCCCGGAACCCGTCCATCACCTTCGCGGTGACCTCCTTGGGTTTCGGGTCGGACTGGTTGGAGCCGAGCGACACCGTCGTGGAGCCGGAGCCCTCCGGGTCGGCGTCACCGCAGCCGGCGAGCAGGCCGGTGCCGAGCAGCACGCCGCCGCCGGCGGCGCCCGCGAGCAGCGAGCGTCGGCGCAGGCCGGCGACGGAAGGGGGTACCAGCCGGGACAGGTACTCGGCGTGGGACCGGGGACGGGACATGGTGCCTCCTACGGATGAGAGGGTGCGGCGCCTGAGGGCCGTCGGCTGGCAGCACCCACCCGCCGTGATCCCACCTACCGTTCCACCGGGAATCAACACAGGTAAACATAAACTGCCAGTGCCAGCTCAAGCTACCCGTTCCTTCGCCACTGTCAACAGCGGTGCCCTGATGCGACAAGCCAGATGGGACAAGCCTGTCACGAAAGCAACGCCAATAAGGCCGTCTATGTTCGAAAGTGTTGACTTACCTGTCCCGGCAGGGCACCCTCTGCTGTCATGCGACGGTGGCAGGGCGAGTGGATCTACTTCGGCGGCGACTACAACCCGGAGCAGTGGCCCGAGGAGACCTGGGCCGAGGACGTCACCCTGATGCGCCGTGCCGGCGTCAACCTGGTCTCGGTCGGGATCTTCTCGTGGGCGCTGCTCGAACCCGAGCCCGGCCGCTACGAGTTCCACCACCTCGACCGGGTGCTGGACCTGCTGCACGACGGCGGGATCGCCGTCGACCTGGCCACCGCCACCGCCAGCCCACCACCCTGGCTCGCCCACCGGCACCCGGACACCCTGCCCCGCCGCGCCGACGGCGCGATCCTCTGGCCCGGCGGACGACAGGCGTACTGCCCCAGCTCACCGGTGTTCCGTGCGGCATCGTTGGCACTGGTCGAAGCGGTCGCCACCCGGTACGCCAACCACCCGGCCGTGGTGATGTGGCACATCTCCAACGAACTCGGCTGTCACAACGTGCACTGCTACTGCGACACCAGCGCCGAGGCGTTCCGCCACTGGCTGCGCGACCGCTACGGCACCCTGGACACCCTCAACGACGCCTGGGGCACCGCCTTCTGGAGCCAGCGCTACGGCGACTGGGCGGAGATCAACCCGCCCCGGCTCGCGCCGACCTTCGCCAACCCGACCCAGCAGTTGGACTTCCTGCGTTTCTCCTCCGACGAGCAGCGCGCCCAGCTGCGCGCCGAACGGGCGGTCCTGACCCGGCTGGTGCACCAGCCCGTCACCACCAACTTCATGATCGGTATCGGCACCAAACACCTGGACTACCACTCCTGGGCCCCCGATGTGGACCTGGTCGCCAACGACCACTACCTGACCGCAGCCGACCCGGAGGCACACGTCGGCCTGGCCCTCGCCGCCGACCACACCCGGGGCGTCGCCGGTGGCCGGCCGTGGCTGCTCATGGAACACTCCACCAGCGCGGTCAACTGGCAGCCCCGTAACGTGGCCAAGACCCCCGGCCAGCTCCGCCGCAACAGCCTGGCCCACGTCGCGCGGGGCGCCGACGGCGTCCTGTTCTTCCAGTGGCGGGCCTCCCGGGCCGGCGCCGAGAAGTTCCACTCGGCACTGCTGCCGCACGCCGGCCCGGACACCAAGATCTTCCGCGAGGTGTGCCGACTCGGCGCCGACCTCGCCGCCGTCGCCGAGGTGATCGGCAGTCGGGTGGACGCCGACGTGGCGATCCTGTTCGACTACGAGGCATGGTGGGGTGTCGAACTCGACTCCCACCCCAGCGTCGACGTCACGTACACCGACCGGCTCCAGGCGCTGCACGGAGCGCTGTGGCGGGCCGGGATCACCGCCGACGTGGTGCACCCCTCGGCCGACCTGAGCCGCTACCGCCTGGTGGTCGTCCCCACCCTGTACCTGGTCCGGGACCCGCACGCCGCCGCGCTGCGCAGCTTCGTCGAAGCCGGCGGCACCGCCCTGGTCACCTACTTCAGCGGGATCGTCGACGACAACGACCACATCCGCCTCGGCGGTTACCCGGGCGCCTTCCGCGACCTGCTCGGCGTGCACACCGAGGAGTTCTTCCCCCTGCGGGCGGGGGAGCGGGTCACCCTGGACGACGGGACGGTCGCCGACGTGTGGACCGAGTGGCTGCACACCGACAGCGCCGAGGTGCTCGCCAGGTACGCCGACGGCCCGCTGCCGGGCGTACCGGCGGTCACCCGCAACGCGGTCGGCGCGGGTACCGCCTGGTACGTCGGTACCCGACTCGACGCGGCGGCCACGGACCGACTGGTCGCCCGGCTGGTCACCGAGGCCGGGGTACGGCCGCCGGCCGAGGCGCCGCCCGGCGTCGAGGTGGTCCGGCGCCGCGCCGACGGGCGGAGCTGGCTGTTCGTGCTCAACCACACCGGAGGGACCGTCCAGGTCGCCGCGACCGGCACCGAACTGCTCAGCGGGTCGCCCTGCGCCGGCGAACTGACCGTCGCACCCGGCGACGTGGCCGTGGTCCGGGAGGGCGTACCGGTGGCCCCGGCGTCCGCCGCCGACCCGGACCTGGCGCCCGACGGGCGGAACGGTACTGCCGCAACCTGAAGCCATGCGGGGACGCCGCGCGTCGTCGCGCAGCTGGACGCGACCGGCTGTCCGGGACTGTCGGGCGGACAGCCGGTCGCGCCCTGCCCGAACGATCAGACGGCAGCCCTGTCCGTCTCGGTGCGGTCCGGACCGGTCGTGTCCGGTTCCGCCGTCGCCCCAGGCCGGGAGGTGCGCAGTGTCACGCCGGCGAGCAGCGCCCCGGCCACGGCGATGACGGCGGCGCCGAGGAAGGCGGCCGAGAAGCCGTTGGTCAGGGCCGGTAGGTCACCGAGCCGGCTCGCCCCGTACGCGGCCGCGACCGCGGTCATCGCCGCCAGGCCGAGCGCGGAGCCGACCTGGTAACTGGTGTTGACGATGCCCGAGGCCAGGCCGCCCTCCTCCGGTCGGGCGCTGGAGATCGCCGTACCCAGGGACGGGATGAACGCCAGCGACATGCCCAGTGCCGCGACCAGTGAGGCGGGCAGGACGTCCACCCAGAAGATGCCGTCGGGGCGGATCTGCGACAGCCAGCCCATCCCGACTGCGAGGGTGCCCAGGCCGGTGACGGTCATGGTCTTCGGGCCGAACCGGTTCATCGCCCACGGTGCGAGGACGATCATGCCGACCATGATGAGCGCGGTCATCGGCAGCAGAGCGGCGCCACTGGGGAAGGCACGGTAACCGAGGACCTGTTGCAGGTAGAGGTTGAGGAAGAACCACATCGGGATCCACGCCCCGCCGAGCAGCAACTGGGTGAGGTTCGCCGCGCCGAGGTTCGGGGTACGCAGGATCGACAGGCGCATCAGCGGCTGCCGACGGTTGGCCTGGACGGCGACGAACACCCCGAGCAGCACGACCGCGCCGGCCAGCACCAGCCAGGTGCGGGCGTCGGCCCAGCCGACCTCCGGCGCCCGGACGATCGCGTACACCGCCGCGCCGAGTCCGGCGGTCACCGTGGCCGCGCCGACCAGGTCCACGGAGCCCCGTCCGCCGACGATCCCGGCGGGCATCAGGGTCAGGGTGGCCACCAGGGCCAGGGCCGCGATCGGGACGTTGAGGTAGAACACCCACGGCCAGCTCAGGTACTCGGTGACGACACCACCGAGGAAGACCCCTGCGGTACCACCGGCGGGTGCGGCGGCTCCGTACAGGGCCAGGGCCCTGGTCAGCTCCTTCGGGGTGGCGCCGAAGAGCATCATCAGCAGTGTCAGGGCGGACGGGGCGATCAGTGCGGCGCCCGCGCCCTGTACCGCCCGGCCGGCCAGTTCGGTGCCGACCGAGCCGGCGGCACCGGCCAGCACCGATCCGACCAGCAGGACCGCCCAGCCGGTGGCGAACATCCGGCGGGCGCCGAACAGGTCGGACAGCCTCCCGCCGAGCAGCAGCAGACCGCCGAACGCCACCACGTAGGCGTTGAACACCCAGGACAGGTTCTCCTGTGAGAAACCGAGGTCGGACTGGATCCGGGGGAGGGCCACCCCGATGATCGATGTGTCCATGATGACTATGAACTGTGCGAGCGCGATGAGTGCGAGGGCCCACCATCGCCGGGACGGGGAAGTCAAGACAAGTCCTGTTCCGGCCCCGGTGGTCGAACCACCGGGGCCTGCCTTCTTCAGCGGGACAGCTCGGGATCGGTGATCCGGTAGCCGGCGTCGGTGACGGCGGTCCGGATCTGGTTCTCGTCGGCGGTACCGAGGACGGTGATCCGTCCGGTCGGCAGGTCGACCTCTACATCGGTGACGCCCGGCACCGCCCGGACCGCGGTGTCCACTCTGGTGGCGCACGGCTGGCAGGACATCCCGGCCACCACGAACACGCGGTCCTCACCGGTCGTCGGCGTGGCCCGGGTCGAGTTGGTGTCACAACTGACGCACATCACGAACCTCCTATACATTTACCCGGTAGGGGTATCGGTGCGGGGACCGTAGCATACCCCCAGGGGGTAGCCAATGGTTGGCGCCCGGGACTGCCGGTCGGCTGGCCGGGTGGTGGGGCGCGGATCACTGTGCAAATACCCCTGGGGGGTATATGGTGCTGCCGAGGAGGCGATAGAGATGTCCCACGACGCACACCACCACGGCGACCGCACCGACGCAGCAGTCGGCGCGCACGGCCACGGTGGCCATGACAAGCCTGTCGGGCACGGCGGGCACGACAAGCATGCCGGGCACGACCCGGAGGTGTTCCGCCGGAAGTTCTGGCTGAGCCTCGTCCTGACCGTACCGATCGTGGCGACCAGCCACATGGTGATGGACTGGTTCGGCTACCGGCTCGACTTTCCCGGCATGGAACTGGTCGGTCCGGTGCTGGGCACCGTCGTGTTCGCCTACGGCGGCTGGCCGTTCCTGGCCGGCGCGGTGCGGGAGGTCCGGGACCGGGCCCCGGGCATGATGCTGCTGATCGCGATGGCGATCACCGTGGCCTACGTGGCGTCGCTGGCCACCGCGCTGGGCGCGTTCGACCTGGACTTCTGGTGGGAACTGGCGGCCCTGGTGACCATCATGCTGCTCGGGCACTGGCAGGAGATGAAGGCCATCGGACGGGCCCGGGGAGCACTGGCCGCGCTCGCGGCACTGCTGCCCGACGACGCCGACCGCATCGACGACGACGGCCAGCCCCACCGGGTACCGGTCGCCGACCTGCACGTCGGTGACGTGGTGCTGGTCCGGCCGGGCGGGCGGGTACCGGCCGACGGGCGGATCACCGACGGGAGCGCGGAACTGGACGAGTCGATGATCACCGGGGAGTCCCGTCCGGTCGCCCGGGGCGTCGACGAGCGGGTGGTGGCCGGTACGGTGGCCACCGACGCGGCGATCCGGGTCCGGGTGGACGCCGTGGGCGAGGACACCGCCCTGGCCGGCATCCAGCGCCTGGTCGCCCAGGCGCAGCGCTCCAGCGGCCGTGCGCAGGTACTCGCCGACCGGTTCGCCGCCTGGCTGTTCTACATCGCCACCGTTACGGCGGTGGTCACCCTGGTCGTCTGGACCCTCGTCGGTGACCTCGGCGAAGCGGTGGTCCGCACCGTGACGGTGCTGGTGATCGCCTGCCCGCACGCACTCGGCCTGGCCATCCCCCTGGTGATCGCCCTGTCCACCGCCGTCGCGGCCAAGGAGGGCATCCTGGTGAAGGACCGGCTCGCGCTGGAGCGGATGCGCACCGTGGACGCGGTGCTGTTCGACAAGACCGGCACCCTGACCCGTGGCGAACACGTGGTGACCGGTGTCGCGGGCACGGCCGGGAGCGCCGCCGACGAGGTGCTCGCCATCGCGGCGGCGGTCGAGACCGACAGCGAGCACCCCCTGGCGCGGGCGATCGTCGCCGCCGCGCAGCAGCGGCACCTGCCCCGCCGGGCGTCGGGGTTCAGATCGCTGACCGGCCGGGGAGTGCGGGCGGACGTCGACGGAACCAGCTACGCCGTGGGTGGCCCGGCACTGCTACGGGAACTGCACGTGGTGTTGCCCGACGACCTGTCCCGCCGCCAGCAGGAGTGGTCCGGTCGGGGTGCCGCGGTGCTGAACCTGCTGCGCCTCGACGGCGACCGGGCCACCGTCGTCGGTGCCCTCGCGTTGGCCGACGAGGTCCGCCCGGAGGCCCGGCAGGCAATTGCCGACCTGCGCGACCAGGGCGTGCAGAAGATCGTCATGATCACGGGGGACGCCCGGCCGGTCGCCGACGCGGTCGCCGCCGACCTCGGGTTCCGGCCCGGCGAGGACGAGGTGTTCGCCGAGGTGCTGCCGGCGGACAAGGACGACACGGTAGCGGACCTGCAGAAGCGCGGCCTGCGGGTGGCGATGGTGGGCGACGGGGTGAACGACGCCCCGGCGTTGGCCCGCGCCGACGTCGGCATCGCCATCGGTGCCGGCACCGACGTGGCCATCGAGTCCGCCGGCGTGGTGCTGGCCTCCTCCGACCCGCGCGGAGTGACCGGGGTGATCTCGCTGTCCCGGGCCTCCTACCGCAAGATGATCCAGAACCTGGCCTGGGCCGCCGGCTACAACGTCGTCGCACTTCCCCTGGCCGCAGGTGCCCTGGCCTGGGCCGGCGTGACGCTCAGCCCGGCGGTCGGGGCGGTGCTGATGTCCGCCTCCACGATCGTGGTGGCACTCAACGCCCAGTTGCTGCGCCGGGTGCGGCTGCGTCCGCAGGGTTGAGGAACCGGGGTCGACCCTTCGCCTCCGGGTACCGCGTCCCGGAGGTCCCGGTCAGCTCGGGCGGTACTCCACCTCGGGTCGACCCGGCGTGCCGTACCGCGAACTGCGGACCGCCCGACCGGTGTCGACCAGGTACTCCAGGTACCGGCGGGCGGTCACCCGGGACAGGCCGGTTCGTAGGCTGATCTCCGACGCCGACTGGCCGGGTCGACCGCGCAGCGCCTCCAGCACGGCGTCCAGGGTCTGCGCGCCGAGCCCCTTGGGCAGGGTGTCGACGGGTGTGCCGCGCAGCGTGGCGAACATCCGGTCCACCTCGTGCTGGGCGGCGACCGCGCCCCCGGTCGAGGTCTGTGTCCGGTAGGTGGCGTACCGCTCCAGCCGGTCCCGGAAAGCCGCGAAGGTGAACGGTTTGAGCAGGTAGTGGGTCACCCCCAGGGCCACCGCCGCGCGGACCATCGCCAGGTCCCGGGCCGAGGTGACCGCGAGGACGTCGACCGTGCTGCCCGCCGCCCGGACCGCCCGGCACATCTCCAGCCCGTGCAGGTCGGGCAGGTTGAAGTCGAGCAGGACCAGGTCGACGGCGTCGTCCCCGGTACGCCGCAGGGCGGCCATCGCCTCCCGGGCGGTGCGCGCCACCCCCACCACCCGGAACCCGGGTACCCGCTCGGTGTAGACCCGGTGTGCCTCGGCGATCAGCTCCTCGTCCTCGACCACCAGTACCCGGATCGCGCTCATGCCCCGCGCTCCCGGTGCGTCACCTGCGCCGCCCCGCCCGACGTCGGTACGGGGAGCCGGACCCGGACGACCGTACCGCCGGACTCCGGGCGGGTGACGTCGTGCCGGCCGCCGTACCGGGCGACCACCTGACCGACCAGGGCGAGCCCGAGGCCCCGGCCCCGGGCCTTGGTCGACCAGCCCCGCCGGAACGCGTCGGTGACCAACTCCGCCGGCAGGCCCGGACCACTGTCGGTCACCTCGACCACCACCTCGCCGTCGTCCTCGGTGACCCGCACGCAGACCCGGCGGGGTGGCTCCCCGGCGGCGACGGCCTCCAGGGCGTTGTCGACCAGGTTGCCGACGACGGTCAGCAGGTCGCCGGCCGGCAGGGTGTCGACGTCGAGCCGGGACTCCGGGTCGACGCTCAGCTCGACGCCCCGCTCCGCGGCCTGGGCCGACTTGCCCAGCAGCAGTGCCGCCAGCGCCGGCTCGGCGATCGCCCCGACCACCTGGTCGGTGAGCTGCTGGGCGACCGCCAGTTCCTCGCTGGCCAACCGGACGGCTTCGTCGGTGCGGCCCAGCTCCACCAGGGTGAGGACGGTGTGCAGCCGGTTCGCCGCCTCGTGCGCCTGCGACCGCAGTGCCTCGGTGAGCCCCCGGACGGAGTCCAGCTCGCTGGTCAGGGCGCGCAGCTCGGTATGGTCGCGCAGGGTCAGCACGGTGCCGTGCGGTGGCCCGCCGAACGCGGTCGGGCGCTGGTTGGCGACCAGCGAACGGTCGGCGGTGAGGATCAGGTCGTCGTGGGCCGCTTGACCGGAAAGGATCAGCTCGACCAGGGCCGGTGGCAGGTCGAGGTCGGTGACCGGCCGGTCGACGAGTTCGGCCCCGGGGTCCAGGCCGAGCAACCGGCGCCCCTCGTCGTTGATCAGGGCGAGCCGCCGGTCGGCGTCCACCACGACCAGGCCCTCACCCACCGAGTGCAGCACCGCGTCGTGGTACTCGTACATCCGGGTGATCTGGGCCGGGCCGAGCCCGTGGGTCTGTCGACGTAACCGCCGGCTGAGCTGCCACGACCCCGCCCCGGCCAGGGCCAGGGCGGCACCGCTGGCGGCGAGCAGGGCGGGCGCCTGACCGAGCAGTTCGTCGTTGATCGTGGCAGTGGTGATGCCGACCGCGACCAGGCCGACCACCCGGCCCGACTCCCGGACCGGCACCACGGCCCGCACCGACTCGCCGAGCGTGCCGGTGTCGACCACGACGACGGGCCGCCCGGCGAGGGCCGGACCGATCTCACCGATGAACCGTTGACCGATCCGGCCCGGGTCCGGGTGGCTGTACCGGGTCCGGTCGGGGGCCATCACCACCACGAAGTCGGTGTCCGTCCCGGCCCGCACCGACTCGGCGTACGGGGCGAGTACGGCGGCCGGGTCGGGGGAGCGCAGCGCCTCGACGACGCCCGGCGTCCGGGCCACCGTCTCGGCCACGGCCAGCACGTGTTCCCGGGCCGCCTCGGTGGCGTCCGCGCGGGCCAGCAGCGCGGCCCCGACCCCGCCCGCGGTCACCAGGACGACGACCACCAGCGCCTGGAGGGCGAAGAGCTGCCCCGCGATGCTCCACTTCCGTCCGGCCATGTCTCCTCGTCGTGACGGGTCCGTTGCGCCCGGGTGCCCCAGCGTTCTCCGCTGGTGAACAGAATGAACGCAAGGCTGCTTCCGGCTGAGACCTGGGCCACAGTCTCAGGCATGCAGACCCCCACCACCAGCCCAACCGTCCCGCGGGCCCGCCGGGACCGCACCCACTACCTCTACCTCGCGGTGATCGGCGCGGTCGTCGCGGGCATCGTGCTCGGGTTCGCCGCCCCCGGGGTGGCGACCAGCCTCAAGCCGCTGGGCACCGGGTTCGTCGCACTGATCAAGATGATGATCAGCCCGATCATCTTCTGCACCATCGTGCTCGGCGTCGGGTCGGTCCGGCAGGCGGCCAAGGTCGGCAAGGTCGGTGGGCTGGCCCTGGCGTACTTCCTGACCATGTCCACCGTCGCGCTGGCCATCGGCCTGGTCGTGGGCAACCTGATCCACCCCGGCGCCGGGCTGCGCCTCGACGAGCAACTCGCGGGTGCCGGTCAGCAGGTCGCCGGCGGCGAGAGCGAGGGCACCGTCGAGTTCCTGCTCGGCATCATCCCCACCTCGCTGCTGTCCGCGCTGACCGGGTCGGAGGTGCTCCAGACCCTGCTGGTCGCCCTGCTGGTCGGTTTCGCGGTGCAGGGCATGGGCAGCCGGGGCGAACCGGTGCTGCGCGCGGTCGGCGTCGTCCAGCGCCTGGTCTTCAAGATCCTGGCGATGATCATGTGGCTGGCCCCGGTCGGCGCGTTCGGGGCGATCGCCGCGGTCATCGGCGCCACCGGCATGGACGCGCTGCGCAGTCTCGCCCAGATCATGCTCGGCTTCTACGCGACCTGTCTGGTCTTCGTGATCGTCGTACTCGGCCTGCTGGTCCGCCTGGTCGCCAAGGTCTCGATCTTCGCCCTGCTGCGCTATCTGGGACGCGAGTTCCTGCTGATCGTGTCGACGTCGTCGTCCGAGTCGGCGCTGCCCCGGCTCATCGCCAAGATGGAACACGTCGGCGTCAGCCGCTCCGTGGTCGGCATCACCGTGCCCACCGGGTACTCCTTCAACCTCGACGGCACCGCCATCTACCTGACCATGGCCTCGCTGTTCATCGCCGCCGCGATGGGTGACCCGCTGTCCGTCGGCGAGCAGATCTCCCTGCTGGTCTTCATGGTCATCGCGTCGAAGGGCGCCGCCGGGATCACCGGCGCGGGGCTCGCCACGCTGGCCGGTGGCCTGCACAGCCACCGTCCCGACCTGGTCGACGGGGTGGGCCTGATCGTCGGGATCGACCGCTTCATGTCGGAGGCCCGCGCGCTGACCAACTTCGCCGGCAACGCGGTGGCGACCGTCGTGATCGGGTCCTGGACCGGCGAGTTCGACCGCGCGCAGGCCCGCGCGGTGCTCGCCGGTGAACGCCCGTTCGACGAGGCCACCATGCTCGACGACGACCACGGGCCGGAGTCCGCTCCGGAGGCCGGCTCCGGCGCCACCCGGGGGGACGTGCCGTCGGGGCCGACCACCGCGCGGTTGGCCGCTCCCGGGGTGGGGGCCGGCACCTGACGGGATGCGACGACCTCGGGGGGACGTCGACGCGGACGGCAGGACGATGGCCGCGACGTGGGAACGCTCGTCCGACGGCGCGACCTGGGTGGACTGGATGTACATGGAGTTCACCCGCACGACGTAGGCGCTGGTGGGCCGGCTGGGTCAGTCGGTGAAGGCGCCCGCCCGGGCTGCCGTGGCCGCGTCGCGGGCCGCCCGGTCCGCCAGGTGCGGGTCGGCGGGCGTACGCAGCAGAAGCAGCTCGTGGTAGAGCGGTGCGGTGGCGGCGACGAGGAGCCGGCGCGGGTCCGTGCGGGCAGGTGTCTCACCCCGGGCGACCCCCCGCGCGACGATGACGGCGCAGCGGTCGTACCGGTCGATCCAGAAGGTGCGCAGCGCGTCGGCTGCCGGCGCGGACCGGAACGACGCGGCGATCAGGGCCGTGGTGACGGGCGGGTCGGCGGTCAGCGCGGCGTGGACCTCCCGGTTGACCGCGACGAGGTCCCCGGCCAGCGTGCCGGTGTCGGGTGGGCGCCAGTCGTCGCTGGTCGCCTCGGCCAGGACGTCGGCGAGCAGGCCGCCGACGTCCCGCCAGCGGCGGTAGACCGTGGTGCGGTGCACGCCGGACCGGTCGGCCACGGCGTCCACGCTCAGCGCGTCGTAGCCGTGTTCCACCAGGTGGGTGCGGACCGCGGCGAGGACGCGCCGACGGACCTCGGCACTGCGACCGCCGGGCCGGCGTACCGGGCCGCCCGGCTGGGGGCGTGCTGACCGGGGCGGCTCGTCAGGGATGCGCGTTGTCGGTCCGGGGTGGTCCATGGCACGATGCTATCGCTACTCCAGTCGCGTTAAGCACCCCGGTGTCAGCAGCCCCCGACCCCGACCGACAGGAACCCATGTCACATCCCGATCCGACGTCCGTCCATCCGCTGTCGGCACACCCACGGGTGGTGTTCCTCAAACCGCTGGTCGACCCGTCCCGGATCGTCGTCGGCGACTACACCTACTACGACGACCCAGACGACCCGACCGGCTTCGCGCACCGCAACGTGCTCTACGGCTACGGGCCGGAACGGCTGGTCATCGGCAGGTACTGCGCGATCGCGGCCGGGACCCGGTTCCTCATGGCCGGAGCCGACCACCCGACGATGGGCGTGTCCACCTACCCGTTCACCATCTTCGGCGGGGAGTGGACCGACCGGACCCTCGACATCGTCACCAGCATGCCCAGCCGCGGCGACACCGTGGTCGGCAACGACGTCTGGTTCGGCTACCGGGCCACCGTCCTGCCCGGCGTACGCATCGGCGACGGCGCCATCATCGCGGCCGGTGCGGTGGTGACCACCGACGTGCCCCCGTACACGATCGTCGGCGGCAACCCGGCCACCCCGATCCGACGCCGGTTTTCCGACGCGGACGTCGACCGGCTGCTCCGCGCCGCCTGGTGGCACTGGCCGGTGGAACTGGTCACCGAACACGCCCGGACGATCATGGCAGGCACCCCGGCCGACGTCGCGCGCATCGCCGCCGAGCACGGTCTGGAGCAGGCCCGGTGACGGCGGTGTCCATCGAGGAGTACCCGGTGGCCGACACCACCGGCGGCCCGTACGCGATCACCACCGGCCCCGACGGCGCCCTGTGGTTCACCCTGGTCCACAGCGGACGGATCGGCCGGCTCGCCCCCGGCCGGCAACCCACCACCTGGCAGCTCGACCCCACCTGCGGACCGACGATCGTCACCACCGGACCGGACCGGGCCCTCTGGTTCACCGAGTACCGCGCGCACCGCATCGGCCGGATCACCACCGACGGCACCGTCGACGAGTACGCCCCACCCACCCCGGGTTGCGGGCCGTTCGGCATCGCCGCTGGCCCCGACGACGCGCTGTGGTTCACCGAGACCACCACCGACCGCATCGGCCGGATCACCACCGACGGCCGGATCACCGAGTATCCCCTCCCCGTCACCGGAGCGTTCCCGTCCGCCATCACCGCCGGCCCCGACGCCGGAATGTGGTTCACCCTCCACCAGGCCAACGCCATCGGCCGCATCGGCATGGACGGCCGGGTCACCGTCCACCCGCTGCCGACGCAGGCCGCCGGGCCGGTCGGGATCACCGCCGGCCCGGACGGTGCCCTCTGGTTCGTCGAGATCGCCGCCGGTCAGCTCGGCCGGATCACCCCGGACGGGACGATCACCGAGTTCCCGCTGCCCGACCGCACCAGCCGACCCCATGCCGTCACCGTCGGCGACGACGGCACCCTGTGGTTCACCGAATGGGCCGGCAACAGCGTCGGCTCGGCCACGACCGACGGCGTGATCGAACGGTACGACCTGCCGACCCCACGCTGCGAGCCACACGGCATCACCCCCGGCCCGGACGGTGCCCTCTGGACCGCCCTGGAGAACGGCCACCTCGCCCGCATCGCGCCCGTCACCACGACCCGACCCCGCTGACGGCACCTCCTCCCACCACGCGACGGTGCCGCTCAGCCGGCGGCCAGCCGGATCCCCAGCGCGACGAACGCCACCGCGCAGATCCGGTTGATCCGGCGCGACCAGCGGCCGTCGGTCATCCGTTCGGCGAGCCGCCCGGCGCCCACCCCCAGGGCGATGTCGACGGCGAGCTGCACCGCCACGAACAGCGCACCGAGCAGCACCAGCTGAACGGTGACGTCACCACCGGCCGGATCGACGAACTGTGGCAGGAACGCCACGCTGAACAGGATCATCTTCGGATTGAGCAGGTTGGTGATCACGCCGCGCAGGAACGCCGACCGGCCCCGGCCACCCCCCGCGGCGTCAGCGGTGCCGGGACCGCCGGCGCCCCGCAGCGCCCGCACCCCGAGCACGACCAGATAGGCCGCGCCGGCCCAGCGGATCGCGGTGAACAGCGCCGGTGAGGTGGAAACCAGGGTGGCCAGCCCACCGACCACCGCCGCCACGTGCACCGTCTCCCCGACGGCGACCCCGCAGGCGGCGACGACCCCGGCGCGACGGCCGTAGCGGGCCGCGTTGGCCAGCACGAACATCATGTCCGGACCGGGAGTGACCATGAGTACGACGATCGCGGCGAGGTAACCGGCGATGGTCGCGGCAGACAGACCGAACACGCCTCAGCCCTCCTCGACGTCGTCGAGCAGCGCCCGACGCAGGGCGAGCCGGTGCTCCCGGCGGATCTGCGCCTCGCGGTAGCGGCGTCGGTCCCCGTCGGTCCCCGGTAGCAGCGGTGGCACCGGGCGCGGCTGGCCCTCGTCGTCGACGGCGACCATGACCAGGTGGGCCGTGGCCACGTCGATCGGCGGTACCGCCCGGTCCCACCGGTCCGCGGTGACCTTGACCGCGACCTCCATCGAGCTGCGACCGGCCCAGGTGATCCGGGCGTCGACGTGGACCACGTCGCCGACCCGTACGGCCCGCAGGAACGCGGTCTCGTCGATGGCGGCGGTGACCGCCGGCCCGTCGGAATGCCGGGCGGCCACCACCCCGGCCACCGAGTCGATGAGGTTGAGGATCCGGCCGCCGTGGACCGTACCCATCAGATTGGTGTGGTGCTGGTCCATGATCTGCGACAGCGTCAGATGCGACGCCGACGGGGGCCGGCCGGCGAGTGTGGTGATGTCGTGCATGGGTCGTCCGTCCTCGGGAAGCACACCGCCGAGCCCACCGGCGCGCACGTCGAGGACGCGCCCACGG
>NZ_WVUH01000002.1 GCF_017614955.1 Micromonospora echinofusca
ACCGGTACCCCGCCCCCGACCCGGCCGGCCGGTACCCGACATCCGACCCGACCGACCGGTACCACCGTCCCGGCGCCGGCTACGGGACGACCCCGAGCCGTCGACGAGCGGTGGAACGGGGTCAACGGGCGCCGGCCGACGGTTACCTGCCCTCCTGGGCCTCCGGAGCCGACACCGCCGGTCGTGCCGCCGGTCCGGGGTCGTCGAGGGCCGACGGCGTCGACGGCCGTCCCCGCGCCACCGACCGCGCCGCCGACCGGGCCACCGACCGGGCCGGCTCCGCTCCCGAGGCGGGCTGGTGGCAGCGGCACGGTCCCGACTGGGCAGACAGCGACCCGACCGAGGAGGCCCCGGGGTGGTTCGACAAGGGTTCCACCCGGCTGACCGCCGAGACCACCGACGGTTGGCAGAACGTCAGCGGGACCACCGGTTGGGGTGGACCGTCCACCGCTCCAGGTGGTCGGCGTGCCGACCACACCGCTGAGTGGCGGATCGCCGCCCGGCACGCCGGACACCTACCGTCGTCCGGGGAGGCCGAGCCGGGTTCGTCGACGTCGGACGGGTGGGAGGCGCCGACGCCGGTCGACTGGCAGGACCGGACCAGCGGGGACGGGCGGTGGGACCGCCACCCGGACACCGGCCCGTGGCGCGACGGCACCGGCCCGGCCGGGCGGTACGACGACAGCGACGGGCGGCTGGTGCCGTGGAGTGACCGGACGGACACCTTCTGGTCCGGTACCCGGCTGGCCGGCGACGACCCCAGGTGGATGGCGACACCGGCCTCCGCACCCCGTTCCCCGGTGGTCAGTTGGCCGCTCCCGGAGGAGCCTCCCGCACCGGAGGCGGTGTCCGGTGTGCCGGGCCGCGCCGGGCCCGTCGTCGCCCCGGAGCGGTCCACCCGACCGGGTCCGCGTCCGGCATCCGGTTCGTCCGGAGGCGGGCGGCGGGGTACCCCGGAGCCGTCCGACGAGGAACCGACCGGTGGGGTACTCGCTGCGGTGCTCTACACGGTCGCCTGTTACCTGCTGCCGGTGGTACTCCTCGTAGGTTGGTTGTTCACCCTGGACGCCCGGGTGCCGACGGGCTGCGTGACGGATGTGACCGGCGGTGGCTGCGCGTCCCCCCGGGCCTTTGCGGTGGAGTCCATGCTGGGCGGTGCGCAGCAGTTCGGGTTGGCTCTGCTCACCAGCCTGCTGACGGCGGTGGTGTTGCGCTGGTTGAGCACGGGCTGGCGGGCGGGAAGTGTCGGCCTGGCCGCTGCGGTGGTCGGCGGTGGCATCTCCACCCTGCTGTACAGCGCGATCAGCGGTCAGCCGCTCGGTTGACGCGGCGCACCATCGCCGGTCGCTCCAGAAGGACAGCAGGGGCCGCACCCGACGGTGCGGCCCCTGCTGGTGGTGCGGGTGTTACTTGCCCTGGACGACGTTCAGGTCGAACTTGGCGGTGACCTCCGGGTGCAGCTTGACGCGCACCGCGTGGGCACCGATCGACTTGATGTGGCCGGGCAGTTCCAGCCGGCGCCGGTCGAGGGCGGGACCGCCGGCGGCCTTCACCGCGTCGACGATCTCGGCCGGGGTGACCGAGCCGAAGAGCCGGCCACCCTCGCCGGCCCGGGCCTTCAAGCTGACCTTGAGGGCTTCGAGCTGGGTCTTGACCTCGTTGGCGTGGCCGAGGTCGCGGATCTCCCGGGCGGAACGCGCCCGCTTGATCAGCGTGACCTGCTTCTCGGCGCCCTTGGTCCAGGCGATCGCGAAGCCCTGCGGGAGCAGGTAGTTCCGGCCGTAACCGTTCTTGACCTCGACGATGTCGCCGGGGGCACCGAGACCGGATACTTCCTGGGTGAGGATGATCTTCATTCCGGTGCCTCCTCTCAGCGGGCCGTGGCCGTGTACGGCAGGAGCGCCATCTCACGGGCGTTCTTGACCGCGCGGGCGATCTGCCGCTGCTGCTGCGAGGTGACGCCGGTCACCCGCCGAGCGCGGATCTTGCCGCGGTCGGAGATGAACTTGCGCAGCAGCGCGGTGTCCTTGTAGTCGATGTAGGTGATCCCGTCCTTGTCGAGCGGGTTCACCTTCTTCTTCGGCTTGCGAAGTGCCGCAGCCTTTGCCATTGCTCTTGCTCCTGGTTTGCGATCTCGGGCGCTGGGTGCCATCAGAACGGGGGCTCTTCGTCGAAGTTTCCGCCGCCCGAACCGGACCGCGAGGAGGCCGGGGCCGCAGAGGCCCAGGGGTCGTCGAAGTTACCGCCGCCGCCCTGACCGCCGCCGGAGGCACCGAAGCCTCCGCCACCGGAGCGCGACATCTTCTGAACCTTGGCCGTGGCATAGCGCAACGACGGGCCGATCTCGTCGACCTCCAGCTCGATGACGGTGCGCTTCTCACCCTCGCGGGTTTCGTAGGACCGCTGGCGCAGCCGGCCCGACACGATCACCCGGGCACCCCGCTGCAACGACTCGGCAACGTTCTCGGCGGCCTGCCGCCAAACGGTGCACGAGAGGAACAGCGGCTCGCCGTCCTTCCACTCGCCGGAGGCCTTGTCCATGAACCGGGGCGTCGAAGCGACCCGGAACTTGGCGACCGCAGCGCCGGAGGGGGTGAACCGCAACTCGGGGTCATCGGTCAGGTTGCCGATGACCGTGATGGTGGTGTCTCCTGCCATGACCATCTCCTCGCGCACTCATCAGTCTCTGCCGGTCAGGCTGCCAGAGCCGTACGACAGGGACGATGAGGCTGATCCGGGCGTGCCGGGTAGGCGCGGTTAGCGCGTCTCCGGCCGGATGACCTTGGTGCGCAGCACGGACTCGTTGAGTCGCAGCTGACGGTCCAGCTCGGCCACCGCCGCAGGCGTGGCCTGCAGGTCGATGACGGCGTAGATGCCCTCGGCCTTCTTGTTGATCTCGAACGAGAGGCGCCGGCGGCCCCACACGTCGAGCTTCTCCACCGAGCCACCCGCGGTCCGGATCACGTTCAGGTACGTGTCGAGCGACGGGGCGACGGTGCGCTCCTCGAGACTGGGGTCGAGGATCACCATGATCTCGTAATGACGCAAGACGTTCTCACCTCCTATGGGCTGGCGGCCACGGTCCTTCCGTGGCAGGAGGTCGTGCGTCGTGGTCCGACCGACCGTGGGGGAACCCAGGCGGACTCGGACAACCCGGCAAGGATACCCGGCGCAAACGATCACTCTCAGTCGGGCGGTCGAACCGGCGGGTACGACCGGTCACGGCCACCGGTTCCCCACCCCACGGGGTACGACGGAGGGCTCCCGGCCCGCCGTGAGCGGGGCGCGGAAGCCCTCCGGTACCCGGAGCCGCGGGGCGTCCCGTCCGCATTCGTTGGGTGGGACCTGGGGAGGAACGACCACACCGATGAGGTTGGACCGGGGACGCCCCGCGGAGCTTATCGTGTTGTTATTTCACGCTACTACGAATCTGGGGGCAGTTAGGGCTAATCACCGTAATTGTCCAAACTGATCCGGAAGGGTGGTGCCCTCCGCCGCACCGGGCCGCACGGCGGAGGGTCGTCCGGGCACAGCGCCCGGATCCACCAGGACCATCCGCAGCCGGACCGTCGCGGCCGGGAACTCCCCGGTCCCCGGTACCGCCGCCAGCGGCGCGTTCCCCCTGCCGAACCCGGTGCAGTCGGTGTCGGCGCGGCGTCGTAGTGGCGACAGCGGCACGTCCGTCTCCCGGGCTCGGCGTCGATGGTCCCCTGCCGGCCCGCCAAGAGCAGGCCGTCGATCTCACCCGGGGTAACGACGGCAGGCGGCTGCGGTGACGCCGCCCGGCCATCGGGCGTGCTCCGTACCCCCGATGGTCGGGCCGGGGACGTAGGCTCGCGGGCATGCGCATCGGAGCCCACGTCGATTCAGCCGACCCGCTCGCCGAGGCGTCAGCCAGAGCGGCGGACGCCGTGCAGTTCTTCCTTTCCGACCCGAAGGGTTGGAAGGCGCCGCAGCCCCGGGACGACGCAGACCGGCTGCGTGCCGCCGAGGTCGATGTCTACGTGCACGCGCCGTACGTGATCAACGTGGCGACGCCCAACAACCGGATCCGGATCCCCAGCCGGAAGCTGCTGGTCGCCCATGCCGCAGCCGCTGCGGAGATCGGCGCCCGTGGGTTGATCGTGCACGGCGGGCACGTCAACGCGGGCGACGACCTGACGGTCGGGTTCGACAACTGGCGGAAGACGTTCGCCTACGCGGCGGAGTCGGGCGGCTTCGCCACGCCGGTGCTCATCGAGAACACCGCCGGCGGCGAGAACGCCTGCGCCCGCCGGCTGGACGCCCTGGCCCGGCTCTGGGACGTGGTCGGTGAGTACGGGGCCGGGTTCTGCCTGGACACGTGCCATGCCCACGCCGGTGGCGAGGAGTTGCTCGACCTGGTCGACCGGGTCAAGGCGATCACCGGACGGATCGACCTGGTACACGCCAACAACTCCCGGGACGGGTTCGGCTCCGGTGCGGACCGGCACGACAACCTGGACAGCGGCACCATCGACCCGGAACTGCTCCTGGCGGTCATCCGGGGTGCCGGCGCCCCGGTCATCGTGGAAACCCCCGGCGGGGCCACCGGACAGGCCGCCGACATCACCTTCCTGCGCGGTCAGACCGGCATCGGGGACCGGCTGGCATGACGACCGAGGAGAAGCCGGCCAGCCGCGATCTGGCCGGAGAGAAGCCCGGCCCGGAGCCGACCAGCCCGGAGCCGACCGGCGCTGCCACCACGGGTGACCAGGCCACCAGGGACGGATCCGGGGCCGGCCAGGACACGACCGGTAACGGCGGGGCCGGCAAGAACGAGACCGGCAAGGGTGAAGCCGGCAAGGACGGGGCCGACAGCACCGGAGCCGGCACCAGCAACGACACTTCCGTCGACGACAAGCAGGAGACGAAGGAGAAGAAGGAGAAGAAGGACGGAGCCGCGAAGGAGACGGCCACCGATGCGGACCCGTGGGCGGCGTTCGCGCCCGCCCCCGAGCCGGTTCCGACCCGACTGCGACGCGTCGGCCGCGCCCTGGGCCGTTTCCTGATCCACGAGTGGACCCTCGCCGTCGTCGGGGCACTGGTCCTCGCGGTACTGATGACCTGGCCCACGCTGCGTTACCCGCTCTACACGATCCCGCAGGACTACTGGGACCCGACGCTCCAGGCGTGGCAGGTGGCCTGGTCGGGGCACATCCTGCTGACCGACCCCAACCAGCTCTGGCAGGCGAACACCTTCTACCCGGAGCGGTGGAGTTTCGCCTTCTCCGACACCCTGCTCGGGTACGCACCGGCGGGCATGATCGGCACCGGCCCCGAGGCCGCCGTCCTGCGCTACAACATCCTCTTCGTACTCGCGCACGCCCTGGCCACGCTCGGGGCGTACGCGCTCGCCCGGCAACTCGGCGCGGGCCGGATCGGCGGCGCGGTGGCCGGGGTCAGCTTCGCCTACGCGCCCTGGTTGCTCGCCCAGGCGGGTCACCTGCACGTACTGTCCAACGGGGGCATCCCGCTGGCGCTGGCCATGCTGGCCCGGGGCCACGGCTACTCGTTCCGGTACGGCTACCGCCCCGCCCGGCGGCACGCCGGCTGGGCGTTCACCGGTTGGCTGGTCGCCGCCTGGCAGCTCAGTCTCGGATTCGGGATCGGACTGCCGTTCGCCTACGTACTCGGGCTGCTCACCCTCGTGGCGGTCGTCACCTGGTACGTCCGGCGGTTCTTCCTCCGGACGGGCCGGCGGCCGTTCGGGGTACGACTGCTGCTGGCCGACGTCTTCGGTGGGCTGGCGTTCGCGGCGACCGGTGCCCTGCTGGCAGTCCCCTACTTCAAGGTCACCGAACTGCACCCGTACGCCCGGCGGACCCTCGGGGACATCGACATGTTCTCGCCCCCGGCCAGCGGGTTCCTCACCGCTCCGGGCGAGTCCCGGGTGTGGGGTTCGCTGCACGAGGGCGCCCGGGCCGGCCTGCCCTGGTCGCCGGAGATGACCCTGCTGCCCGGCTTCGCGCTCTACGCGTTGGCTGCCGGTGGGCTGTTCTTCTCGGTCTGGAAGCTGCGGCACCGGCTGTTCCTGCTGGCCGGCGTGCTGGTGACCGGGATCCTCGCGATGGGTACCAGGTTCTTCGGCGGCACCTTCACCTACGTGCCGCTCTTCGAGCATCTGCCCGGCTGGGACGGGCTGCGTACCCCCGGCCGGCTGATGCTCTGGACGACCCTGCTGCTCGGTCTGCTCGCCGCCGGTGCGCTCACCGCCTTCGCAATGCGGGTACGGGAACTGGCCGCCGAACGGATCCCGCCGTGGCCCGGCCCGTGGCTGCGCCTGGCCACCCTGCTGCCGCTGATGCTGGTCCTGGTCGAAGGGCTGAACAACACCCCGCATCCGGTGGTGCCGCAGCAGCCGGCGGCGATGCGGTCGGTGGAGGGGCCGATGCTGGTGCTGCCGAGCAACGGGAGCCTCGACCAGCCGGTGATGCTCTGGACGACCAGCCGGTTCCAGGATGTCGTCAACGGCGGCAGCGGCTTCACCCCGCAGCAGCTCAGCGACGTCCGCCGGGTCACCCAGTCGTTCCCCGACCCGACCAGCGTCGAGTACCTGCGGACGCTCGGCGTACGCAACGTGGTGCTGCTCCGGGACCACCTGGGCGGTACGCCGTGGGAGGCCACGGTCAACCTGCCGGTGGACGGGATGGGCATCACCCGCGAGGACATGGGCCAGGCCGTGGTCTACCGGCTGATGCCGTAGTAGCTGACTTTTCCCTGCAGACAATTTCAGATACAACTAAGAAAATTGTCATCCCTCATTCGAGCAAGAAACGGACACAACAACGCCAGGCGCTGACCCACCTCATGGCTAGCGACCGCCTGGCACCTCAATCTGCAAAAGGCCAAGGCGGCCGAATGCATAGAAGCACGGAAGCAAGCGGCTACGCGACCAAATCGGGCAAAGCAACAAAGGCCCGCTTGAAGGATGCTTACCAGTGGCGATTACATGTTGACACCACTCGACGGCATTGAGTAATGTCTATGCTGACACCAAGGCATCTTTTGTGAGCTTCCTGCTCACCTCACGCCATGGAGGCATGATCGACGTGCGCATCCGACAGACGCTCGCCCGGCTGACAGCAGTGGCAGTTTGCTCAACGGCCATCGCGGCAACTGCAGCTTCTCCCGCCATGGCAACAGACACCTATTTCTACGAGGAATACGTTCACCTCAGCTCCGGCGCCTCTGCAATCCAAGCCTCCGGCAACATCAACTGGCTCAACAGATCTGTCACCTTCAGTGGCATCACAATGTGGCTGAGGGCTGGAGAATGCGGCAGAATTGCGTTCACCGCCTACCAGTACGACGACGCTGACTCGGATTTCTTGGATGTTACCACAAGTCGGTGGTGCAATAGCACGACCTCAGGAAAGTATGTATACCCCGGAGACGTCACTCTGGATGGAAGCAGCATTGTCGGAGGAATTCCGGTAGTTACGATTCTCGTGGCAGATGAAACTCACGGCGAGGTGTGGCAGGAACAGACTTGCCAGACAGCTTGCAGGTACTACAGGCACTAACGGGTTCCTAGTTGGGTGTCGGCGCTCTACCGGCACCCTGCAACATCTTCCCAGAGCTATCTGCTACGACTGATGAATAGCGACAGCCTGCTGTGATGACTCCATGGCGCGTCTGGGGCGCCGTCGAGTACGCCCCCGTCGGGGTCGTCGGAATAGGTGGCGCGTACCGCGTCCTGCTCCGGGTGCAGGATCTCCCGGATCACCAGCACGCAGAGCACGACCACGGTGGTCAGCCGGAGCGTGGCGGCCAGCACGAAGACCCCCTCCGGGAAGACCGGTTTGCCCGTGCCGGCGCCGAGCAGTTCGCCGTAGAAGGCGACGAAGTAGCAGATCTCGGCGAACTGCCAGGCGAGGAACGCGCCCCACTTCGGCCGGGCCAGCACGATGAGCGGCAGCAGCCAGAGGTTGAACTGCTGGGACCACACCTTGCTGAAGATCAGGAACGCGGCGACCACCAGGAAGGCGAGCTGGGCGACGCGGGGGCGGCGGGGGGCGAGCCAGGCGAGCGCGGCCACGCCGAGGCAGGCCAGCCCGAACAGTGCGTACGACAGGTAGTTGAGTGTGGGGTCGACGTGCCCGTCGAGCCACTGGAACGGACCCTGGCTGCCCGGCTCACCGAAAATGTTGATCTTCCCATCGAGGTACCGCCCGATGTACCAGAGCGTGCCCCAGTCGATGGGCCGGGTGGTGTTCAGTTCGAAGAACCGGTCCCAGTTCTCCCGGTACGGCAGCGCCACCGGCAGATTCACCAGGATCACCGTCGCCGCTGCGGTGCCGAGCGCGGTCAGCGCGGCCCGGAGTTTGTTGGCGCGTACCGCCAGCACGAGGATCGGACCGAGGATGAACAGCGGCCACATCTTGGCCGCGCCGGCTATGCCGAGCAGGATGCCGGCGGCGGCGGGTCGTCGACGGGCCCAGGCGTAGAGGCCGAAGGCGGCGAAGCCGATCGCCAGCAGATCCCAGTTGACGGTGGCGGTGACCACGAGGGCCGGGGAGAGCGCGAAGAGCGCCGCGTCCCAGGGGCGCCGGCGCCGCAGTGACAGGATCACCGCGACCGTCGCCACCGCCAGCGCGGAGAGCACCAGGGCGTTCAGGTTGTAGAACCACATGCCCTGGTTCAGCTCGGGGCGGGACTCGCCGAGGCTGTGCACGGGCAGGCCGAGCGCACCCATGAAGTAGCCGGTCACCACCGGGTACTCGACCGGGTGGTCCCGGTAGGGGACCTTGCCCTCGTTGAGCCCTTCCGCGTAGTAGAGCGCCAGCACGTCGGTGTAGCAGAACCGGGTGTACTGGACGTTGTTCTGCCAGGCACCGTCCTGGCAGGGCGACTTCTGCACCCAGTGCAGGGCGAGGGTGAGGCAGACCAGGGCCAGCACGATCCGGCTGGCGGTCCAGAACCGGCTCTCCCGACCGGCGGGCCGGTCGATGCCGACCGCGTGGTCGCCGAGCGGGCCGCCGATCAGCTCGGCGGCACCCCGGACGAACCCGTCGGAGCGCGACGGATGGTCGGTCTTGTCAACCTCGTCGATGCCGGACGACGACTGCACGCTCATGAACAGGCATCCTGCCGTACCCGGTGCCCCCGCGTCAGCCCTGTGGTGACGTGTCGCGTACGCCGGGAAACGCCAGCGGCGGCCGGACAGTGGTCCGGCCGCCGCTGGGGTGAATTTTCAGTTGGGTCAGTCGTCCCGGGTCGTAGCGGTCGGGGACGGTAGGAGACCGCCGCCGTCCCGGGTGCCACCGCCCGGCCCGCCGTTACCCGGCCCCGGGGGGTTGCCCGGGTTGGGGCCACCCGGGTTCTGGCAGATCGGCAGCAGCGGGTTCGGGCAGCCCGGCGGGAGCGGAGCCGCGGTGGGCGGTGGTGGCCGTTCGCCGTTACCGGAGTTCGGGTCGCCGATGTTCGCCGCCGGCGGGAACTCCTCCTTCTTCATCCCCTTGTGGGCTTCCTCCATGAAGCGTTCCCAGATGTCGCCGGGCAGGTTGCCGCCGCTGATCTTCGTTCCGTCTTTCAGCTTGATCGCCTTCTGCGCCTTTTCGTTGCCGACCCAGACGGCGGTGGCGATCTGCGGGGTGTAGCCGATCATCCAGGCGTGCGCGTTGTCGTCGCTGTTGGCGTTCAACTCCCAGGTGCCGGTCTTGCTGGCCGCCTCCCGGCCGTTGGCCAGGGTGTGCCTGACCTGACCGGGGTACTTCTTCAGCACCGAGGTCACATCGGCCACCACGTCGGCCTTGATCACCCGCTTCGACTTGAGCTGCTCACCGGCGACCGGCTTCCACCTGCCGGTGCCGGCCTCCTGCTTCTCGATCTTGATGACGAAGTGGGCCTTGTTGTAGACGCCGTTGTTGGCGAAGGTGGCCACCCCGTTGGCGTGGTCGAGCACGGTGATCGGGTACTGGCCGTAGGCGACCGGGTAGTCGAACGGGTCGCGGGTGAGGTCCTTGGCGCTCTTGGTGGTCAGGTCGTAGGGCTTCTCGTCGTTGCCCCACATGGTGGTGATGCCGGCCCGCTTGGCGACGTCGACCACCTTGTCCGCGCCCATGTCCATCGTCATGTAGTAGAACGGCACGTTGTACGACTTGAGCGTCGAGTGCTCCAGCGTGCAGGCATTGCCACACTGCGGGTTGTCGTTGCCGGCGTTGCTGACCTTGTAGGTCACGCCCTCCGGGGTGAAAGCCTTGCCCTTCCAGATCGACTCCAGCGACTTGCCCTGCTCCAGGCCGGCGGCCAGGGTGTAGATCTTGAAGGTGGAGCCCGGCGGGTGGCCGCCGTAGACCTTCCCGGCCGGGTCGGTGTTCTTCCCGGCGAAGTCGGTGCCGGTGCCGTCGTCACCGCCGTAGTAGGCAAGCACCCGACCGTCCTTCGGGTGGACCGCCACCAGGGCGGCCATCAGGTTCGCCGGCTGGTCGGAGAGTTCCGAGCCCTTGCTCTTGCGCTGCACCGTCTTGATCGCCGCGTTCTGGATCTTCGGGTCGATGGTGGTGGTGATCTTGTAGCCACCGTCCTGGAGCGCGGTCTTGCAGCTCGGCTTCTTCTCGGTGATCTTCGCCGGGTCGTCGGTGCAGACGCCCAACTGCTTCATCTCGGCCTTGACGTAGTTGATGATGTTGCCGTTCGGCGTCTTGATCCCGTAGTCGATGCCGATTCCGGACTTGGAACTCCGCAGGGTCTTCGTCGGGTACTCGGCCTTGGCCCGCTCCGCCGGGTCCAGCCAACCCTTCTCGACCATGCCGTTGAGGACGTAGTTCCACCGGTTCTGCGCCTCGGGCAGGTTGATCTCCGGGTCGTAGCCCTGGTGGCCGCCCTTCTGCGGGACCGGCTGCTTGATCAGCGCGGCCAGCACGGCCGCCTCGGACGGGGTCACCGCGCTCACCGACTTGTTGAAGTACGTCTGCGCCGCCGCCTCGATGCCGTACGCCCCGCGACCGAAGTAGATGATGTTGAGGTAGTACTCCATGATCTGGTCTTTGGTGTACTCGTCGTTCAACTTGGAGGCGAAGATCGCCTCCTTCACCTTCCGGCCGTACGTGTCCTCGTTGAGGCTGTCGTACGCGTTGCGGGCGTACTGCTGGGTGATGGTCGAGGCACCCTGCTTGCTGCCGCCGGTGAAGTTGTTCCACGCGGCCCGGGCGATGCCCTTGTAGTCGACACCGGAGTGGTCGTAGAAGTTACGGTCCTCGGCCGCAGCCACCGCGTACTGCATCACCTTGGGGATCTGGTTGATCGTGACCATCGTGCGGTTCTGCTCGCCCAGCTTCGCCAACAGCGTCTTGCCGTCGCTGGCCAGCATCGTGGAGGCCAGCGGGGTCTTGAGCTTGTTCGGCAGGACCACGTTGGTCGAGTAGTAGGTGAACCCGACCACGCCGATCCCGGCGAGCATGATGAACACCGCGAAGCTGGCGATCAGGAGGTTGATCCGGCGCCGCTTCTTCGACCGGCGGACCGCGTCCGGATCGCCGGCAGCACGGCTGCGCCGACCCGGTCCGGTCGGTCCGCCGGGTCCACCCGGTCCACCGCCCGGCGCACCCGGCGACACCGGGGAGACGGCGGCCCGGCCGGCGGTCGCCCGACCCACCTGGGCCCGCCCGGCCGGCGCGCCGCCCACCGCAGCGCTGCCGACGGACGCGGCCCCGACCGTGGCACGACCGGCAGGTGCCGCACCCCCCACCGAGGCCCGACCGGCGGGGGCAGCACCGACGGACGCCCGACCGGCAGAGCCGCCCACCTGGGCCCGACCTGCCGGTGCGCCACCGGGCGCCGGGGAGACCGGTACGCTCGCCCGACCTGTCCGGGCCCGCCCGGCCGGGGCGGAACCGGAGGCCGGGCCGACCGGAGCCGAACCGGACGGCGGCGAGGCGGAGCCGCGCGGAGCGGGTGCCGAGCCACCCACCCGGGCCGAACCGACCGAGGCACGACCGCTGGGGGCGGCACCCGGGGGTGTCGCCGGACGCCGGTAGGCGTCGTCCGCCCCCGCGCCGGGATCACCGTTCGATCCGGGGATCTGGGCCCGCCCACGCGGAGCACTGGGATCGCCGTACGAATTCATTCCTCACACCCTGCCGGTCGCGGCGGGGCGCAGTAGCGCCACCACCGGTTTGCCGTGAGCCAGGCCACACTTGGCCGCGTCTGTTGGATCATTGGGCCTGAACCAGAACAACTGAGTGAAACAGATTAATCCGGGCTACGCGTGGACGAACGCTCCGGCCTCCGGCGCGGTCGCCGGTGCCGGCCGGTCGAAGTCCACTCACCGTTGCGCCTCTCGCCTTCGCCGGGCCGGACGGTTGGCCCTCGTCGTCCCCCGACCGGGGGCGTCCGGGGCGCTGCCCACCGCCGCACCCGGATCGACCACGTCCCCCGGGTGGTCGCCGGGCTCTCCGGGCCAGTCCCGACCGAGCAGGTACTGCTCGACGAGGTGGTTCCAGTTGCAGCTGCGGCACACCTCCACGACGAAGACCTGGAACTCACGCAGCGTCATCGCCAGAGCGGCCAACTCGCTCAGTGCCCGGGCCTGTCCGGCGGACTGCTTGAGTTCGTCGCCGTAAATGTAGTGGACGTGGGTGAGGTTCTCCTGCCGGCAGATCGGGCAGCGTTCCTCGGTCGGCTCGCCATGGAACCGGGCAGCGTTCTTCAGGTAGGGGGATGCGTCACAGACCTCGTACGTACCGATCCGTCCGGACTGGACCTCACGCAGCACCGACCGCCTCTGTAGCGAGTAGTCGACCACCTGGCGCTGCGTTCGCATGCCGGAAAGGGTACGCGGTCCGCCGGATCGAGGCGACCGCCGTAACAGGCTGTGACACGCCGGTTTCGATTCGGGGGTTTGCCCTGCTCGCCATCGAGGTATTAACGTGCGATGTATCGGCCCGATACATCGCGGCCGGGTTACCGGCGGACAGCCGGGGTAAGGAAGGGGATGCGGTGCTTGAGCTCGCGATCCTCGGCCTGCTCCAGGAGTCCCCGATGCACGGCTACGAGCTGCGTAAAGAGCTTACGGCCAAGCTGGGGGCGATCCGGGCGGCGATCAGCTACGGCTCGCTCTACCCGACCCTGCGCCGCCTCCAGGCCGCAGGTTGGATCGTCGAGGCCGCTGAGACGCCCGCGACGGCGGAGGAGGTTCCCGCACTGACCAGCCGGCGTGGCCGGGTGGTCTACAAAATCACCGCAGAGGGCAAGGAACGCTTCGCCGAGCTGATCGCGCAGGCCGGACCGGAGACCTACGACGACACCGGTTTCGGGGTGCACTTCGCGTTCTTCGCCCGCACCGACCAGGCGACCCGCCTCCGGATCCTGGAGGGCCGCCGCCGCAAGATCGAGGAACGCCGCGAGGGACTGCGGGACGTGTTGGGTCGGGCTGCGGAGCGCCTCGACGCGTACACCCTCGAACTACAGCGCCATGGGCTCGACGCCTGCGAGCGCGAGGTCCGCTGGCTGGAGGAGCTCATCGCCAACGAGCGTTCCGGCCGGGCCCCGACGGTCCCGCCAACCGGGTCGGCCGGTGGCGGACGAGAAGACAACAGCCCGTCTCCGCCTGGAGAGTCCAGGGAAGAGCGGCCGTGATGAAGAAGAAGGAGGCAAACGCGATGGGCTCCGTCCGCGTCGCCATCGTCGGTGTGGGTAACTGCGCCTCGTCCCTCGTGCAGGGCGTGGAGTACTACCGGAACGCCGACCCGAACGACCGCGTCCCGGGTCTCATGCACGTCACCTTCGGCGACTACCACGTATCGGACGTGGAATTTGTCGCGGCGTTCGACGTGGACGCCAAGAAGGTGGGCATGGACCTCGCGGAGGCGATCGTCGCCAGCGAGAACAACACCATCAAGCTCTGCGACGTGCCGCCGACCGGCGTCACCGTGCAGCGCGGCCCGACCTTCGACGGCCTGGGCCAGTACTACCGCGAGATCGTCCAGGAGTCGGACGCCGAGCCGGTGGACGTGGCGCAGGCACTGCGCGACGCGCAGGTCGACGTCGTCGTCTCGTACCTGCCGGTGGGCTCGGAGCAGGCCGACAAGTTCTACGCCCAGGCCGCCATCGACGCGGGCTGCGCCTTCGTCAACGCGCTGCCGGTCTTCATCGCCTCCGACCCGGTCTGGGCGCAGAAGTTCACCGACGCCGGGCTGCCGATCGTCGGTGACGACATCAAGAGCCAGGTCGGCGCGACCATCGTGCACCGCGCGCTGGCGAAGCTCTTCGAGGACCGGGGCGTCGAGCTGCTGCGCACGTACCAGCTCAACTTCGGCGGCAACATGGACTTCATGAACATGCTGGAGCGCAACCGGCTGGTCTCGAAGAAGATCTCGAAGACCCAGTCGGTCACCTCCCAGGTACCGCACGAGATGGCCAAGAGCGACGTGCACATCGGCCCGTCGGACCACGTGCCGTGGCTCGACGACCGCAAGTGGGCGTACATCCGCCTGGAGGGTCGTTCCTTCGGTGACACCCCGCTGAACGCGGAGCTGAAGCTGGAGGTCTGGGACTCGCCGAACTCGGCCGGTGTCATCATCGACGCCGTCCGGGCCGCGAAGATCGCGCTGGACCGGAAGATCGCCGGCCCGATCCTCTCCGCCTCGTCCTACTTCATGAAGTCCCCCCCGGTGCAGTACGCCGACCACGACGCCCACCAGGCCGTGGAGGAGTTCATCAAGGGTGACATCGACCGCTGACGCGGGTCGACAACCTCCGTCGAGGGCCGGGTCCGCGCGGACCCGGCCCTTCGCGTCGGTTCGTCGTCTTCCCGGGTACGACGGCAGCTCAGCTCCAGGCACGTTGCAGGGCGACCCGGGCCTCCAACTCCAGCAACTGCACCTTGCGGGGCAGCCCGCCACCGAAGCCGACCAGTTTCCCACCGGCCCCGACGATCCGGTGGCACGGCACGATCACCGGGATCGGATTGCGGTTGCAGGCCACCCCGACCGCCCGGGCCGCCCCGGGGTCGCCGACCGCCTTCGCCACGTCACCGTAGGTGCGGGTCTCGCCGTACGGGATGAGGGTCATCTGCCGCCAGACGGCCCGCTCGAATTCCGACCCCCGGCGCACCGACAACGGCACGGTGAACCCGGTCGACTCACCGGCGAAGTAGGCCCGCAACTCGGCGGTGACCGCCGCCAACCGGGGGTCGTGAACGGCGTCGGCCGCCTCGACGGCCGCCTCGACCGGCCCGAAGTGCACCCCGCACACTCCGACGTCGTCGACTGCCACGGAGAGTTCGCCGATCGGGGAGTCGACCACGGTCCAACGCATCGCCCCATTCTTCCCCAGCCGCGTCCGGCCTCTCCTGACGGCTTCCCCGCCGACAGGGGCCGGCCTGTCCGTCGACAGCGGCCGGCATCCGGCGGAAGCGGTTCACCCCGCCTGCACCAGCCGTACCCGCACCGGGACTCCTGCGGCGACTCGGCGCCGGCATCGGCGAGGTGCACCGCACGCGGCAGAAGTCGCCAGCCCCGCTGACCGGCCCGGCCCGGCGCGTACTCCCGCAGCACGTCGCGAGTGGTGACCCGGCGGGCGAGCATCGCGTCGATCAGCACGACCGCCTCCACCAGGTCGAGCCACCGGGCCAGGGGCCTGACGTCGACCACAAGGGCCCTACTTTCATGATGTAGCGCGATCTTGGCGTGCACGGAGCCGGAGTTGCCGACGGTGGCTACCGTGCGGGCCATGGCGACGGCGACGCTGGTCTTTCTCATCATCGGCGGGGTCGGGGTGGTGGTGCTGACCCTCGCCCTGCTCGGTGCCGAGCTGCTGCACCTCGCCAACCCCAACGTGGACGGCCCGGTGCCGCTGGAGGTGGCCGCCGGGTTCACCGGTGCACTGGGCTTCGGGGCGGCGATCGCCAACGAACTGCTCGGCGGGGACAGCCCGGCCGAGATCGCCGGTGCGGTCGGCCTCGGGCTGCTCGCCGCCGTACCGACCGCCTGGCTCGCCGCGAAGCTGAGCCGGGCCGCCCGGGACATGCGTACCGACGCCACGCCCACCCGTAACGACCTGGTCGGCGCGCTGGGCGTGGTGGTCACCCCGATCCCCGCGAACGGCTACGGCGAGGTGCGGGTACGCGTCGCCGGTCAGCCGGTGAAGCTCAACGCCCGCGCCGACCGGCCCGTCCCGACCGGGGCGCAGGTCTTCGTGGTCGAGTCGCTCAGCGAGACCAGCGTGCACGTCGAGACGTACTGAATTCCTACGACAGAACCGGAAACAGGGTCACATGCCACTGCTCATCGCCATCGGCGGCGCGGTACTCCTCCTCATCGTTCTCGTCATGTTCGTGCTCTCCCGGATCAAGGTGGCCGGGCCGAACGAGGCGTTCATCGTCACCGGGCGCAAGGGGCGTACCACGCAGACCGCCGAGGGCGTCCGTTCCACCGACATGTCCGGCCAGAAGGTCGTCCTCGGTGCCTCCGTCTTCGTCCTGCCGGTCGTGCAGAAACTCCAGACCCTCGACCTGTCCAGCCGCCGGATCCACGTGGAGATCCAGGGTGCGGTGAGCAAGCAGGGCATCCGGGCGAAGCTCCAGGGCGTCGCGATCGTCAAGGTCGGCGGTACCGAGGACGCGATCCGGGCCGCCGCCCAGCGGTTCCTGCACCAGCAGGCCGAGATCGACGAGTTCACCCGGGAGGTGCTGGCCGGTGCGCTGCGGTCGATCGTCGGCCGGCTGACCATCGAGGAGATCATCCGGGACCGGGCGGCCTTCGCCAGCGCGGTCGCCGAGGAGGCCGAGCACTCGATGACCAACCAGGGTCTGGTGCTGGACACCTTCCAGCTCCAGGACATCTTCGCCGAGGGGTCCTACCTCCAAGACCTCGGCCGGCCCGAGGCGGCCCGGGTCCTCAAGGACGCGGCGATCGCCGAGGCCCGCGCCCGGCAGGCCGCCGAACAGGAACGACTGCTCGCCGAGGAGAAGATCGCCGAGGCCAACCGGAACCTCGCGCTCAAGCAGGCCGACATCCAGGCCGAGATCGATGCCGCCAAGGCCAAGTCGGCGGCGGCCGGGCCGCTCGCCCAGGCCGAACGGGACCAGGCCATCCTCTCCGAGCAGCAGAAGGTGGCCGAGCGCAACGCCGAGCTCAAGCAGCGCCAGCTGGACACCGAGGTGCGCAAGCCGGCCGACGCGGCCCGGTACAAGGTCGAGCAGGAGGCCGAGGCGGCCCGCAACGCGGCGGTGCTGAACGCCGACGCGCAGCGGCAGGCCACCATCGCCGCCGCACAGGCCGCCGCCGAGCAGGCCCGGCTCACCGGTGAGGGCGAGCGGGCCCGCCGGGCGGCGCTGGCCGAGGCGAACGCGATCGAGGGCGCCAAGGAGGGTGAGGCCGAGCAGCGTCGGCGTACCGCGATCGCGGATGCGGTCGAGCGGGAGGGTCAGGCGGAGGCCGCCGCGATCCTGGCCCGGGGGCAGGCCGAGGCGGAGGCGATGGCCCGCAAGGCCGAGGCGTTCGCCGCGTACGGCGAGGCGGCGGTGCTCGACCTGCTGGTGAAGGTGCTGCCGCAGGTGGTCGAGGCGGCGAGCGCGCCGATGAGCGCGATCGACAAGATGACCGTCATCTCCACCGACGGCGCGTCGTCGCTGACCAAGTCGGTGGCGAGCAACGTCGCGCAGGGGCTCCAGCTCGGTACCGACCTGACCGGGATCGACCTGCCCGCCCTGCTGGCCCGGTTGGGCGGCGCGACGGCTGCCGTCACCGACAGCGGTAACGGCAAGCCGACCGCCGGCATCGGCAGCTAGTCCGGTACCACGGAAGCGCCGTCCCCGACCTCGGGGGCGGCGCTTCCCCGTTCAGCGGGCTCTTCCCGCTCCGGGCCGGACGGCGCTTCGCGTCCGCAGGTCAGTCGACCAGGCCCTCGGCGCGGGCCCAGCGCAGCAGCTCGGCCTCCGCCTCGTCCCGGTCCAGCGGGCCACGCTCCAGGCGTACGTCCTTGAGGTGCTTCCAGGCCCGGCCGACGATCGGACCGGGCGGTACGCCGAGCAGTTCCATGATGGCGTTGCCGTCCAGGTCCGGACGGACCCGGGCCAGGTCCTCCTCGGCGGCGATCCGGGCGATCCGCTGCTCCAGCGCGTCGTAGTCGGCGGCGAGGGCGGCGGCCTTGCGCCGGTTGCGGGTGGTGCAGTCCGAGCGGGTCAGTTTGTGCAGCCGGGGCAGCAGGTCACCGGCGTCGGTGACGTAGCGCCGGACCGCCGAGTCGGTCCACTCGCCCCGGCCGTACCCGTAGAACCGCAGGTGCAACCCGACCAGCCCGACCACCTGCGCGGTGACGTCCTTCGGGTAGCGCATCGCCTTCATCCGCTGTTTGGTCAGCCGGGCACCGACCACCTCGTGGTGGTGGAAGCTGACCCGGCCGTCCGGGCCGACCGCCTTCGTCGCCGGTTTGCCCACGTCGTGCATGAGTGCGGACATCCGGAGGACGAAGTCGGGGCCGTCCTCCTCCAGCGACACCGCGTTGCTGACCACGGTGAGGGTGTGTTCGTAGACGTCCTTGTGCTGGGCGTGCTCGTCGATCTCCAGCTTGAGCCCGGAGAGTTCGGGCAGGAACCGGTCGGCGAGCCCGGTGTCGACCAGCAGCCGCAGTCCGGTGATCGGGTCTGCGCCGCAGAGCAGCTTGGTGAACTCGTCACGGATCCGTTCGGCGGTGATCCGGTCCAGATCGGTGGCCATCTTCTCCATGGCCTCCCGGACGTCCGGGTGCACCGCGAACCGGAGCTGGGCGGCGAACCGGGCTGCGCGGAGCATCCGGAGCGGGTCGTCACCGAAGGACTCCCGGGGCGTGCCGGGGGTACGGATCAACCGGGCGGCCAGGTCGGCGAGACCGCCGTACGGGTCGGTGAACCGGTGGTCGGGAAGGCTGACCGCCATCGCGTTGACGGTGAAGTCGCGGCGCTTCAGGTCGTCCGCCAGGTTGGTGCCGTACTCGACGACGGGGTTGCGGCTGACCTGGTCGTACGCCTCGGCACGGAAGGTGGTGATCTCCAGCCGGAGCCCGTCGCGCTGGGCCCCGATCGTGCCGAACTCCCGGCCGGTCTCCCAGATCGACTCGGCCCAGCCCTTGATGATCCGCAGGGTCTGGTCGGGGTGGGCGTCGGTGCAGAAGTCGAGGTCGTCGCCGAGGCGGCCGAGCAGGGCGTCGCGTACCGAACCGCCCACCAGGTGCAGTTCGTGGCCGGCGCGGGCGAACCGGCGGCCCAGTTCGTCGGCGACCGGTGAGACGCGGAGCAGTTCGGCGACGGCGTTGCGCTGCGCGGCGGTGAGTTCGCGGTGGCTCGACGACGGCGAACTGTCGGCGGCGCTGGGCGTGGAGGCTTCGGACATGGGAACGCCAGACTATCTGGCCACCCCGGGACCCGGGCCGGCGGGCAGGTGGGCGGAGGTTGACTATGGTCTCCAGATGTGTGGGCCGGGATCCGGCCCGCAGGTACCCCTTGGGAGGCTCGATGGGCGGCGGCCTGTACCGCAGCGCGAACGCCGCGCAGGGCGGCGGCGAACCGCCCCGGGACGGGGCGACCTACATCTCCGCCGGGCCACCGCACGCGCAGCCGCCCGCCGGGTCACGGCACGCGCAGCCGGAGGCCGGTGCCGGGTACCCGACGGACGGCGCCTTCATCGCGGCGGAGCCGCTCAACCAGCCGGCGATGGAGTCGACGGCGCCGCCGCAGGAGCAGGTCGCGGAGGGCAGTGCCGCCGCGAACAGCGCGGTGATGGCGATCGGCAGCCTGGTCAGCCGGGGTACGGGGTTCCTGCGTACGTTGATGCTCACCGCCGCCCTGGGTGGTCTGCTGGTCGGTGACGCGTACACCACCGCCCAGATCCTGCCGGGGATGGTCTACGAGTTCCTGCTCGGCGGGGTGCTGACCAGCGTGCTGATCCCGGTGCTGGTCCGCCGCCGCAAGACCGACCCGGACCGGGGCCAGGCGTACACCCAGCGGCTGCTGACCCTGGCGGTGCTCACCCTCGCCGCCGCCGCCCTGCTCGCGGTGGCCGCCGCCGTACCGCTGACCTGGCTGTACGCCAGTGACGACTCCAGCGCCGCGTACCAGGGCCTGGTCACCAAGCTCTCCTACCTGATGCTGCCGATGATCTTCTTCACCGGCCTCAGCGCGCTGGTCAGCGCGGTCCTCAACACCCGGGGGCACTTCGCCGCCCCGATGTGGGCGCCGATCCTGAACAACCTGGTGGTGATCGGCACCGCCGGGCTCTACATCGCGATCTTCGGCGCGGAGATCGTCCCGCCGGAGGAGATGACCACCGGCCGGATCCTGCTGATCGGTGGCGGCACGCTGCTCGGGGTGGCGATCCAGGCCGCCGGTCTGCTGCCGGCGCTGCGCAAGGTCGGGTTCCGGTGGCGGCTCCGCTTCGACTTCGGTCAGCTCGGCCTGGCCGAGCTGGCCCGGCTCGGCGGCTGGATGTTCTGCTACGTCGCGGTCAGCCAGCTCGGCCTGATCGTGCTGTTCAACCTGCTGAACCGGGCCGGGGAGGAGAGCGCCGCCGGCCCACTGATCTACAACAACGTCTTCCTGCTGCTGATGATGGCGCACGGCATCATCGCGGTGTCGATCATCACGGCGCTGATGCCCCGGATGAGCGCCGCAGCCGCCGACGGCCGGTACGCCGACGTCGCCGCCGACCTGTCCCGGGGTACCCGGATGGTCACGGCGGTGCTCGCCCCGATCGCGGTCTGCTACGCGGTCCTCGCCGGCCCGCTCTCGGTGGCGCTGTTCAAGTACGGCGCGTTCACCCACGAGAACGCGATGTCCACCTCGCTGGTGCTGCTGGCCGCCGCGATCGGTCTGGTGCCCTTCGCGATCAGCCAGCTCTTCACGTTCGCCTTCTACGCGCTACCGGACACCCGGACCCCGGCGCTGATCAACATTCCGGTGGTCGGGCTGCGGGTGCTGGTACAGATCGGTCTCTTCGCGGCCTTCTCCGCGACCTTCGCCGCCTCCGGCATGATGATCGGCAACGCGGTCTCGTACGTCGCCGCCGCTGTCCTCTCCGCCTGGCTGCTGCGCGGTCGGGTGGGCCGGATCGGCCTCGGCCAGATCATGGCGACCATGGGCAAGGTGCTCCTGGCGTCGTTCGGCGCCGCCCTGGTCGGCCTGCTGGTGGTGAACCTGCTCCCCGGTGACGCCACCCCGGGCCGGCTCGAGGCGTTCCTCCGGCTGATGGTTGGCGGGGCGACGATCGGCGGCACCTATCTGGGGCTGGCGATGCTGCTCCGGATCAGGGAGATCACCGAGGTGGTCGGGATGGTCCGGCGCAAGCTCGGACGCTGACCGGGACCGTCGGCCGGGCGGCCACTGACCGGGATCGTGGTCCGGTGGTAACCGCCGGCCGGTCGCGTCGTTTGTTCCTGACGGAAGCCCCCCTGCCGGCTGCGCCGGCCATCCGGAAGCCCGTGCCCGACATCTGCCCTGGAAGCGCACCCGGAGTTCCTCGGCCACACCGCCCGACCTGCGGCGATGACCATCGGCGACGACTCCGGCACCCTGGGGATCGACCTGTGGAAAACTCGTCGATTCCGCTGCTCGGCAGGGTTTCCACCTGTGGATAACCGGGTCGGTGACGCAGGCATGATCCGCCCGCCGGGGGGAAACCGCGCGCCGGAGACGAAACGACCGGCACCTGTCACCCCGGATCACACCGACCCGGGGGCGGGTCCTCCGACAGTTACTTGATTCCAACCTCTAGATTGGCTAGCGCCCCGACCGGCGACACGGCTGACACCAGACGCATCCGGAGCGTGACGCACCTCTGGCAGCGGGTCCGGGTCAGGCAGCAAGATGACATGTCGGGGATTCGTCCCACCCGGGTAAGGTCGCTCTCGACGGATCCAACGAGCGCTTACGCTGTGGGTCGGCATCCAGGGGCCGGTTCCTTCGACGGCAGAGCGGGAAGCCAATGCACAGCAGCGCGGCTCCATCGATTGACACGATCACCGAGGGAGGACTGGTGACCCAGGTCGGCGAAGGTCAGCAGGCGGAAGAAAGCGCTCCGCCGGTCATGACCTTCGGTGCTCCCACGGTGGGTGAGATCCTCGCCGAACGGTACGAGCTGGCTGAGCACATCAACGACGACAGCGCCGGCCGCCAGGTCTGGCGGGGGGTCGACGTCGTACTCCGCCGTCCGGTGGCGGTGGTGCTGCGCTACCCGGGTGGCGACTCGGCCACCGAGATGTTGCAGGCAGCCGTCGCCGCCAGCCGGGTGATCCACCCGAACCTGGTCGGCGTCTACGACGCCATCGACGAGAGCGAGCGGGCCTACGTGGTCCGGGAGTGGATCGACGGTCGGTCGCTGCGCGAGGTGGTGGCCGCAGAGGGCGCGCTCGACCCGGCCCGTGCCACGGCGGTCGGACACGCGGTGGCCGGGGCGCTCGCCGCCGTCCACGCCACCGGCATGGTGCACGGGAACGTGCACCCCGGGACCGTCATGATCAGCGACGAGGGCCGGGTGGTCCTCGCGGACGCCCGCTCGGACGGCGCGGACACCCCCGAGACCGACATCCGGGCCGTCGGTGGCGTGCTCTACTTCGCGCTGACCGGGCACTGGCCACACGCCGAGGCCCCGATGCTGGGGGCGACCGCCGGGCAGGGACGGGCCGCCCTCTCCGACGCGGTCCGCGACGCCGGTGGGGCGATCGCCGCACCCCGGCAGGTCCGGGCGGGTGTGCCGGCCTACCTGGACGACCTGACCATGGACCTGCTCGACGGTCAGCTCCCGCTGCCGTCGTCCGACGTGCTCGCCGCCGAGTTGGGCCGGCTCGACGTGCCGGCCGAGGAGCAGTATCTCGACAACACCGGGCCGCTCCGGTTCGCCGCCGCCCCGGACGACGAAGGTTCCCCGCTGGTCCCGGCCGTCGGTGGCCGGAAGGTCGCCATCGGCATCGCCGGGCTGCTCACCGTCGCGCTGGTCGGTCTGTTGATCGGGATCAGCGTGCTGCGCGGTGGTGACGACGACAAGCAGCAGGTTCCGGCCGCCCAGCCCGGTGTCACCTCGTCACCGACCGGGGCCGCCGCACCGCCCGCAGGCGCGGTGAAGAAGATCGAGATCGGCCCGGACCAGGTCCGGGTGATCGACCCGGACGGTAAGAAGCGGGACGAGTTCGGGGGTATCGAGAAGGTCGTCGACGGCAACACCGACGAGGGCTGGTACACCGACGGCTACACCCGGGCCAACTTCGGCAACCTGAAACGCGGCATGGGGATCCTGATCGACCTCAAGGAGCCGAGGACGGTCAAGTCGGTCACGGTCGCGCTCAACACCTCCGGTGCCTCGGCGCAACTCCTGGCCGGCAGCATCAACCCGCCGGCCACGTCGGCCGGCGACAAACAGCTCTTCGCCGAGTTCAGCAAGAACCCGATCGGTGAGCCGTACGAGAAGGCCGGCACCACGATCGTCTTCGACGCCTTCCAGGTCGACCAGAAGTACCAGTACCTGCTGCTGTGGATCACCGAGCTGCCCGCCGTCGACTCGGGCAAGTACAAGATCGGGGTCCAGGAGATCACGGTCCAGGGGCAGTGAACGGACGTCGCCCGGGTACCGGCCGCCGCGCTGCGGGGGTCCGGCCGTGACCGGGCGTCGCGAGGATCTGGCAGTCAATCCGGCGGGTACCGCAGCAGCGGGCCCGCCGGAGCGGGTCGACGGTGCCGCCCCGGGTACCACCACCGGTGCGACTCCGGCGCCCGTCGGTCCCCCGGGCACTACGCGGACCGACGCCGAACTGCTGCACGCCCACGTTGCCGGTGACCGGGACGCCTTCGCGGAACTCTTCCACCGGCACCGGGACCGGCTCTGGGCGGTGGCCGTCCGCACCATCTCCGACCGCGAGGACGCGGCCGACGCGCTCCAGGACGCCCTGCTCTCCGCACACCGGGGAGCCGCCCGCTTCCGGGGCGAGTCGGCGGTGACCACCTGGTTGCACCGGATCGTGGTGAACGCCTGCCTGGACCGGATCCGGCGTCGCCAGGCACACCCGACGGTACCGTTGCCGGACGGTCGACGCCCGGATGACCAGGGTCCGTGGACCGGAGGCACCGAGCCGGCGGCACCCGCGCCGGACCACGACACCGCCCTGGTCGTCCGACAGGCCCTCGCCGAGTTGCCGGTGGAGCAGCGGGCCGCGCTGATCCTGGTGGACGTGCAGGGGTACCCGGTGGCCGACGCCGCCCGGATCCTCGACGTGGCCGAGGGCACGGTCAAGAGCCGGTGCGCCCGGGGTCGGGCCCGACTCGCCCTGCGGCTGGGGCACCTCCGGGGCCTGCCGGAGGGAACGGCCGGCACCGCCGGGTCAGCCGGCACCAGCGGGTCGGACGCGTCCGGCAGCCGGTCCGGGGTGCCGCAGGTCACCAGGGGGAACCGGCCCGGCTCGGACGGCGTCGGATCAGCGTCGGGGCAGCCCGGCGACGATCCGTACCGGCACGACACCACCGAGGAGCAACCGTGACCGCCGGCCCGTTCGGGGAGGTCGACTTCGACCTGCTCGCCGACTATGTCGGCGGGGCGCTGGACGGTACCCCCCAGGAGGCGGCCGTGGCCCGGCTGGTCCGCGACGACCCGGCCTGGGCGGCGGCGTACGACCTGCTGGCGCCGGCTGTGGGTGGGGTCCACGCCGATCTGGCCGGGCTGGGTGCGCAGGCCGAGCCGATGCCCGCCGAGGTGGTGGACCGGTTGACCGCCGTGCTCGCCACGGCCGGGCCCCCGACCTCCGAACGCAGGTCACCGGGCACCGGGGCACCCCGGCCGTCCCGGGTGCCGGCCCAGGCCACCGGCGGCCCGGCCCGCCCGGCGCAGGCCACCCCCGCCGGACGGCCCCGACGGCGCTGGTCCCGGCTGGTCGGGCCGGTCGCGGTGGTCACCGCGGTCCTCGGTCTGGGTGGCCTCGGGCTCGGTCAACTGCTCGGCGGCGACGTCGGCCTGACCACCGCCGACTCCTCGGTCGGTGGCGCCCGCGAACAGGACCCCGAGGCGGCGGGGGCACCCCGGCCCCATGCCGCCGGTGAGCCGCGCGCGATGCTCGCCCCGGCTGCCGCGCAGCCGCTGGCTTCCGGCACCGACTACACCCCGCAGAGTCTCACCGCGATCCGGCCCGGGACGGACGGGCCGGTGGCGGGTCCGGGTCCGTCCAAGGGGGCCGGCCCGTCCACCGGTGCTGGCCCGTCCGTGGCGAACAGCCCGGACTCCGTCGACGGACGGACCAGGTATCCGGTCGGGCTGGCCCGGCTCGCCGGCCCGGCCGCCCTGGGTCGTTGCCTGGACGAGATCGCCGGGGAGCACGGGCAGGCGGCCGTCACGGTGACCTTCGTCGACTACGCCTCCTTCAACGGCGAGCCCGCCCTGGTGGTACAGCTCACCGACGGTCCCGGGGAACGCTGGGTCTGGGTGGCCGGGCCCGAGTGCGGGGTACCCGGATCCGGCGCCGACACCCGCTTCCGTAGCCGGGTAGGGTGATTCCACGGTCACCGGTTGTTTGGCCGTCCGCGTGACGTGACCCACCGGATGACCGACTCGGGAATCCCCGCTTCGTACCATGACGTTTTGCAGTTCAGTCGTCGGTGCCAACTGGTGCCGGCCTCGGACCGGCATCGGTGCGCGCGCCGGTGACGGAATTACACAATCGGGAGACGGCAGTGGACGAGGTCCGCAACCTGATCATCATCGGCTCCGGGCCGGCCGGTTACACGGCGGCGGTCTACGCCGCGCGCGCCAACCTCAAGCCCCTGGTCATCGAGGGTGTTCAGTCCGGCGGCGCGTTGATGACCACCACCGAGGTGGAGAACTTCCCCGGCTTCGCCGACGGCATCCTCGGACCGGAACTGATGGACGCCATGCGCAAGCAGGCGGAGCGGTTCGGTGCCGAGTTCATCACCGACGACGTGACCCGGGTCGAGCTGGTCGACACGGGGACCCCGGGCAGTGGTGCGGCCAGCACCGTCTGGGTGGGTGACACGGCGTACCGGGGTCGGGCGGTCATCCTCAGCACCGGTTCGGCGTGGCGTCCGCTGGGCGTCCCTGGTGAGCAGGAGTACCTCGGCCACGGCGTCTCGTCCTGCGCCACCTGTGACGGTTTCTTCTTCCGGAACCAGCACATCGTGGTGGTCGGCGGCGGTGACTCGGCGATGGAGGAGGCCACCTTCCTGACCCGGTTCGCCGAGTCGGTGACCATCATCCACCGCCGCGACTCGTTCCGGGCCAGCAAGATCATGGCGGACCGGGCGCTGGGCAACGAGAAGATCAAGGTCGAGTGGAACACCGTGGTCGAGGAGATCCTCGGCGACGACGGCAAGGTGTCCGGCGTACGGGTGCGGAACGTGCACAGCGGCGAGTCGAAGGTGCTCGACGTGACCGGTGTCTTCGTGGCGATCGGCCACGACCCGCGCAGCGAACTCTTCCGGGACCAGGTCGAGCTGGACGACGAGGGCTACGTGAAGGTCCAGTCGCCGAGCACCCGCACCAGCGTGCCCGGCGTGTTCGCCGCCGGTGACGTCGTGGACCACACCTACCGTCAGGCGATCACCGCTGCGGGTACGGGCTGCGCCGCCGCCCTGGACGCCGAGCGGTTCATCGCCACCCTGGAAGTCTGAGAGTCCTGACCAACCCCCGAGGAGGGTTACCCGTGGGAGCAACAAAGGCGGTCACCGACGCGAACTTCGCCAGTGACGTCCTCAAGTCCGACAAGCCGGTACTGGTCGACTTCTGGGCGGAGTGGTGCGGTCCGTGCCGCAAGGTGGCCCCGCTGCTGGAGGAGATCGCCGGTGAGATGGGCGACCAGATCAGCATCGTGAAGCTCAACATCGACGAGAACCCGGAAACTGCCCGCGCGTACCGGGTGATGTCGGTGCCGACCCTCACCATCTTCAAGAACGGCGAGCCGGTGCAGTCGATCGCGGGCGCCAAGCCCAAGGGCGAGCTGGTCCGCCTGATCGAGGCCGCGCTCTGACCCAGGCCCAACCCTGACCGGTTCCGGCTCCCCCCGGACCACCGATGCGCCCGCAGTCTCCCCGACTGCGGGCGCACTGCTTCGTGCGACGCGACCGCCGGGCAAGATGCTCCTGGCGATGCGAGGGCCGCCCCACCGCTCCTGGCGACGTTACAGCCGGGCGCTTTCTGCGGTCGGGCCCCACGTCACCCCGCCAGCGCATACCGTGCTAACGGGGCCAGGGCCGGAATTACCCCGGTACGCTCCAGTACGTCACGCAGTGGGGATGACAGCTGGACCGGGTTCCGGCCGGGCGGCACGAGGCCCGGTCGGCCGGCTTTCCACGCAGAGGGGGTCCGCCATGCGTCCGATCCGTCCTGGCGACCGGGGGCCTGCGGTACGCGAGATCCGCAGCATCCTGGCCCGGCTCGACCTGCTCGCCCCGGCCGTGGGGGCGGACGAGTTCAACGCGGACACCGAACGCGCGGTACGCGCCTTCCAGCAGAGCCGGGGCCTGAGCGTCGACGGTCGGGTGGGACCGGAGACGTGGCGGGCCCTGGACGCGGCCCGCTGGCGGCTCGGCGCCCGTACCCTCTACCACGCGGTACCGGAACCGCTGGCCGGCGAGGACGTACGGACCCTCCAGGAACGGCTGCTGGAGATGGGGTACGACGTCGGCCGGGCCGACGCGGTCTACGGGGTACGGACCGCCCGTGCGGTGGCGCAGTTCCAGCGGGAGATGGGGCTGGTCCCCGACGGGTCGTGCGGACCGCACACCATGAACGCGCTGCGCCGGCTGGGACGCAAGGTGGTCGGGGGACGCCCCCAGTGGCTACGCGAGTCGGACGCGATCCGGCAGGCCGGTCCCACCCTGGTCGGCCGGACCGTGGTGATCGATCCGGGGCACGGCGGAGCCGACCCGGGTGTGGTCGTACCCGACGGGCCGCTCTGCTGGAGTGAGGCCGACCTGGTGCACGATCTGGCCAGCCGGTTGGAGGGGCGGTTGGCCGCTGCCGGAGTGCGGGTGCAGCTCACCCGTGGTCCGGCGCCCGCCGCGCCGCTGCCGGACGTGGCGCGCGCGGAACTGGCCAACACGTTGGGTGCGGACGTCTTCATCTCCCTGCACGTCGACTGTCACGTCAATCCGGAAGCCGAGGGGGTGGCCACCTACCACTACGGCACGGACAACGGCGTCACCTCGGCCACCGGGGAGCGGCTGGCCGGCCTGGTGCAGCGGGAGATCGTCGCCCGGACCGGCCTGCGGGACTGCCGTACCCATGCCAAGAGCTGGGAACTGCTCCGGTTGACCCGGATGCCGGCGGTCCGGGTGGAGGTCGGCTACCTCACCTCGCCGACCGATCTGGCCCGGCTGGTCGATCCACGGTTCCGGGACCGGGTGGTGGACGCGATCGTCGCCGCGGTGCAGCGGATGTACTTCCCCGTCGAGCGGGACGTGCCGACCGGGTCGATCAACGTGAGCGAACTGCGTGCCGCAGCGGCGGCCCGGGTGGCGACCACCGTCCGGGCCTGACCGGACCGGGCAGTCAGCTACCGGACACCGAGCTGGTGGCGGGGCGTACCGGGCGGAGCAGCGTCTCCGGGCTCATCGAGCCGAGCAGCTTCTCCAACGCGTACTCGACGTCGGACTTCCAGGACAGTGCGGTCCGCAGTTCCAGGCGCAGCCGGGGGTACCGGGGATGCGGACGGACGGTCTTGAACCCGACGGAGAGGAAGAAGTCGGCCGGGGCGACGCAACCACCGCCGCCAGGCTCGTCGGCGTCCCCGAACTTCGCGTCCCCGAACGCCTCGATCGCCTTGATGCCACGCTTGGTGAGATCCCGGGCGACCCCCTGGACCAGCATCCGGCCCAGTCCACCACCGGCGAACGCGGCGACCACGTGTGCGGTCATCAGCAGGGCGGCATCGGCGGAGACCGGCGAGGTGGGAAAGGCCATCGAGCGGGGTACGTAGGCCGGCGGCGCGAACATGACGAACCCGGCGGGCATCCCGTCGACGTACACGAGCTTGCCGCAGGAACCCCACTCCAGGAGCGTCTGGGACACCCAGGCCTCCTTCTCCAGCCCCGGGTCGCCGGCTGCGCAGGCCCGTTCTGCAGAGACCGGGTCGAGTTCCCAGTAGACGCAGCTGCGGCAGGGACGCGGCAGGTCCTCCAGGGTGTCGAGGGTCAGGCTGACCAGACGTCGCGACATGGCGCATCCCCACAGATAGGCTCGACGGTGCCGGGCACCGTGAATGTGTGCAGTGGCGGTGCGGACACCCCCGGGACTTCGCCGCCGCCCGTATACCCCCGACGTGCGATCGTACGCCGCCCCGCGACACGACGGGAGGAGTACGCCCGATCCGGCCGGTCGGCTGCCCGCCATGTGGACCCGGCTCACATACCTCGACACGCCGTGGCCTGGGCGGACTACGATCGACCAACGGACACGCGATCGAGGTGATGTCATGACCGGCACGACGCTCGACGACTACACCGACCGGTACGCCCGCCGGGTGCGCGGGATGACCGCCTCGGAGATCCGGGCACTCTTCGCGGTGGCGAGCCGGCCGGAGGTGGTCTCACTCGCCGGTGGCGCACCGTACATCGCCGCGCTCCCGCTCGACGCGGTCGGTGAGATGCTCGGGCGGCTCGCCGCCGACCACGGCCACACCACCCTCCAGTACGGCATCGGCCAGGGCACCCTGGAGCTGCGCGAGCGGATCTGCGAGGTGATGTCGCTCTCCGGCATCGACGTCGGCTGCGGCGCCTCGCCGGAGGACGTGGTGGTGACCGTCGGTGGGCAGCAGGCGCTCGACCTGGTCGCCCGGCTCTTCCTGGATCCCGGTGACGTGGTGTTCGCCGAGGGGCCGACCTACGTCGGCGCGCTCGGTGTGCTCCAGGCCGCCCAGGCGCAGGTCGTGCACGTACCGATGGACGCCGAAGGGCTGATCCCGGAGGCGCTGGAGGCGGCCATCGCGGACGCCGCGCGGGCCGGCCGGCGGGTGAAGTTCCTCTACACGATCCCCACCTACCAGAACCCGACCGGGGTGACCCTGACCGAGGAGCGGCGGGAACGGGTGCTGGACATCTGCGAGCGGGCCGGGCTGCTGGTGGTCGAGGACGACCCGTACGGTCAGCTCGGTTTCGCCGGGGACGCCCCGGCCCCGCTGCGGGCCCGCCGCCGGGACGGGGTCTTCTACCTCAGCACCTTCTCCAAGACGTTCGCACCCGGCCTGCGGGTCGGCTGGATCCTCGCGCCGCACGCGGTACGCGACAAGCTGGTGATCGCCAGCGAGGCGCAGATCCTCTGCCCGAGCGCGTACGCCCAGGCGGCGGTGACCACCTACCTGAGCACGATGCCGTGGCGGGAGCAGCTCAAGGTGTACCGGGAGGTGTACCGGGAACGCCGGGACGCGATGCTGGACGCGCTGGGCGACCTGATGCCGGAGGGCACCACCTGGACCGAGCCGGACGGTGGGCTCTTCGTCTGGGCGACCCTGCCGGACGGGCTGGACTCCAAGGCGATGATGCCGAGGGCGATCGCCGCCCGGGTGGCGTACGTGCCGGGGACGGGTTTCTACGCCAACGGCTCGGGCGCCGGGAACATCCGGCTCAACTTCTCGTTCCCGCCCCCGGAGCGGATCCGGGAGGGTGTGCGCCGGTTGGCCGGGGTGATGGAGCAGGAGATCGCCATGCGTCGGGTCTTCGGCCCCGTCGCGGGGCAGGCCGCCGGGCGCCGCCGTGGGCAGGCCGCCGCGGATGTGCCCGGTCCCGACTTGGCATGATCTCCCGCATGGGTACGTCCGCTGCCGGCACTGCCGGGCACTCCGATCCCCGCGTTCTCGTCCTGGCCGGCGGGCTCTCGTACGAGCGCGACGTGTCGCTGCGGTCCGGCCGTCGGGTGCTCGACGCGCTACGGTCGGTCGGCATCGAGGCGGAGATCCGGGACGCCGACGTGACCCTGCTCCCGGCGGTCCAGGCCGATCCGCCGGACGCCGCGGTGATCGCGCTGCACGGCGCGACCGGGGAGGACGGCTCGCTGCGCGGCGTACTCGACCTGTGCGGGGTGCCGTACGTCGGCTGTGACGCCCGGGCCGCCCGGGTGGCCTGGGACAAGCCGTCCGCGAAGGCGGTGCTGCGCGAGGTCGGCATCCCCACCCCGGACTGGGTGGCCCTGCCGCACGACCGGTTCTCCGAGCTGGGCGCGGTGGCGGTGCTGGACCGGATCGTCGACCGGCTCGGCCTGCCGCTGATGGTGAAGCCGGCGCAGGGCGGATCCGGCCTGGGGGCGGCGGTGGTCCGGGAGGCCTCCGCGCTGCCGGCGGCCATGGTGGGCTGCTTCGCGTACGGTTCGACGGCGCTGGTGGAGCGGTACGTCTCCGGCATGGACGTGGCCGTCTCCGTGGTGGACCTGGGTGAGGGTCCGCAGGCGCTGCCGGCGGTGGAGATCGTGCCCCGCAACGGCGTCTACGACTACGCCGCCCGTTACACGGCCGGTCTGACCACCTGGCACTCCCCGGCCCGGCTCGCTCCGGAGGTGGCGGCGGAGGTGGCCCGGGTGGCGCTGGCCGCGCACACCGCACTGGGGCTGCGTGACCTGTCCCGGGTGGATCTGATCGTGGACGCCGCCGGTCGGCCGCACGTGCTGGAGGTCAACGTCTCCCCGGGGATGACCGAGACCTCGCTGCTGCCGCTCGCGGTGCAGGCCGCCGGGCTGGACCTGGGTCGGGTGCTCGGTGCGATGGTCCGGCGGGCCGCCGCCCGGCCGACCACCACCGCCTGACGGCACACCCTTCCGGCCGCTGCGGGCAGCACTCTGCGCCGGCCGCTGCCGGGCGGCACGCCCCTCCGACCAGCGCTGGCGGCGGGCGTCACTCTGCTCCGGGAGCCTGGTGGATCGTCTCCAGGCGGGCCAACTCCTCGTCGGAGAGCCGGAGCGCACCGGCAGCCATGTTCTCGACCAGGTGGTCCGGGTTGCCGGTACCCGGAATGACGAGCACATTGGGGCCCCGGTTCAGCGCCCACGCCAACCTGACCTGTGCGGCTGTCACACCGTGGGCGGCGGCAACGGCACGTACCTCGTCGTGCTCGGCGTCGACCACGCCCGCCTCCCGCCCGGTGGTGGCGATGGAGAAGAACGGTACGAAGGCAATGCCCTGTTCGGCACAGGTCCGCAGCAGCGGGTCGTACCGGCGGCGGTAGCCGAGTCCGTACGGGTTCTGCACGGCGACCACCGGGGCGACAGCCTGCGCCTCGGCGAGCTGCCAGGGCTGGACGTTGGAGACGCCGAGGTGACGGATCAGCCCGGCGTCGCGCAGTTCGGCCAGGGCACCGAACAGTTCGGCGATCGGCTTCCGGCCGTGTATCCGGAGGTTCACCAGGTCGAGGTGGTCCCGGCCGAGCTGCCGGAGGTTCTCCTCGACCTGGCCACGTAGCTGCGCCGGGGTGGCCAGCGGCAGCCAGGCCCCGGACGGGTCCCGGCCCGGCCCGACCTTGGTGGCGATCACCAGGTCGTCCGGGTACGGCGCGAGCGCCCGGTTGATCAGCTCGTTGGCCGAGCGCAGCGGGGAGAAGTAGAAGGCGGCGGTGTCGATGTGGTTGACGCCGGACCCGACCGCCTGACGTAGCACCCGGATCGCCCGGTCCCGGTCGCTCGGGCTGCCGTCGGCGTTCGCGGTGAGCCGCATGGCACCGAACCCGAGCCGGTTGACGGTGCGGTCGCCGAGCTGCCAGGTACCTGCCGATGCCGCTTGTCGGCCTGCTCCGAGCCCACCGGCGGCGGGCGCCCCGAAAGTCATCGCCGGAGTGTGTCACGGGGTGGAGCCGGCTGCTGCCCCGTTGCCGGTGCGCCGGCTACGCCTCCCGGTCGTCCCGGGCCGGGGGCTTCTCCTCCGCAGTGATCGAGACCGGATCGCCGTCGCCGTAGGCCGCTGCCGCGGTCGGCTCCGCCTCTCCGCCCTCCGTGAAGCTGGCCGGGGCCTGCCAGTGGATCCGGGGCGGTTCGGCCAGCGGCCGGCCCTCGAAGTCGGCGAGCCAGGCAGCCACCATGGCAAGGTTCTCCCGCCACTGTTCCTCGGAGATCGGCGGCAGGATCGCGTCCCAGAGCGACAGGAACGTCCCGCGTAGCTGAAGCTGCCCGTACGGCCGGGCGAGGAACCACAGGTGCAGATGCGCGGAGCCGTCACCCCAACGGTTCACGTGTACCCGGGCGACCCCGTCCAGGGACCGGATCGCCCGTTCCAGTCGTACCGTCATCACGCCGAGTTCCGCGGCGAGCAGGTTGGGCAGGTCGCCGAGGTCGAGGTGGGACCGGGTCTCCAGGATGAGCACCATCGGCAGGCCGGTCGGTCGGTCCATGGCCCGCACCCGCCAACGCTCACCCACCCAGATGTACGCGTCGTCCGGGGAGGTGCAGGCGGTGCACTCGCGGGAGCCCTCGCCCTTCCGGAGCGGCTCGACCTCCACCGGGTCGTCGAGCTGACGGACCCGGAAGTTGCCCTCGAACGGGAACGAGGGCCAGTTGGTGAATTCGGGGACAGCGGGAGGGGTGTGCGGCACGACGCTGACCCTAGCCCTTTCGGGAGCGCCTGTCCCTACCCGATTCACCCTGCCACCGGTCGGCTACCGACGAGTTATCCACAGGCCGGTTGGGGACAGCGCGGCGCGTCAGCCCTCGCTTCCACGCAGTAATCCACAGGCTCCGAGGGACTTCTACGCGCTGTTTCACGTGAAACGGGGGGTGCCTGTGGATAACTCCTGTGGATAAAAGTGACCCCTGCGCCGGCCTCCCTGTGGAGAACGGCGGCAGCATCGTCGCAGTCGTCTGTGGCGTACCCGGATAGAGCAACGACGCCCCCGGCCGGATCGTCACGGGGGCGTCGCCATCGATCTGCTCAGTTTTCCGGAGCGCTCCCCGCGCGGGGGCCGCGCGGCCCGACGGTGGCCACGAACCCCCGCCAGGCCGCCGGGCTGAAGGTCAGCACCGGCCCCTGCCGGTCCTTGCTGTCCCGCACCGCCACGACCCCGGGGAGGTTGTCCGCCACCTCCACACAGGAGTTGCCACCGTTGTCGCTCCGGGTGGACTTGCGCCACCGGGCACCGCTCAGCTCCATCGCTCCTCCGCCACCTTCGCTATCAGCTCGGCGGACTGACGCCGGGACAGTGCCTCCCCGCGCACCGCCTCCCATCGCCGGTTCAGGTTAGCAACGTCCTCAGGGCGGTCGATGACCTGACCGTGCAGCGGGGTGTCCAGATGGACCACCCGGGTGCCGTCCTCGTAGCAGCCGAGCACGAACGGCCCGGCCAGTCCCGGGTACTCGCCCACGTCGGCGGGGACCACGTGGATCTGGATGTGCGGCCGCCGGCCCAGCTCCACCAGGTGCGCCAACTGCGCCCGCATCACCGCCCGGCCGCCCACCGGCCGGTGCAGGATCTGCTCGTCGAGCACCGCCACGAACTGCGGCGGCCGGTCCCGGGTGAGCACCGCCTGCCGCTGCAACCGGGAGGTGACCAGCCGCTCGGCCCGGTCCTCGGGGAGCAGACCGCCGGTGGCCAGCACCGCACGGGCGTAGTCCTCGGTCTGGAGCAGGCCGGGTAGCACCGACACCTCAAAGGACCAGAGCGCGGCCACCTCCTGCTCGACCGCCATCCACTCCCGGAACCACGGTGGCGCGGACTCGATGTGCACCAGGGCCTGCAACCGGACCAGCAGGCCGTCCGTGTCGAGCACGTCGTCGGCCCGGGTCATGAAGTCGAGACCCGGGGTACGCCGGGCCTGCTCGATCATCGAGACCAGGGACTGGGAGTAGTTGATCCGCTGGGCCAGGTCCTCCTGGGAGAGCCCGGCGGCGGTACGCGCACGGCGCAGCTCGACGGCGAGGAACTCCAGGGTCGACATCCGGGGGCCGGCCATCACACCTCCATGACGTCCGGCGCACCCGTCGACCACCGGGACGAGGGGAACGGACACGACGGACCGGGTAGCTGGGTCAGTGGCTCCGACCGTAGTGGGCGGATCAGCACACTGTGAGCGACACGCCAGCCCGTCGCCCGTACCGCGACCAGCGGTCCCGGCTCTCTGAGGAGGAGACCCGTGCCCCCGTACTCCGGTCACTACGAACCCATCCCGGCACCCCGTACCCCGCGCACTGCCGCTGCCGTACCGTCCTCGGACCACCGGCCAACATCCGACCCGGGCGACTCCGCCCCTCCCGGCGATCCGACTTCCCCGGACTGGCCGGTCCCCTCGGACGGGCCGTCGTCCCCGCCCGGTGTGCCGTCCCCGGACGGGTCGGCTTGCGCATGAAGGCCGGTCCGGTCCCGATCGAGCCACGCCACCGTCGGCTCTGGCAGCGGTGGGGACGTTGGTGCTCGTGCGGCCTCCACTGGCCCTGTCCCGACCGGGACCGGTCCACGCCTGATCGGGGCTGCTTCCTCCGCACCCGGCCCGTGCCGGATCACGACCGGTCGTCGCTGGAGCGGAGGCGGGCACCGTGGAGACGCTGACACCGGCGCTGCCGGCCCGGGTGGACGGCCACCTCCCACTGCGCCCGATCTGGCTCTGCCGCTCGTGTCAGGATCCCTGGCCCTGCGCTGCGGCCCGGCTCACCCTGCGCTGCGAGTACAGCCGGGATCGGGTGGGGCTGGCCGTCCTGATGGCAACGCAGCTACTCGACGCCCTGCCGGAGCTGGCCACACTCATTCCCGACCTGGACCCGAGGGCCGCGTTCGAGCGGTTCCTCGGTTGGACTCCGCCACATCCCCTGGCCGGGGCGAGCACCGGTTTCACGTGAAACGCACCCAGCCAGGACGGGCTCAGCGAAACAAGCGACGGTTCCGGTCCCGTGTCCGGACGCCTGGCTGCTGCGGTTCACCCACCGGGAAACGCCGCTGGCCGCGTACCCCTTCTCGGGGTGCGCGGCCAGCGGCGGTGTCTTCCGGCGACCGGGGCACGGCCTCCGGGAAGCCCGGTCAGTCCTCCTCGGGGTCGGACTGCTCGACACCGATGATGCCGACGATCCGCTCCAGGTCGTCCACCGTGGCGAACTCGATGGTGATCTTCCCCTTACTGCGCCCGATGTCCACCTTCACGCGGGTGTCGAAGCGGTCCGAGAGCCGGTCCGCCAGGTCGGTGAGCGCGGGGGCATGCGGCTTGGCGCGCCGCTTCACCGGAGCCTTCGCCGGCCCCTCGGCAAGCGCCAGTTGGACGATCTCCTCGGTGGCCCGCACCGAGAGCCCTTCGGCGACGATCCGGTGGGCGAGCTGCTCCTGCGCCTCCGGCTCGTCCAGGCTGAGTAGCGCCCGCGCATGCCCGGCAGAGAGTACGCCCGCAGCGACCCGCCGCTGGACCTGAGCCGGCAGGTTGAGCAGCCGGATGGTGTTGGAGATCTGTGGGCGGCTCCGACCGATCCGCCGGGCCAGTTCCTCGTGCGTGGCACCGAACTCCTCCAGCAACTGCTGGTAGGCGGCGGCTTCTTCCAGCGGGTTCAGGTTGGCCCGGTGGATGTTCTCCAGCAGGGCGTCCCGGAGCATCGCGTCGTCCCGGGTGTCCCGCACGATGGCCGGGATCGACTCCCGGCCGACCGCCTGGGCGGCGCGCCAGCGCCGCTCACCCATGACCAGCTCGTACTGCTCGTTCTCAAGCTGACGTACGACGATCGGCTGGAGGAAGCCGACCTCCTCGATGGAGGTCTTCAGCTCCTCCAGTGCCTCCTCGTCGAAGACCTGCCGGGGCTGCTTCGGGTTCGGCACGATCGCGTCGACCGGAATCTCGGCGAACCGTGCTCCGGGCACCGGCGCGAGCTGCGGACCGGGGTCGACGGTCGGAGGCTGTTCCACCGGCTGGGGTGCCGTCGGAACCGGAGCCGAACCGTTGGTCGTGCTATCCGGGGCGGCCTCCACCGACTCGACCGGGACCGGTTCGACAGGCGCCTCGGCGATGGCGACCGCGGACGACTGGGTCGGCCCGGTGGGGATCAGTGCCCCTAGCCCTCTACCCAGCCCGCCCCGTGGACGGTTCTTCATGCCACGCCTCCCAGCGACTTGTCCCCACTACGCATTCCGGCCGACCGGTTCCTTCACGCCACGCTCCGCGATCTCCTGCGCAGCCTCGAAGTAACTCGTCGCACCCCGTGAACCGGGATCGTAGGTCATCACCGACTGGCCATAGCTCGGCGCCTCCGAGACCCGTACGTTCCGGGGAATCACCGCCTGGAGGACCTTGTCACCGAAGTGGTTGCGGACATCCTGCTCCACGGCGTCGGCCAGCCGGGTACGGCGGTCGTACATGGTCAGCAGGATCGTGGACACGTCAAGATTCGGGTTGAGGTGCTGCCGTACCAGGTTGATGTTCTGGATGAGCTGGTTCAGGCCCTCCAGCGCGTAGTACTCGCACTGGATCGGGATCAGCACCTCCTGCGCGGCGACGAGCGCGTTGACCGTCAGCAGGCCCAAGGAGGGCGGGCAGTCGATGAAGACGTAGTCGAACTGCCCCGGATAGGCGGCGATCGCCCTGGACAGTCGTGACTCCCGGGCCACCACCGAGACCAGCTCGATCTCGGCGCCGGCCAGGTCAATGGTCGCGGGTACGCACCACAGGTTGGGGATGCCCTCGACATTCTGGGCGACCTCGGCCAGCGGCACGCTGTTGATGAGGCAGTCGTAGACGTCGGGTACACCACTGTGGTGCGGGACGTTCAACCCGGTCGAGGCATTGCCCTGCGGGTCGAGATCGATCACCAGTACCCGGTTGCCGTGCAGAGCCAGCGCCACGGCCAGGTTCACCGTGGTCGTGGTCTTGCCGACACCGCCCTTCTGGTTTGCGACGCACATGACCCGGGTCCGTTCGGGTCGAGGCATGGTCACCTCGCCACTCGGGTTCAGGATCTGCACGGCGCGCATCGCCTCCATAGCCAACGGTGGGTCATCCTCTTCGCGCGTCGGGGTTTCACGTGAAACGTACGCGGCCGGCACGGATTCCGGGGGGACCGCTCCGGCGTACGGGGTGGGCGTGTCGACCTGCGCCGCCCAGTACGGGGAGAGTTCCTCCCCGGGGGGTTGCTCCCCGATCGGCCCGGCGGAGAGGTACTCCACCGACGTCGGGGGTGCGGGCTCCGGTTGCGGTGCCGACGGCTGCTGCGGCGGACGGGCCCGGCCCGCTGCCGACCAGCCGTCGGACGCCGTTTCACGTGAAACGCCGCTACCCGGTGCGGAGGGGAAGCTCCGGGGCCGGGTCATTCCTGACTCGTCATTCCTACCGTCGTCCTGCACCCTGTCATCCCTGCCCGCTTCGGATGGTCGGCCGGATCGGCGGAGATGTCGGGGCCGTCGCCACCTGACACGGTCCGATCCACATTATCGACGCGCAGTCAGCCTACGGCGGGAAGGTGGATCAGGTCCACGGCGGTAGGGCACGTGAGTCGAGGCGCACCCTGCCGGGAGGAATCGGATCCGTCATGAGTCATCATCTGCGGAGTGCACTGTTGAGGGGTTGGAGCAGGCAGCACGAGCGCCGGCAGGAGCCGACCCGGATCGGACAGCGCCGCTGTCGACGGCGAGCCGACCCGGATCGGGCAGTGCCACAACCGGGGGAAGAGCCGACCCGGAGCAGGCAGTGCCATCCGGGATCAGCCCGGCCGCCCCGACACCGGTCATCCTCGTCCGGTCGGACGGACCCCAACCGGACCGTCGGGCGGCGTCCCCACCGCCCGCACGCCCGGCAACCGTTCCCCGCCCGCCGGTCCGATCTCGGGGGAGAACGGCGGACCCCACGGCTGGGGCGGGTACGAGCAGCCGACACCCGTCGGCGACTCATCCCCGCCGGGGCCGCCGCCCGTTCCCGGTCGACGAACTGGCCCGTCGGGCCGACCTCGACGGCTTCACCGGACGGACACCTGGCGGGTGCACGATCCGCTCCCGCACGATCTCGACCACCGTGGTCGGCGGGTCGATGATCCCGACGCCACACTGGTGCACACCGGGTTCGCCGCCCCCGAGCCGTTCCACCGCTGCGGCGTGCTCGGCGATCTCCTCCGCTGCCGACATCCCCTTCAGCGCCACCAGTCGACCGCCACGCCCCACCAGGGGCAGGCACCAGCCGGCAAGCCGGTCGAGCGGCGCGACCGCCCGGGCCGTGACGATGTCACCGACGAGCACCCCGGCACCGGTGGTACCCGCCGCCACCTCGTCGGCCCGACCCCGGACCACCCGGACCGACCGGGCCAGGCCGAGGCCCTGCACCGCCTCGACCAGGAAGGACGTACGCCGGGCCAGCGGTTCGATCAGCGCCACGGTGAGATCCGGGCGGGCGATCGCCAGGACCAGACCGGGCAGTCCGGCCCCGGACCCGACGTCCAGCACCGTCGCCCCGGTCGGGATCCGCTCGGCGACAGCGGCGCAGTTGAGCAGGTGCCGGGACCAGATCCGGGGTGCCTCCCGGGGCCCGATCAGGCCACGTACCACGCCCTCGGTCGCGAGCAGTTCGGCATAGGCGGCCGCCAGGTCGAGCCGGTCACCGAAGAGCAACCGGGCGGCACCGGCCAGCTCCGGTGGCAGGGTCACGTCACTGGCGGTGGGCGGCTCGTCCACAGCGGACGGCCCGGGTGGCGTGCCACCCGGGCCGGTCACGGCGTCAGCCGCACTGTCGTCCGTCATCAGGTCGTCAGTCCGAGGCGGGGCGGACGACGATACGCCGGCTGGGCTCGACGCCCTCGGACTCGCTCTCCACCCCGGCCATCGCGTTCACCACGTCGTGTACGCACTTGCGCTCGAATGCGGACATCGGCTCCAACCGGACTGGCTCGCCGTACTCCTTGACCTTCTCCACGGCGTTCTTGGCGACGGCGGCGAGTTCCTTGCGGCGGTTCGCCCGGTAGCCGCCGACGTCCAGCAGCAGCCGGCTCGGCGCCCCGGTCTGCCGGAAGACCGCCAGGCGGGCCAGCTCCTGCAACGCCTCCAGGGTGGCACCACGCTGACCGACGAGGGCCTGGAGCCGGCCGCCGACGACCTCCACCACCGGCCGGCCGCCGGAGACCAGCTCGTCGATGTCCCCGTCGTAGTCGAGGATGTCGAGCAGCCCTTCGATGTAGTCCGCCGCGATCTCGCTCTGCCGGAACAGGTCGGTGTCAGCCGGTGCCTTGCGGGCTGCCGCCGTCTCCTCGGCCACGTCCTCGGTGTCGTCGGTCTCCTGATCGGCGATCGGATCCGCCGCCGTCTTCAGGGAGTCCTCGGTGCGCGGGATGCTGGTGTCGGTCACGGTTCATCTCCGTACTCGTTCGGCCGGACCGTCGGTCCGTTGATCTCCCGTGACCGGGGAACTCCGCCGGTCACGGGCACGTCTGTACGGGCAGTGTCGCCCGCGACCGCGCTGGTACGCGGCAAAATCCACTTCCGGCGCCGGCGCACCTGGCGGCTGCACGGGCGTGGATTCGGTGCGGTTGCCGGCGGCGGGACCGCCGGCAACCGGTCAAGCTCAGCCCTGGCGCTTCGCCGGGCGGTTCTTCTTCGGGTTGGCCGGCTTGGCACCGGGCTTCGGCGCCAACGCCTTGTTGACCGGCTTCGCCGGAACCACCGACTGGGCCTCCGCCTTGCCCCGGCCGAAGAGACCACCGGACTTGGCCGGCTGCACCGGGTTACGGGATGCGCCCGGCTTGGCGGTGCCGGTGTTCGTCACCAGCGGCGGGAACTTCCGCAGCACCCACTGCTGCTGGCCGAGGGTGAACAGATTGTTGGTGACCCAGTAGATGATCACACCGATCGGGAAGATCGCGCCCGAGACCAGCAGGGAGAGCGGGATGCCGTAGAGCATCAGGCGCTGGATCATCCGCTGCTGCGGGTCCTCGGCCCAGCCGGTCTTGAGGATCATCTGACGGCTGGTCAGGTAGGTGGTCAGCATCATGACCAGAACCAGGACACCGGCGATGACCTTGACGGTGGTGCCGTTCGCGCCGAGCCGGGACAGTTCCTCCGCCGTCGAGCCGAACTTGCCGGCGATCGGGGCGGTGAAGAGCTTCGCCTGGGAGGCGCTGTTGAACTGGTCGACCGTCCAGCCGTAGAGGGTCTTGCCGGCCTCGCTCTTGTCCGGGTTCAGCCGGCGCAGCACGTGGAAGAGGCCGAGGAAGACCGGGATCTGGAGGAACATCGGAAGGCAGCCCATCAGCGGGTTGGCCTTTTCCTTCCGGTAGAGCTCCATCATCTCCTTCTGGAGCGTCTCCCGGTCGCCCTTGTGCTTCTCCTGCAGCTCCTTGACCTTGGGCTGGAGCGCCTGCATCGCCCGCTGGGACTTGATCTGCTTGACGAAGACCGGGAAGAGGATCACCCGGACGGTGACCACCAGGAAGATGATGGCCAGGATCCACGCCCAGTTGGTACCCACCACCGCGTCGTCCGGCACCCCGATGGCGTCCCAGGCCGAGTGCCAGAGCAGCAGGATCCACGAAATCGCATAGTAGATCCAGTCGAGACTCAATTCGGGGCTCCAGTCACGTCGGTACGGCGGGGACGGCCCGGCTCGGGCACCGGGTCATGCCCACCAGGGTGAAAGGGGTGGCAGCGCAGCAGCCGCCGGGCCGCCAGGACGGCTCCGCGGAGCGCGCCGTGCCGCGTGACCGCCTCCAGGGCGTACGCGCTGCACGACGGGTAGAACCGACAGCGGGCCGGCAGTGCCGGGCTTATCCACCGACGGTACGCGATGATGGGTCCTGCCAGCACCCGGGCACCGAGGGTGGCCGGGCGGGACGCCCCTGTCGCACCCGTCACCGGGGCCGCCGGCCCGATCCGCGCGGGGTCCGCGCAGCGGCCAGGGCGGCGTCGAGGTCGGTGCCGAGCCGGGCGTACGACGCTCCCGCCGCAGCGGGGAGTGCCCGGACCACCAGAGTGGCCCCGGTGGGCAGCGAGTCGAGCCGTTCCCGGACCAGGTGACGCAGCCGACGGCGGACCGTGTTACGCACCACGGCGTTGCCCACCGCCTTGGACACGACAAAGCCGGCACGGGCGGACCCGGAGGGATGCTCCGCGTCGATCGCCCGCGCCGGCTCTGCCGGAGAACTCACGTCAGGGGTACCGATGGAATCGGGGAGGTGCAGATGCACCACGACAGCGCCACGACCGGCACGCCGGCCGGCGCGGACCGCTGCGGCGAAGTCGACGCTGCGCCGCAGTCGCTGCGCGGCTGCCAGCACGACTGCCCACGTTCCCCGGATCGGGCCCCGTCGGCCGTCAGGCCGACAGGGTGACGCGACCCTTGGCGCGACGGCTCGACAGGATGGCGCGACCGGCCCGGGTGCGCATGCGCAGCCGGAAGCCGTGGGTCTTCGCGCGCCGGCGGTTGTTCGGCTGGTAGGTGCGCTTGCTCACGTCAGGCTCTCCGTCTTCCGTACGTCCCGGGCGCGGAAGGCGACCGGGATCGTGTGGTGGTCTGGCGTGGGCCACCAAACGGGTGACCCTTCTCGGTGCTGCCCGACGACGCATGGGCCTCGGCGATGCACGGGCGTCGACGATGCGGGATGCGACTGCGGACAGCAAGCACCCATCACCCTAGCAGAGGGCGTGAGAGCAGCCGCTCCAGCCTAGGCAGGGGGGCAATCATCGTCAAACCTCCCCGACCCCGGGCGCGGCGGACGATCCCGCCCCACCTGTCGGGGAAGGCGGCGTACCCGCTGGTCGGACCCGTGGCCCGGCCGGGCGAAGCGACGGTTTTGACGCATACCGAGAAGGCCGGTGACGCTCGCCGGTTGTAGGTGCGTGGAGAACGCTGTTACCGTGCGCGTTTGCGGTCCTCGTCCGGGGCCCGGCTGTCACCGGACCGGTCGTCACGGTGGCCCGGTGTCACTGTGGTCCGGTTATCGCGCCAGCGCAAGACCGGACAACGTGGTGAATCGTTCGGCACGGTGAACCCGCTTCGGCGCCCGTTCAGGCAGGGGCAGGTCTGACACGAGTCCGGCGGGCGGCCACAATCGGTCGATACACAGGCTGTGGATAACTTGTGGATGGTGATCGACCGACGGCTCGGTCAGGCGACGTTCAGCCTGGTCGGGCGCGGTGGCAGGCCCGGGACGGCGGCTGGGACAGCAGCGGCGGCCGGGAGCAGAGGCGAGGGGGGTGACACCAGGGTGGCCGGAACGATCGACCTCGCCGCGGTGTGGACGGCGACGACCGACGAACTCGCCGACGAGATCATTTCTGCCCAGCAGCGTGCCTACCTCCGGCTGACCCGGCTCCGGGCGATCGTCGAGGACACCGCCCTGCTCGCCGTACCCGACGCGTTCACCCGTGACGTCATCGAGTCGCGGCTGCGGCCGGCGATCACCGAGGCGCTGACCCGACGGCTCGGCCGGCCGATCCAGGTGGCGGTCACCGTACGGGTCGCCGAGGAGGGCCAGGCCCGCACCACGGGGACCGTCTACGGCGGTGAGGCGACCGGTTACCCGGCGGGCGGCTACGGCGGGTACGACGGACCGGGGGCCGGCCCGCCCACCTCGCCGGACCAGCCCCCGTTCGGACCGGGCGGCTACCCGGACGACCGTGACCTGGCCCGGGACCTCACCCACGAGCGGGACCGTGACCTCGCCCTGGAACGCGACCGCGAACTCGCCCGGGAACGTGACCGCAACCACGAGGACCTCAACCGGGATCTGGACCCGACCCGGGAGCGGGACGCCAACCGGGAACGTCCGGCGACCGGTACGACCGGACCGGGACCCGGTGGGTCCGACCCGCGCCTGTCGACGGAGACCGCGCTGCGACCCGGCCTGATCCCGGCCAGCCGGGACGGGCAGGAGGCACTCTTCTCCGCCCCCTACCTGGAACCCCGCCGCCCACCCGGGCAGGACCGACGGGGCCGGGACGACCGGGTCGGCGCCGGGTCACCGGTGTTGCCACCCCCGGACCCCCGGGCCTTCGAACCGCGGTACCGCGACGACGCCGGGGTGCTGCGCGACCAGCCCACCCTGCGGGGACTGGTCGGCGACAGCGGAACGGACAACGGGCCGGGACGCGGGCCGGCCCCCACCGAGCACCGACCCGGCGGCCGGGACGACCGGCGGCCCGCCATCGGCGTGGACACCGGGGGCAACCGGCTCAACCCGAAGTACATGTTCGAGACCTTCGTCATCGGCTCGTCCAACCGGTTCGCCCACGCGGCGAGCGTCGCGGTCGCCGAGTCGCCGGCCAAGGCGTACAACCCGCTCTTCATCTACGGTCACTCCGGGCTGGGCAAGACCCACCTGCTCCATGCCATCGGCCACTACGCCACGACCCTCGGTCATGCCCGCTCCGTGCGGTACGTGTCGACCGAGGAGTTCACCAACGACTTCATCAACTCGCTGCGCGACGACAAGACCAGTGCGTTCCAGCGCCGCTACCGCGACGTCGACATCCTGCTGATCGACGACATCCAGTTCCTGGAGAACCGCGAGCGGACCCAGGAGGAGTTCTTCCACACCTTCAACACGCTGCACAACGCCAACAAGCAGATCGTCATCACCTCGGACCGGTCGCCGAAGCAGCTCGCCACCCTGGAGGACCGGCTCCGGACCCGCTTCGAGTGGGGCCTGCTGGCCGACATCCAGCCACCGGACCTGGAGACCCGGATCGCGATCCTCCAGAAGAAGGCCGCCCAGGAGCGTCTGTACGCGCCACCGGACGTACTGGAGTTCATCGCTTCACGGGTGGCCAGCTCGATCCGCGAACTGGAGGGCGCCCTGATCCGGGTCACCGCGTTCGCCAGCCTGACCCGCTCCTCCGTCGAGTTGTCCCTCGCCGAGGAGGTGCTCCGGGACTTCATCCCGGACGGATCCGGGCCGGAGATCAACGCGGACCAGATCATGATCTCCACCGCGGACTACTTCGGGGTCAGCCTGGAGGACCTGCGGGGGCACTCCCGGTCCCGGGTACTGGTCAACGCCCGGCAGGTGGCGATGTACCTGTGCCGGGAACTGACCGATCTCTCCCTGCCCCGGATCGGGCAGGCGTTCGGTGGTCGGGACCACACCACGGTGATGCACGCCGACCGGAAGATCAGACAGCAGATGGCGGAGCGGCGGTCGCTCTACAACCAGATCGCCGAGCTGACCAACCGGATCAAGCAGAACGCCTGACGCGTCGCCGCGTACCCCCTGACCTGTCGCCCCGGAAGGTGGCCCGGCCGTCGAGCCGGGCCATCACTGTTTCCAGCCGCGCCCTGCGCCCACCGCGATCCGCCCGGCGCAGTTGCCACAGACGCCGGTTTCCGGCCGCGCCCTGCGTCCACACCTCTTCCGGCCGTTCCCGGTCCACCGCCTCCGGCACAGGTTCTCCACAGCGGGACGTACTTGTCCACACCGGCTGTGCGTCGAGCTGTGGACAACTGCTGGTGTCCCGTGACCCGGTAACCCACAACCTGTGGACAAGTCCTGGGGACAACCCTGTGGACGGGCTGACACCTTCGGCGCGTCGTCCACCGGTCCACGGTCCCCTGTGTACAGCCTGTTGAAGGTTCTGGGGACAAGTGGTCCGGAAGCCGATCCGGTTTTCCACAACACTGGGGAGAAAGTCGGTGGATAACCGGTGGATGAGCTGTGGACGACGGTGGAAAACCTGTGCATCCCGGAGCACCTGTGGAGAAGTGGAGGGGTTTTACCCCAGGTAATCCACAGCTAAACCACCGGTGGATAATCGCCTGACCTGCGAAAACGCGGGTTCTCCACAGTATGCACAGCACCTATGAAGACGATGGTTCTTATCTCTTCTAAGAAACAAAAACCAATCATCACCGTTGGGCTTTCTGTGGATCCCGCTCTCCGCACCGGCCGGGCCGGCAGCGGCAGCGGAATCGGAGGGGCCGGACGCACAGCCGATGGCCGAGCGCCCTAAGGTGCGAGGGTGACCTGCACGGTCGGGCGGGTCGGTAGGCAGCGGTCGGCATGAGAGAGTTGTCGCTGACGTCGACGCGGAGGCATGCATGAAGTTCCGAGTAGAGCGCGACGCGCTCGCCGATGCGGTGGCGTGGACCGCGAAGAGCCTGCCCAACCGGCCATCGGTACCGGTGCTCGCCGGGGTGATGCTGCGGGTGGCCGACGGCAGCCTCCAGGTTTCCGGCTTCGACTACGAGGTCTCCAGCCAGGTCACCGTCGAGGTGCAGGGGGACGCCGACGGCTCGGCCCTGGTCTCCGGTCGGCTGCTCGCCGAGATCACCAAGGCCCTGCCGGCCAAGCCGGTGGACATCGCTGCCGACGGCGCCCATCTGGAGCTGGTCTGCGGCAGCGCGCGGTTCACCCTGCCCACCATGCCGGTGGAGGACTACCCGAGCCTGCCGGAGATGCCGGCCAGCGCCGGGACGGTCGACGCGGCCGCGTTCGCCGCCGCAGTCGCCCAGGTCGCGGTAGCCGCCGGCCGTGACGAGACCCTGCCGATGATGACCGGGGTCCGTATCGAGCTGGTCGGGGACACCCTGGCGATGCTCGCCACCGACCGCTACCGGCTGGCGTTGCGGGAGATGCGCTGGAACCCGGAGGACCCGGACGTCAGCATCAACGCTCTGGTCCCGGCCCGGACGCTGAACGACACCGCCAAGACCCTCGGCCCGCTCGGCGGCGAGGTGACCATGGCGCTGGCCCAGGGCGGCGCCGGCGAGGGCATGATCGGCTTTGCCGGTGGTACCCGACGGACCACGAGCCGGCTGCTGGACGGCGCCAACTACCCGCCGGTGCGGTCGCTCTTCCCGGCCAGCCACAACGCCGAGGCCCGGGTGACGGTCTCCACCCTGGTCGAGGTGGTCAAGCGGGTGGCGCTGGTCGCCGAGCGCACCACCCCGGTGCTGCTGAGCTTCAGCTCCGACGGGCTCATCGTCGAGGCCGGCGGTACCGAGGAGGCCCGGGCGAGCGAGGGGATGGACGCCACCTTCAGCGGCGACCCGCTGACCATCGGTTTCAACCCGCAGTACCTGATCGACGGGCTGGCGAACCTCGGTGCGCCGACCGCGCTGCTGCACTTCGTCGACGCGTTCAAGCCTGCGGTGATCTCCCCCGCCGGTGAGGATGGCGAGGCCGTTCCGGGGTACCGCTATCTGATCATGCCGATCCGGGTAACCCGCTGATCGCGCTGGCCTGACACGTACCGGAGGGGATTGACATGCAGCTCGGCCTGGTAGGACTCGGCCGGATGGGCGGCAACATGCGGGAGCGGTTGCGTGCCGTCGGCCACGAGGTGGTGGGCTTCGACCAGAACCCGGAGGTGAGCGACGTCGCCAGCCTTGCCGAGCTGGCCGACAAGCTCGCCGCGCCGCGTGCGGTCTGGGTGATGGTGCCGGCCGGGGTCACCGACGCCACCATCGACTCCCTGGCCGAGGTGCTCGGCGACGGCGACATCATCATCGACGGCGGCAACTCGCGGTTCAGCGACGACGGCCCCCGGGCCGAGCGGCTCGCCACCCAGGGCATCGGCTACCTCGACGTGGGCGTCTCCGGTGGCGTCTGGGGCAAGCAGAACGGGTACGCCCTGATGGTCGGCGGCGCACAGGAGCACGTCGACCGGCTGATGCCGATCTTCGAGTCGCTGAAGCCGGAGGGCGAGTTCGGCTTCGTGCACGCCGGTCCGGTCGGTGCCGGCCACTACGCCAAGATGGTGCACAACGGCATCGAGTACGGCCTGATGCACGCCTACGCCGAAGGCTACGAGCTGCTGGCCAAGTCCGAGCTGGTCACCAACGTCCCCGGGGTGTTCAAGTCGTGGCGGGAGGGGACCGTCGTGCGGTCCTGGCTGCTCGACCTGCTCGACCGGGCACTCGACGAGGACCCGGAGCTGGCCACCCTGCGCGGGTACGCCGACGACACCGGTGAGGGCCGGTGGACCGTGGACGAGGCGGTCCGGCTCGCCGTGCCGATGAACGTGATCGCCGCCGCCCTCTTCGCCCGGTTCACCTCGCGTCAGGACGACTCCCCGGCGATGAAGGCAATCGCCGCGCTGCGCCAGCAGTTCGGCGGCCACGCCATCCACAAGCGCTGACCGTGTACGTCCACCGGCTCGAACTGGTCGACTTCCGCTCGTACGAGCGGGTGGCGATCGATCTTGAGCCGGGGCCGAACGTGTTCGTCGGGGCCAACGGGGTCGGCAAGACCAACCTGATCGAGGCGTTGGGTTACGTGGCGACCCTGGCCAGCCACCGGGTCGCCATGGACGCCCCGCTGGTCCGGATGGGCGCTTCGGCGGCGGTGATCCGGTGCGCGGTGGCACACGAGGGCCGAGAGCTGCTGGTCGAGCTGGAGATCGTGCCCGGCCGGGCCAACCGCGCCCGGCTGGGTCGGTCCCCGGTCCGGCGGGCCCGGGACGTGCTGGGTGCGCTGCGGATGGTGCTGTTCGCCCCCGAGGACCTGGAACTCGTCCGGGGTGACCCGGCCGAACGGCGGCGCTACCTCGACGAGCTGCTGGTCACCCGGCAGCCCCGGTACGCCGGGGTGCGCGCCGACTACGAGCGGGTGGTGAAGCAGCGCAACGCCCTGCTGCGGACGGCGTACCTGGCCCGGAAGACGGGTGGCTCCCGGGGGGCCGACCTGTCGACGCTGGACGTCTGGGACGCCCACCTGGCCCGGCACGGTGGCGAGCTGCTGGCCGGCCGACTGGAGCTGGTGGCCGCGCTGGGCCCGCACGTGGCCAAGGCGTACGACGCGGTGGCCGCCGGCCGGGGCGCGGCGGCGATGGCCTACCGGCCCACCGTCGAGCTGGGTACCGCCCCGGTGGACCGGGCGACGTTGCAGGAGGCCCTGGCCACCGCGTTGACCGACTCCCGGGCGGCCGAGGTGGAGCGGGGCACCACCCTGGTCGGCCCGCACCGGGACGAGTTGGCGCTCAGCCTCGGCCCGCTACCCGCCAAGGGGTACGCCAGCCACGGTGAGTCCTGGTCGTTCGCGCTGGCGCTGCGGCTGGCCGCGTACGACCTGCTGCGGGCCGACGGCATCGAACCGGTACTCGCGCTCGACGACGTCTTCGCGGAGCTGGACGCCGGCCGGCGGGACCGGCTGGCGGAGCTGGTCGGTGGGGCCGGCCAGCTCCTGGTGACCTGTGCGGTGGACGACGACGTGCCGGCGGCCCTGCGGGGCACCCGTTACCAGGTGGAGGAGGGGGCGGTACGCCGTGCCGGATGAACCCGTGACACCACCGCCGTCCCCGGCCGGGGCGAGCGGACCGGAGCTGGCCCGGGCGGTGCTCGACGCGGCGCGGGCCCGTCGGGAGGCGGCCCGTCCGCGTCGACGTAACCCGGGCGACCCGGCGTCCGGTGGCGCCGACGGCCGGGGTGGCACCGGACGCCGGCTGCGTGGCTATTCCGGTCCCGGGCCGGACCCCCGGGACCCGCAGCTGCTCGGGACGGTGCTGGCCCGGCTGATGAAGGCGCGCGGCTGGCAGCAGCCGGCCGCGGAGGCGACCGTCTTCGGTGCCTGGGAGCGGGTGGTCGGTCCGGAGATCGCCAAGCACAGCCGGCCGGTGAAACTGGAGGACGGCGAGCTGACCGTGGAGGCGGAGTCCACCGCCTGGGCCACCCAGCTCCGGCTGCTCACCGCTTCGCTGCTCACCCGGATCGCCCGTGAGGTGGGGCACAACGTCGTCCGCCGGCTGCACATCCACGGCCCGGCCGCGCCGTCCTGGTCACGGGGGCCGCGTCGGGTACGCGGCCGGGGCCCCCGCGACACCTACGGCTGACCGGTGGCCGGCTGCGGCCGTAGCCCGGATCTTCCGCTGCGGCCCCGGCCCGGATCTTCCGCTGCGGCACGTCGCCGGTCCGACGCGGGTCGCTGCCCGCGTCGGACCAGTGACGGTCAGGAGTTCGCGTAGACCGCGAAGCCCTTGTCGGCGCAGCGACGGTAGAAGCGGGCCAGGATGCCCAGCTCGGAGCGGGTGAAGTTCCACTGCGGCGGCGCGCCGGCCTTGTCCCGCAGGGCGTCGAGCCGGTTGTCCAGCCAGCGGAGTTGCTGGTCGGCGAGACGCCCGTCGGCCAGCGCGGCACGCAGGACGACGCCGACGCTGTCGAACGTGATCTCCTCGCCGTGCTCCCGGTGGCCCTCGACGAAGCGTTCCAGCCCACCGGCGATCCAGGCACAGCCGTCCGGGTCGATCACCGGGTCCTCGTCCTCGACGGCTGCTTCTGTGGCGTAGAGCACATTGTCCAGGCCGAGCAGGAGGTCGACCAGTTCGGTGTACGCGGTGGCCCGGACGGTGCCGGTCTGTGCGATCAGCCCGGCGAGGGCACCGGCGGGCGCGGGGATGCCGGGGTACTCGGCGATCGTGCCGAAGTCGACGAACTCGGCGGGGGCCACCGGTTCGTAGAAGCGGCCGGTCCTCGGCCAGTGCACCGCGACGTTGTCCAGCCCCATCGGGGGTCACCTTCCTGAAGGTTCTCGAACCGGGTGGGTCGATCGTCCGGTTCCGGGTCGGTGGATTGTGGACCCGCCGGACGGCGCCGCCAAATTACGGCACGGCCCGGACTCCGCGCGACCCCCGGGATTCCATGATCGGTTGCGGGATGTGTAGGGGGAGTCGCGGGCAGCGCAGTTCGGGCCGCTACGAACGTCTCAGCGCCCGTTACAGGGGTGCCGAGTGGTGGTTTCGTCACCGCCGCACAGTAGGATTGACGGCAGAGACGAGGACACGGTGCGGAGCGATGACGCGGGCTGAGCAAGTCCGGGCCACCGGTTCCCCGCCGGGTCCGAGCCGATCGCGATCCGCGGGCGACCGCGGCGACCGACGCATTCGGCGGCAATCCGGAACTGTATCGGGGCGCCGGTCCGTGCGCCGACGTCGCGTCCTGTCCGCCGTACCCGCACCCCCGTGCGCCCTGGCGCCGGGGGCGCGAGAAAGTGGCCCATGGTGTCAGCGCAGAACAAGCAGGAGTACGGCGCCGAGTCGATCACCGTTCTCGAAGGCCTGGAGGCGGTGCGCAAGCGGCCCGGTATGTACATCGGGTCGACCGGTGAACGGGGTCTGCACCACCTGGTCTGGGAGGTCGTCGACAACGCCGTCGACGAGGCACTTGCCGGGCACTGCGACACCATCGACGTGGTCCTGCTCGCCGACGGTGGGGTCCGGGTCACCGACAACGGCCGTGGCTTCCCGGTCGACCTGCACCCGAAGCTGAAGAAGCCGGGTGTCGAGGTCGCGCTCACCGTCCTGCACGCGGGCGGCAAGTTCGACGGCAAGGCGTACGCCGTCTCCGGTGGTCTGCACGGTGTGGGCGTGTCCGTGGTGAACGCCCTGTCGACCCGGATGGCCGTCGAGATCCACAAGTCGGGGTACGTCTGGCGGCAGAAGTACACCAACTCCAAGCCGTCGCCGCTGGAGAAGGGCGAGACCACCGACACGACCGGCTCGGCCGTGTCGTTCTGGCCGGACCCGGACGTCTTCGAGACGGTCAACTTCGACTTCCAGACCATCTACCGCCGCCTCCAGGAGATGGCCTTCCTCAACCGTGGCCTCACCATCCACCTGCTCGACGAGCGGGTCGAGGAGGAGGAAGGCCGGATGCGCGAGGTCACCTTCTGCTACAAGGGCGGCATCGCCGACTTCGTCCGGCACCTCAACGCCTCCAAGAACCCGATCCACAAGTCGGTGGTCGAGTTCGGCGCCGAGGAGGAGGGCATGTCGGTCGAGATCGCCATGCAGTGGAACGAGTCGTACGGCGAGTCGGTCTACACCTTCGCGAACACGATCAACACCCACGAGGGCGGTACCCACGAGGAGGGCTTCCGGGCCGCGTTGACCGGTGTGGTCAACAAGTACGGCACCGAGAAGAAGCTGCTCAAGGCCGACGAGAAGCTCTCCGGCGAGGACATCCGGGAGGGGCTGGCGGCGATCATCTCGGTCAAGCTGGCCAACCCGCAGTTCGAAGGGCAGACCAAGACCAAGCTGGGCAACACCCCGGTGAAGAGCTTCGTGCTGCGGGTCTGCAACGAGTGGCTGGTCGACTGGTTCGACCGTAACCCGGCCGAGGCGAAGCAGATCATCACCAAGGCGACCCAGGCCGCCCGGGCCCGGATCGCCGCCCAGCAGGCCCGCAAGCTGGCCCGGCGCAAGTCGCTGCTGGAGTCCGGTTCGATGCCGGGCAAGCTGGCCGACTGCCAGTCCACCGACCCGCGCGAGTCGGAGGTCTTCATCGTCGAGGGTGACTCGGCCGGTGGCTCGGCGAAGCAGGGGCGCGACCCACGGACCCAGGCGATCCTGCCGATCCGGGGCAAGATCCTCAACGTCGAGAAGGCGCGGATCGACCGGGTGCTGAAGAACAACGAGGTCCAGGCGCTGATCACCGCCCTGGGCACCGGCATCCACGACGACTTCGACATCGAGAAGCTGCGGTACCACAAGATCGTCCTGATGGCCGACGCGGACGTGGACGGGCAGCACATCCAGACCCTGCTGCTCACCCTCCTCTTCCGGTTCATGCGTCCGCTGGTGGAGTTGGGGCACGTCTACCTGGCCGCCCCGCCGCTCTACAAGATCAAGTGGAACAAGAAGGGCGACGACGCGCAGTACGCGTACTCCGACCGGGAGCGGGACGGCCTGATCGCGCTGCGCCAGCAGAAGAAGCCCAACGCCAAGCCGGACGACATCCAGCGGTTCAAGGGTCTCGGTGAGATGAACTACCCCGAGCTGTGGGACACCACGATGAACCCGGCCACCCGTACCCTGCGCCAGGTCACGCTCGACGACGCCGCAACCGCCGACGAGCTGTTCAGCGTTCTGATGGGTGAGGACGTCGAGGCGCGCCGCTCGTTCATCCAGCGCAACGCCAAGGACGTGCGCTTCCTGGACATCTGACCGGTGGCGCGGTGGTGGTCGGAGCTCTCCCGGTCCCCACCGCGTCCACATGGTTATCCACAGCTTCGTTGCTTCTCCACAGCGTTATCCACAGCACAAATGCGACTCTGATTCTGATAAGGGTTAACAGTGACTGATACTCCCGAGCCCAACCCGAGCGAAGCGGGCGCGACAGAGACCGGCGGCGCCGCGATCGTGGCGCACGACCGCATCGAGCCGGTCGGGCTCGAAGTCGAGATGCAGCGTTCCTACCTCGACTACGCCATGAGTGTCATCGTGGGTCGCGCGCTGCCGGACGTCCGGGACGGTCTCAAGCCGGTCCACCGCAAGATCCTCTACGCCATGTTCGACTCCGGCTACCGCCCGGACCGGGGGTACGTGAAGTGCTCCCGGGTCGTCGGGGACGTGATGGGCCAGTTCCACCCGCACGGCGACTCGGCCATCTACGACGCGCTGGTCCGGATGGCCCAGCCCTGGTCGCTGCGGTACCCGCTGGTCGACGGCAACGGCAACTTCGGTTCGCCCGGAAACGACCCGGCTGCGGCCATGCGCTACACGGAGTGCAAGCTCGACCCGCTGGCCATGGAGATGCTGCGGGACATCGATGAGGACACCGTCGACCTCCAGGACAACTACGACGGCCGGGCCAAGGAACCCACCATCCTGCCGTCGCGCATCCCCAACCTGCTGATCAACGGCTCCGAGGGCATCGCGGTGGGGATGGCCACCAAGATCCCGCCGCACAACCTGCGCGAGATCGGCGCGGCCGTGCAGTGGTGCCTGGAGCACCCGGACGTCGACGAGGCGACCACCCTCGACGCGCTCATCGAGATCGTCAAGGGCCCGGACTTCCCCACCTACGGCCTGATCGTCGGTACCCAGGCCATCCAGGACGCGTACCGCACCGGCCGTGGCTCCATCCGGATGCGCGCCGTGGTCGAGGTCGAGGAGGACAAGCGGGGCCGTCCCTGCCTGGTGGTCAGCGAGCTGCCGTACCAGGTCAACCCGGACAACCTGGCCGAGCGGATCGCCGAGCTCATCAAGGAGGGCAAGCTCGCCGGCATCGCCGACATCCGGGACGAGTCCTCCGGGCGTACCGGTATGCGGATCGTGCTGGTGCTGAAGCGCGACGCGGTCGCCAAGGTGGTGCTCAACAACCTCTACAAGCACACCCAGCTCCAGGAGACCTTCGGCGCCAACATGCTGGCCCTGGTCGACGGGGTGCCACGCACGCTCAACCTGGCCCAGTTCATCCGGTACTACGTCGAGCACCAGATCGACGTGATCCGTCGGCGGACCGCGTTCCGGTTGCGCAAGGCGGAGGAGCGGGCGCACATCCTGCGCGGTCTGGCCAAGGCACTCGACGCCCTGGACGAGGTGATCGCCCTGATCCGGCGCTCGCCCACGGTCGAGGACGCCCGGCAGGGTCTGATCCGGCTGCTGGAGATCGACGAGATCCAGGCGACCGCGATCCTGGACATGCAGCTGCGCCGGCTGGCCGCCCTGGAGCGGCAGAAGCTCCTCGACGAGCTGGCCAAGCTGGAGCTGGAGATCGCCGACCTGAAGGACATCCTGGCCAAACCGGAACGGCAGCGGAAAATCGTTTCGGAGGAGCTCGGCGAGATCATCGCCAAGTGGGGTGACGAGCGGCGGACGAAGATCGTGCCGTTCGACGGCGAGGTCTCGATGGAGGACCTGATCGCCCGCGAGGACGTGGTCGTCACGATCACCCGGACCGGGTACGCCAAGCGGACCAAGGTCGACCTGTACCGCTCCCAGCGGCGCGGCGGCAAGGGGGTCAGCGGGGCCACGCTGCGGCAGGACGACATCGTCAGCCACTTCTTCGTCTGCTCGACCCACGACTGGATCCTGTTCTTCACGAACAAGGGTCGGGTGTACCGGGCCAAGGCGTACGAGTTGCCGGAAGCCAGTAGGGTGGCCAAGGGCCAGCACGTGGCCAATCTGCTTGCTTTCCAAGCGGACGAGCAGATCGCGCAGATCATCGAGATCCCGGACTACCAGGTGGCTCCCTATCTGGTACTGGCCACGAAGAACGGCCTGGTGAAGAAGACGAAACTGGAGGAGTTCGACTCCAACCGGTCCGGCGGCATCATCGCGATCAACCTGCGCGACGAGGACGAGCTGGTCGGTGCCGCCCTGGTCGCGCCCGAGGACGACCTGCTGCTGGTCTCCAAGAACGCCCAGGCGATCCGCTTCAACGCCACCGACGAGGCACTGCGGCCGATGGGCCGGGCGACCTCCGGTGTGATCGGCATGCGCTTCACCGACGACGACGTCCTGCTGGCCATGGAGGTGGTCCGCGAGAACATGGACGTTCTGGTGGCGACGAACGGGGGATACGCAAAACGTACCCCGATTGAGGAATACCCGGTCCAGGGCCGGGGAGGCAAGGGTGTGCTGACTGCGAAGATCACGGAACGACGTGGCGGGCTGGTCGGTGCAGTGGTGATCAACCCGGATGACGAACTGTTCGCGATCACCAGTAACGGTGGCGTCATCCGGACTCCGGTGAAGCCTGTACGCCGTACGCGTGACCGGAACACAATGGGGGTCAAGCTGATGGACCTCCCGGACGGCGTGACTATCGTGGCGATTGCTCGAAATGCCGACGAGCCTGACGAACAGGACTAGTTGATGACGGAGACACAGGCGAAGTCGGGAGCTGCGGGGACCCCGGCCAACCCGGTCGACGGGGAGGGCGCCAAAGGCGGCACCCCGGCAGCCGGCCGGGCGGCTGTGGGTCGCGCGGCAGTTCCCGCCGATGCGCCTGCCCCCAAGTTCACCCGGGCTCCCGGCATGGCACCGCCGCCGGACCAGCCTGCCGAGGAGACCGGAGTGCAGCAGCCGGAGAAGACCGGCGGTGATGGCGCCGCCACCGCCACACCCACCGCCGCTGCCGCTACCCCTGGAGTCACCGTGCCGGCCGGACCGAACACCACCGCTGCGCTTCCCCGGGACGCCCAGGCGACCGGTACCCTGCCGCGCATCGACGGGGCGCGGGCCCCGATGGGCGCCGCGCGGCCCAACAACGGCGGCAGTCTGCCGCCCGGGGTGGGTGCGGGTGGGGCCGCGGTCGGGGCGGCCCGGGTGAACGACGCGGTACGCGCGGCGCGGAGCACGGTCAGCTCCGCCGCGTCGCGGGGTCCGCGCCGGGCCCGGCTGAACCTCAAGCGGATCGACCCCTGGTCGGTCATGAAGTTCGCGTTCGCGGTGTCCCTGGTGCTGTTCATCGTGGTCGTCGTCGCGACCTCGGTGCTCTACCTGGCGTTGGACGCGATGGGGGTGTTCGCCAGTGTCAACGACAGCCTGACCGACCTGGTCAGCGCGGGTGGTGGGCAGGGGACCAGCGGCTTCCGGATCACCGCCAAGGGGGTCATCCTCAGCTCGGCGCTGATCGGCCTGGTCAACGTGGTGCTCTTCACCGCTCTGGCCACCCTCGGGGCCTTCGTCTACAACGTCTGCGCCGACCTGGTCGGTGGGATCGAGTTGACCCTCGCCGAGCGGGACTGAGCCGGTCGTCGTCGCAGTACCGGCACATCGGGGCGCCGCGAAAGCGGTCGCCCCGATGTGCTGTTTCCGGGTACTCTCGCCCAGGTCGGGGGTGCTCGGGGACCCCGATTTGAGGACTGGCGGGCGGGTGCGATAGCCTTGCTCGTCGCTTACGGGGCTATAGCTCAGTCGGTTAGAGCGCAGAGCTGATAACTCTGAGGTCGCTGGTTCGATTCCAGCTAGCCCCACTTCACACCCGTCCGACAACGGTCGAGCGCAAGGGGTCGCCCCATGGTCAAGAAGCTGCTGTTGCTTGTCGGCATCGTGGGTGTAGCCGCACTGGTCGTCAAGAAGGTCAAGGACGCGAACGACGAGCGCGCCCTGTGGCACGAGGCGACCACCTCGCCCGACCTGCGCTGAATCCCGCTGGACGCACCTGCCCCACCGGGTGGGTGCAGTCCGCGCCCGGGGCCGTAGCTCAACTGGCAGAGCACTGCCTTTGCAAGGCAGGGGTTAGGGGTTCGAGTCCCCTCGGCTCCACTTCTCCACTTCTCTACAGGCGTTCCGCCTGACCCAAGAGCATCCAGAGCAACGTCGGTACAACCCATCGTTGATCTTGGAAACAGTGGCCCGGTTCGCGGCCGACCGAAGCGCGGCACCGACGACGCGAGGCGGTTCCGCTGTGGCGACCGCCCTGGGGGCGTGACCGGGTTGCTGGTGGGCCGTGGCCGGGTGAACGGCATGCCGCCCCTCGACGCGGGTGAACGGCGGCATGCCGTTGGTCGACGACGTCACGGTCGTGGGCCGTGCCCGACCCGGCGGGACCGCCGGGTACGCCGTGGACCGTCGGTCAGTTGGCGCAGGTGGCGTACGCCCGGACCTTCCAGTTGCTGCTGAAACCGGTCTCGTCCTCGACCGCGCTCACCGTGACGGTGGTGTCGGAGCTGGCGAAGACGGCGGTGAGGCGTACCTGGCCGTCTCCGCCGACGATCTCCGCCCCGACGCCGTGCACCTTCTTGCCGGAGGTGCAGCTGACGTTGATGCTCTTCGAGGTGGCGGAGTCGTAGGCGCTGTCGTCGAGCCGAACCTCGTACCCGGCGGGCTGGGTGGCGCAGATGGCACGCGCCTGTACCTGCCAGTTGCTGTCGAATCCGGTCTCGTCCTCTGCGCCGGCCACCGTGACACTGGTGCCGTTGATCCGCAGATCCTCCAGGATCAGCTCGCTGTTCCCGGCGCCGTTGACCGCGCCACCCACGCCGATCGCGACGGTACCGATGGGGCAGGAGACGGTGTGCCAGTTCGTCGACGACGACATCCAGGCCGAGCTGCCGGACACGACGGTGTAGCCGGCGGGCGCCGGGGCGCAGACCACGGCGGAGGTCAGCAGCCAGTTGGCCGAGGTACCCGTCGCGTCCTCACGGCCGGTCACCGAGAACGCGGTGTTGCCGGACAACGGCAGCATGATGTCCATGCCGACCTGGCCCGAGGCGCCGGTGACGATGCCGCCACCGCCGAGCAGCACGCTGCCTGCGGGGCAGGACTGGTTCTGCGTCTTGGCCAGGCTGTTGCTCGGGCCGGTGCTGCTCTGTCGGATCAGACCCGGGACCGCCGCCGCCGGTGCGGCGAGCGTCAGCTGGGCGAGCACCACTGCGCTGAGCAGGCCACCAGCAACGGTGGTCACCCGGTTCCGGCGGCTCTGGTCTGGTCGTCTGGGCATGTAGCTTTCCTCCCGAATCGCGATGGGTGGCCGGTTCTGCTCCGTACCGGCCGTCCCGGTCGCGTCAGGCTACACAGTGGACAGTGGTGGTAGGCGGCGTCGAGGTGTTGGGCTGACGACACTGACGGACTTTGGACCCGGGCCGATGGTCAGCGCGGTGGTGGCAGCCGGTCGATCAGCCGGGCCAGGGCGGTGTTACCCAGTGTGGCGCCGAGCGCCGACCCGGTGGCGATGCCCCAACCCACCGGTCCGAGCGGCGTGCAGCCGAAGAAGTGACTGAGCCCCGGGGTCTGCACGATCCCGACCAGCACCCCGATCGACGCGGCGGTGGAGGCGATCACGGCCGGGCTGGCCCCGCCCGCGAGCAGGGTCTGGCCGAGCTGTGTACCGACCAGCGAGGCGAGGGCGACGGTGTCGGCCCGGCGACGGCGACCGGTGTACCGGGCGAGGGTCCAACCGGCGGTGGCGCCGAGAGTGGTGGCAGCGGCGCGCAGCCCGATCTCCCGGCTCAGGCTGGCGCCCAGCGAGGTGTCCGGCCCCTCACCGAGCAGGTCGTCGGTCCGGTCCGGGTTCGGTGGGCGTACCGCGATGGCCAGCGCCGGCACCAGGTCGGTGAGCAGGTTGACCAGCAGCAGTTGCCGGCCGTTCAGCGCCGAGCGCCCGGTGGTGGCGGCGGTGAGCACGCTGAACGCGATCTCCCCGAGGTTTCCGCCGACCAGGATGCTGAGAGCGTGGCGTACCGACGACCACATCGCCCGCCCCTCGACCAGGGTGGCGATGATGGTCTCCAGCCGGTCGTCGGTGACGACCAGGTCGGCGGCGGCCCGGGCGGCGGGCGTACCCCGCCGGCCCAGCGCGATGCCCACGTCGGCGAGCCGGATCGCGGGAGCGTCGTTCGCGCCGTCGCCGGTCATCGCGACGGTACGCCCGGCCTGCTGGAGGGCCTGGATGATGCGGACCTTGTGGGCCGGCGTGCACCGGGCCACGACGTCGGTGGCGGCGAGCCGGGCGGCGAGTGCCGCGTCGTCCAGGTCGTCGAGTTCGGTGGCGGTGACGACCCGCTGGTCGGCGCCGTCCGGGCTGATGGTGTCGGCGATCGCCTCGGCCGTGGCCGGATGGTCTCCGGTGATCATGATGGTGTGCACACCGGCGGCGCGGATCCGCCGGACGGCCGGGGCGGCGCTGGCGCGGATCCCGTCCGCCAACGCGAGGAAGCCGACGAAGACCAGGTCGCGGACATCCTCGTCGGTGACCCCGGGGTCGGTACCCGCCGGTAGTGGGCATTCGGCGACCGCCAGGATCCGGTGTCCGCCGCCGGCATGCCGGGTGAGGACCTGCTGAAGCTCCGCCCGACCCGACTCGTCCAGCGGCCGGTCCCGGCCGCCGACCCGGCGGCTGGTACATCGCGGCAGCACGGTCTCCGGTGCCCCCTTGACGCTGAGCAGCAACCGGCCGCCGCAGGTGGCGGTGGTGGCGTGGTACCCCCGGGAGGGCTCGAAGGGCAGCCCACCGGCCGGTTCCCAGCCCGTCGTGCCGGTGTCGGGACGTACCTCGGCCTGCTGCGCGCCGAGCAGCACCGCCCGGTCGGTCTGCTGCGGCAGGTCCTCCGGTCGCGCCGCCACCGGGGTGGCCCGCAGTGCCGCGGCGAGGACGCGTTGGAGCGTACCGTCGAGGCGGTCGGGCGGGCCGTAGTCGACGCCGTCGCCCACCCCGGCGAGCCGGAGCTCCCCCTCGGTGAGGGTGCCGGTCTTGTCGAAGCAGAGCACGTCGACCCGCCCCAGCGCCTCGATGGTGCGCGGGTTGCGGACCAGGGCGCCGTGCTCGGCGAGCCGACGGGCCGCCGCGAGCTGGGCAGCGCTGACCAGGAACGGCAATCCCTCCGGTACGGACGCCACGGCGAGGTTGGCGGCGGTGGCGGCGGTCTCCGCCAGGGGTACGCCCCGCAGCAGTCCGGCCCCGGCCACGGCGACCGCCGAACTGGCCGCGAGCGGGATGGAGGCCCGGGTCAACCGGCCCAGGCGTGCCTCGACGCCGTTGACCGGTGCCGCCTGCCCGGCCAGGGCCATGCCCCGACCCACCTCGGTCGCCGAGCCGGTGGCCACCACCACCGCCACGGCCTGCCCGGCGGCCACGGTGGTCCCTTCGTAGAGCATCGAGCGCCGCTCGGCGACGGCCGGGGCGACCACCGGCCTGGTGGTCTTGGCGACCGGCAGGGACTCACCGGTCAGGGACGACTCGTCGGCCTCCAACCCGACCGACTCGACGATCCGGCAGTCTGCGGGGACCGCGTCACCCGGTTCGAGCACGATCAGGTCACCGGGTACCAGATCCTCGGCGGGAAGGACCTGTTCGGTGCCGTCCCGGCGTACCCGGGCGGTGACCGCCGAGCGGGACAGCAGTTCCGCCAGCGAGCGTTCCGTACGGACCTGGTGTGCGGCACCGATCAGCGCGGAGCCGCCGACCACCCCGCCCACCAGGGCGGCATCGACGAACGACCCGAACGCGGCGGAGAGCGCCGCTCCGGCGACGAGTACCGGGGTCAACGGGTTGGACAGCTCGTCGACGAAGGCCCGGAGCAGGCCTGCCGGTCCGGGTGCGGCCGCACCGTCGGGGGTGTGCCGCCGGCGTGCCTCGGCGGTGGTCAGACCGTCCGGGCCGGTGTCCAGCCGGTCCAGCACCACGTCCACCGGCATGAGATGCCAGGCGGTGGAGACCGGTGCCGGCGGGTGCGGGCGGCCGTGGACGCGGTGCGCGGACCAGACCCCGTGGGCGAACGCCAAGCCGGCGGCACCGTTGACCGCTGCCAGGGCCCGGGACGGGAGCTGCGCCGGGTCGGTGGTGAACGCGGCGATGCCGGCCAGGCCACTGCCGGCAGCGGCCAGGCCGATGCTCTGCCTGACGAGCCGTCGGGCCGCCCCGGTCGCCTCGATGACCAGGGCGGGTACCCGCAGGTCGGCGCCGACCAGCAGATGCGCGCCCCACGGCGGCGGGTCGTCCGGCCCGCCCACGCCGAGCCCGCAGTCGGCGGCGGCCAGCGCGGTCCGGTCGGCGGAGACCAGCAGCACCATGGCCCCGTCGGCCTGGAGCGAACGGACCGACTCGGCGAGCCGGGCCCCACCGGGCAGCACGGCGTCGGCGTAGCCGTACCGGGACCCGTCGTCGGTGGCCACCACCAGCCGGAGACCGGCCTGCCGGGCGGCGGCGGGCAGGGCGTCCGCGCCGGAGGCCGGTTCCGGGTCGACCCGGATCACCGCCGCCAGCCGGTCACCCTCGGCCAGCCCGAGCACGGTCCCGCCCCCGGTACGGATCCGCCGGACGTCGTCGCTCTGCGCGCCCCCGCTGTCCGTTTCCCCGGTGGCCGCCTCCCCGGTGCCCGGCGGTCCGGGCACGTCGAGGGCGGCGAGTGGACCGAGCCGCCACCCGTCGCCCTGTTGCAGGGCGTCCGGGGCGGTCGGGTCGAAGAGGGCGAAGGCGCGTACCGCCACCTGCTCCGGGTCAGCACCGGGCAGCGGAGCCAGGTCGGTGAGGATACCCCGGGAGGAGAGCAGCACCGCAGCGTCCAGGACGACCGTGTCGATCCGGTCGAGTTCCCGGAGCACGGAGCGGTCCATGGCGACCACCCCCCGCCGGGCGAGCACCATACCGAGGTGGGCGGCGTACCCCTCACGACCGGAACCGGGCGCCTTCGGCAGGGTCGCCAGGCCGAGCGAGGCGGCCCGCTTCCGGCCGATCACAGGAGCCGCGACGGCGGCAGCGGCGGCTCCGGCGGCCAGTACCCGACTCGTGTACCGCTCGACCGGCCCGTCCGGCTTCGGTCGGGGCCGGCCGGCCACCGGGATCGGGGCGGCAGCCCGTTCCGGGGTACCGGTGAGTGCAGGCTCGGCCCGACCCCACGCGCGCAGGTGGGCGTGTGCCTCCTGCCACTGCACGATCCGCTGCGCGCCGTCCAGCACGATGCCCGCCCAGCCGCCGGTCAGCCCCTGCACCACCGCTTCGGCCAGCGGGAAGAGGTTGTCCGCCCAGTGGTGTCCGGGAAGTTCCCGGTTGGCGAGGTCGTGCAGCCTGGGATGCAGGTCGACGGCGGTGAGCAGTCCGGCGACCTCGCCGGGGACCGGGGTGAACGGCAGGATCCGGGTGGCGGCGCTGATGGTCAGACCGAGAGCGTCCGCCGCCAGGGTGCCGACCGCCCGCCGGGTCCGGGGACCCTCCTCGGGCGGATGCGGTGTCGGCGCGTCGGGATCCGGTTCGTGATCCGAGATGCGCTCCACCGCCGCGACCATGGCGATCAGGTCCCGCAGTCGTGGTTCCGGTGGTTGCACCGCCACCACGACCCGTCCGGTCGGTGCGTTGACCCGGGCCCACGCCACCCCCGGTAGCCGTTCCAGAGCGTGCTCGACCTGTCGGGCCAACCGGTCGCCGCCGTCCTGGCAGACCCCACGGACCTCGATGTGGTGCCGACCGGGCCGGGACCACACGCCACGTGGGGTCAGGCCGGCGGCCCGGGCGAGCCGACCGGCTGCCGCACCGGCCTGCCGGGAAAGGCCCGCGAGGTCAGGCAGGCGTACCGGTGGGCGTCCCTGACCCATCTCGCCTCCCGTGCCGCATCTCGGGTCGGCTGGCTTCCCGGCGTACCGCCCGTTATGCCCCCGGGACCCGGGGAAGTTTCCGACGTCGGCCGGGCATGGTGCGGTCCGGTCGTGGAATGCGCCGGGAGGATCACGAGGGGAGAGAGCACGATGAGCGAACTGACCCGGCACCTGACGGAACCCGGCAGAGCGGTACGGAGGTACGGCCACCGGGTGGAGGTGCCGTTGCTGGGTGAGGTGGCGGTGCCGACGCCCGACAAGGTGGCGTACTACGCCGGCCTGGGGGTGCTGGCGGCGTTGCAGGTGATCGAGTGGCCGCTCGCCCTGGTGATCACCGCCGGTCACCTGCTAGCCGACCAGCATCTCTCCGGACTGGCCAAGGGGCTCGGCGAGGCACTCGAAGCCGCCTGACACCCGCCGACCCTTGACCTGAAGTCCGCTTCAACCCGCAGGCTGGGACGGGGCGGCCCGATGGCCCGCTGTCGGGACGCCTGCGAGACGGTGGGTGCCGGCCTGTCGCGCGACGGGGGGCGGCAGGGCGGCACCCGACCGAATCAGCCCGCACCGTCACATCCGCTGCCGCTGTCCCGTCCGATCCGGTGCAGGCGTGCCGGGGGTCGGCACGCAGGTACGGAGGGAGAGTCGGATGCGGGTACTGGTGACCGGAGCGAGCGGCACACTGGGCAGTGCTCTGGTACCCCGGCTGGTCGACGCGGGGCACCAGGTTCGGGCCATGAGCCGGCGCCCGCGTACCGGATCAGGGTTGCAGTGGGTGACGGCGGACCTGGCCACCGGCGCGGGGATCACCGGGGCGGTGGCCGGTGTGGACGCGGTGGTGCACCTCGCCTCGGTGCCGTTCCCCGGCCGCCGTACCGCCCGGGTCGACGTCGCCGGGACCCGCCGCCTCGTCACCGCCGCGACCTCGGCCGGTGTCGGACACCTGCTCCACGTCTCCATCGTCGGCGTGGACCGGGTGCCGTTCGGCTACTACCGGCACAAGGTGGCGGCGGAGGCGGTGGTCCGCAACGCGCCGGTGCCGTGGACGGTCCTGCGGGCCACCCAGTTCCCACAACTGCTGGACACGATGCTGCGGGTGGCCGGCACGCTCGGACCGGTGATCGGGGACCCGGCGATCATGGCTCAACCCGTCGACCCCCGCGACGTCGCCGAGCGGATCGTCACCCGGCTGGCCACCGGTCCCCTCGACGACCTGGAGGAGTTCGGTGGACCGCAGGTACTCCGCTTCGACGAGGCGGCCCGGGCGTGGCTCGCCGCGCGGCACTCGACCCGCCCCCTGCTGCGGGTACCCGCCCCGGGGCAGCTCGGCCGCGCGCTGCGGGCCGGCCGGCTGACCACCACGGCGACCCCTCGGGGCAGCCGGACCTGGGCGGACTACCTTGCTGACACGTACGGGGGAGCGCACCGGAAATGACACCGACCCGGAACCGTCCGGACCTAACGTGACGCCATGTTCATCTTCGTCGCCACGGTGCTCCTCTACGTGTTCGGCTTCGTCTTCCTGTACGGCGTGATCCGGCTGGCGGTCCGGCACGGCATCGAGGACGTCGAGTCGCGGCGGTCGGACACCCCGGACGCAGCCCGTTCGACCGCCCGGGACACCCGCGCCCTGGTGTAGGGATGTGCGGTAAGGAAGGGCCCCCGCTTAACGCTTTCGGTAGAGGAAGGGCCCCTTATTAACACCTGTGCACAACCGCCCCCGTGTGCCGTCGCCGCTGGCATGGGCGGCGGGCGGTCCGGGGTGCGAGGATCACAGACGTGATGGGGACCCTGAAGACCGAGCCGGCCCGGAGCCGGCTCGACCTGCTCGCGCAGCCGGTGGCGGCAGCGGTCGAACAGTGGCCGACGGATGCACCGGTGGACGTCGACGACGTGCTGGTGGCTCCGATCGACGCGGATCTCGCCGACACGGCAGCCTTCTGCGCTGCGTACGACGTGGGGCTCGACGTCTCGGCGAACTGCGTGATCGTGGCGGGGAAGCGCGAGGGTGGGATCAGATACGCGGCCTGTCTCGTCCTGGCCACCACCCGTGCCGACGTCAACGGGGTGGTCCGCCGGCACCTGGGCGTACGCAAGGCGAGCTTCGCGCCGATGGCCGACGCGGTCGAGTCGACCGGCATGGAGTACGGCGGGATCACCCCGATCGGCCTGCCGGAACAGTGGCCGATCCTGGTCGATCCGCGGGTGATCGCTACGCCGTACGTCATCATCGGGTCCGGTCTGCGGCAGAGCAAGATTGCCCTGCCCGGACCGGCGTTGGCTGCCCTGCCCAATGCCGAGGTGGTGGAAGGCCTGGCCAGGCCGGTCGACTGAACGGCAGTGGTCGATACCGTTGCACGTGAAACCATGCCGGACGGCAGAAACCACGCCGGAACGTGAGACCGGGCTGAACCGCGAGGCCGTGCCGGACGCGCGAGACGCGCGAGACCGTCAGCTGCCCGTCTCGCGGCGGGTCACCTCGTCCAGAGCTGCCCGAAGGGTCGCCGGCTCCTGAGCCCCGGTCACCGCGTACCTGCCGGCCAGGACGAAGGTGGGCACGCTGCTGACGCCCAGCTCGCGGGCGGCCTCCAGTTCGGCGCGTACCTCTGCCGCGTCAGCGGTCGACGTGAGGAACGCGGCGGTCTCGTCGCGGTCGAGGCCGACCCCGACGGCGAGCGTGACCAGCGCCGCATGGTCGCCCACGTCGACCCCTTCGGTGAAGTGGGCCCGGTAGAGGGCCTCCACCAGTTCGGCTTCCCGGCCGCGCCCTGACGCGAACCGGACCAGCCGGTGCGCGTCGAAGGTGTTCGCCGCCACCGCACGGTCGAAGTTCATGGTGATCCCGACGCTGGCAGCCACCCCGGTGACCTGTGCGGCAATCGCGCGGGCCCGGTCCGGACCGCCGAACTTGTCGGCCAGCGCGTCCAGCAGTGGCTGGGGATGCGCCACCGGTCGGGGGTCGAGCTGGAAGGGGCGGTAACGCACCGTCACCGGGTGGTTGTACGACTCCAGCGCCTGCTCCATGCGGCGCTTGCCGATCCAGCACCAGGGGCAGACCACGTCAGCGTAGATCTCGATCTCCATGACGTGGGACAACCCGCAGGTCAGGTGATCTGTTCCCGTACCTGTCGCTTCAGCCGGGCCAGGATGGCGTTGCCGCCGCGCACCCGGAGCGGACTGATCGCCTGAGCCAGACCCATCCGTTGGTAGAGATCGTCCGGCACGGCGAGTACCTGCTCGGCGCTCGCATCGGCCAGCCCGTCGGCGAGGATGCCGGCGAAGGCCCGGGTGGTGGGTGCCTCGGGCGGGCAGTCGAACCAGGTGGTGACCGTCCGGTCAGGGTTCACCCGGGCGCGCAGGAAGAAGGCGGTCTGGCACTCCGGTACCTGCTCCATGCCCGCCCGGTCGGGGAACTCGGCCGGCAGCGGCGGGATCTCGTCGGAGAATTCGAGCAGCATCTCCAGCACCACCTCGCGGGGCGCGGCGGCGAACTCCTCGACGATCTCGGCGAGCCTCGTCGGCATGGTGGCGTCGGCAGACATGTGCCCAGGTTACCGGTGTTAATAAGGGGCCCTTGCTCTACCGAAAGCGTTAACAGGGGGCCCTTCCTTACTGCCGGGCGGGGGCCTTTTCGGCGATGTCGCTCAGCGCGGAGTTGGGGTCCAGGCACATGGCCAGGTCGCCGAGGGAGATGATGCCGACGAGTTGCCGCTCGGCGTCACAGACGAGGACCCGCCGTACCCCCCGCTCCCGCATCAGGTTCGCGGCGTCTGCAGCGTTGGAGTGCTGCTCGATCATCACGACCTCCCGGGTGGTGATCGAGCCGATGGTGGTCGACCTCGGGTCCTTCCGCTCGGCCACCGCCCGGACCACGATGTCCCGGTCGGTGACCATGCCGACCAGGCTCGCGCCCTCGGTCACCACGATGTCGCCGATGTCGGCCTCCCGCATCGCGATCGCCGCCTCGTCCAGAGTGGTCTCCGCCGGGAGGTAGATCACCTCTTTGGTCATCACGTCGGCGACGCGGTAGGTAGTCATCGGAACCCTTTCACAGCACACCGGAGCGGATGCCCGTTCTGATACCCCGTCAGCGGTGTGTTACACCCTGTCGGCGTTGCGATACCGGCGCGACCTGCGGAATCACCTACCGTGAAGGCCATGAAGGCCACCGAACTGTCGATACCAGGTGCCTGGGAGTTCGTACCCCAGCAGTACCCGGACGACCGGGGTACGTTCCTGGTCTGGTACGACGCGACGGTCTTCGCCGACGTGCTGGGCTTCACCCTCGACGTGGCCCAGGCCAACCACAGTGTCTCCCGACGGGACGTGGTGCGGGGCGTGCACTGGGCCGACGTGCCACCCGGTCAGGGGAAGTACGTCTACTGTCCCCGGGGGGCCGTGCTCGACGTCGTCGTCGACCTCCGGGTCGGCTCGCCCACCTTCGGCCGGCACGAGACGGTACGGCTGGACCCGGTGGAGCACCGGGCCCTCTACCTCTCCGAAGGGCTGGGGCACGCGTTCGTCTCCCTCGCCGACGACAGCGTGCTCTGTTACCTCTGCTCGACCGGGTACAACCCGGGTCGGGAGCACGTGGTGAACGCGCTGGACCCCGACCTCGCCCTGCCGTTGCCGGCCGACCGGCCACTGGTCCGGTCCGCCCGGGACACCGACGGCCCCGGGCTGGCGGAACTCGCGGCGGCCGGCCGGCTGCCGTCGTACGAGCAGTGCCAGCAGCACTACCGCGAACTGCGCAGCCGGCACCGCACCCGCTGAGAGAGCAGGCCAGCCGACCAGGGCCATCGGTGACGCCGTCGCTGAGATCAGCGGCGACCACCGGTCGAGCCGACGGTCACGCTCCGGTCAGCCGGGCCACCAGGGTATCCACCGGCACCTCGTCGCGCTCCCCCGTGGGCCGGTCACGCAGCTCGACGTACCCGTCGGCGAAGCGGCGGCCGACCACGACGGTGCGGGGGATGCCGATCAGCTCGGCATCGGTGAACTTCACCCCGGCGGAGACGTGGGTCCGGTCGTCGACCAGCACCCGCAGGCCCCGGCCGGCGAGCTGCCCGCCGAGGTCGAGCGCCGCGTCGACCTGCGGCCCCTTGCCGGCCGCCACCAGGTGTACGTCGCACGGCGCGACCTGCGCCGGCCAGACCAGTCCCCGCTCGTCGTGGTGCTGCTCGGCGATCGCGGCGACCGCCCGGGACACCCCGATCCCGTAGCAGCCCATGGTCGGGCGGACCGGCTTGCCGGCCGGACCGAGCACGTCGACCGCGAACGCGTCGGTGAACCGGCGTCCGAGCTGGAAGATGTGCCCGATCTCGATGCCCCGCCGGATGGTCAGGGTGCCGGCGGCGCAGGCGGGGCAGGGGTCGCCGGCCCGCACCTCCGCCGCCTCGACGGTGCCGTCCGGGACGAAGTCCCGCCCGCAGACCACGTCGACGGCGTGCCGGCCGGGCTCGTTCGCGCCGGTCAACCAGGCGGTACCCGGGACCACGCGCGGATCCACCAGGTACCGGATGCCGAGGCCGGCCAGGACCTGCGGCCCGATGTACCCGCGCACCAGTTCCGGCCGGTCGGCGAAGCCGTCGAACATGGTCACCGTGGCCGGATGCAGGGCCGCCCCGACCCGCTTCAGGTCCACGTCGCGGTCCCCGGGTACGCCGACGACCAGCAGCTCCGGCTCGTCGGCGCCGGGCCGCCGGACGGACAGCACCACGTTCTTGAGGGTGTCGGCGGCGGTCCAGCCCGTCCGGTCCCCGAGCCGGCGGGCGTTGGCCAGCTCCACCAGGCTGTCGATGGTCGGGGTGTCCGGGGTGTCGTACACCCGCATCGGCGGTGCGGCGTGCGGGTCCCCGGCCGGCGGGGCGGGGGTGGTCACCGCTTCGGTGTTCGCCGCGTAGTCGCAGCCGGTGCAGGCGACGAAGGTGTCCTCGCCGACCTCGCTGGCCGCGACGAACTCCTCCGAGACCGAGCCGCCCATCGCACCGGAGGTGGCGGCGACGACCGTGTGGTCCAGGCCGAGCCGGTCGAAGACCCGCCGGTACGCGTCGCGGTGCCGTTCGTACGCGGCGGCGAGACCCGCCTCGTCCAGGTCGAAGGAGTACGCGTCCTTCATCAGGAACTCGCGTCCGCGCAGCAGCCCGGCCCGGGGACGGGTCTCGTCGCGGAACCTGGTCTGGATCTGGAACAGCGTCACCGGAAAGTCCCGGTACGACGTGAAGAGGTCCTTCACCAGCAGGGCGGCCATCTCCTCGTGGGTCGGGGCGAGCAGGTGCTCCGCGCCGCGCCGGTCGGCGAGGGTGAAGATGTCGTCGCCGTACTCGACCCACCGGCCGCTGGTGCGGTAGGGCTCGGCCGGCAGGAGCGCCGGGAAGAGCACCTCCTGGTCGCCGATCGCCGTCATCTCCTGCCGGACGACGTCGGCGACCCGGTCCAGCACGAGCTTCCCCAGCGGCAGCCAGGTGTAGCCGCCCGGTGCGGCCCGGCGCAGGTAACCGGCCCGCAGCAGCAGCCGGTGGCTCGGCACCTCGGCGTCCGCCGGGTCCTCGCGGAGGGTCCGGAGCAACAGGGTGGACATGCGCAGCAGCATCCGGGCAGCGTACGACCGCAGGGCCGGGACGCTCGGCAGAATTTCCCGGCCGACTGCCGAGTTTCACGTCGACTGTCGGAAATCGGCGGATCGACCGGCAACCGTGCCGGACCAGGGTGACGTCTGGAAAGGCATCGAAGTCGCGCACCATTACCCAAGGATCGGCTCGTGTGGATGCTCTCCTGACTGAGTTCGACTCGTTCGTACGGACCCGAACCCCCGCACTACTGCGGTCGGCGTACCTGCTGACCGGGGACCAGCACCTGGCCGAGGACCTGGTGCAGTCCGCGTTGGCGCGTACCCACCGGTCGTGGCGCCGGCTGCACCACAGCGGCAACGCCGAGGCGTACACCCGCAAGGTGATGTACCACCTCCAGGTCTCCTGGTGGCGGCGTCGCCGGATCGCCGAATCCATGCCCGGCGACCTGCCCGAGCCGAGCGGAGGCGGCTCGGCCCCGGACCACGCCCAGCAGACCACCCTCCGGCTCACCCTCCGGGCCGCGTTGCAGAAACTGTCGGCCCGGCAGCGGGCCGTCCTGGTGCTGCGGTTCTACGAGGACCGCAGCGAGACCGAGGCCGCCGAACTGCTCGGCGTGACCGTCGGCACCGTCAAGAGCCAAACGTCGAAGGCCCTGGCCAGGCTCCGCACCGTCGCCCCGGAGATCGTCGAGCTGTACGTACTGGAGGGAAGCACCCGATGACCCCCGACCGTTTCCGTGCCGACCTGGCCGACCTGGCCGACGAGGTGACCTCGGTCGACCTGCGTGACCGGGCCGTGCGTACCTCCCACCGGCTCCGCATCCGGCGGGTCGTCGCCATCTCCGCCGCCGCGCTGGTGCTGCTCGGTGCCGCCACCGGTACCGCGATCGTGCTGCGTTCCGGCGGTACGGCCGCGCCACAACTACCGGCCGGGACGCCGTCCGTCACCGCTCCGGTACAGCCGGCTCCCGTGCCGTCGACGGCCGACCCGTCGGTACCGGCCGGCGGCGGCCCCTCGAATCTGCCCGGTGCCCCGTTCGGCCAGCTCTTCTACGGTCAGGGACCGGAGATGACGGACGCGGAGCGCGGCCGGGTCTACTCGCTCCGACCCGGCTCGACCCCGGCCCGGCTACTGGAGCTACCACGCATGGCGGCGCTGCTCAACGCCGCGGTCTCACCGGATGGCCGGCGGATCGTCTGGGTGGACGAGCAGGCGGCGCTCTGGCTCGCCGACGTGGACGGTACCGACCGGCGCAAGCTCCGGGACGGGGTGGACGGCCAGTGCTGGGGTCCGACCTGGGCGCCCGACTCGGACCGGCTTGCCGTCGCACTGGTCACCCCGACCAGCCCGGGTGATTACCGGACCGGGGTCCTCGACGTCGGGTCGGGGACGTTCACCGAGGTCGGGAAGCTCAAGGGCTGCCACCCCCTCTGGTCGGCCGACGGCCGGGTCCTGGCCTTCCCGGACGGGGACACCGGCCGGGTGGTTGTCGCCGACCCGGACGGTACCGGCCAACGCTTCATTCCGGACCTGGGTGGTGACGCCCGGTACGACAGCTTCGACGTGGCCGGTCTCTCCCCGGACGGGACCCGGATCGCACTCCTGCGCCGGGGCCCCGACGTACCCTCCGGCGACGTCGCCCGCGAGTTGGCCGTCAACGCCGTACTCGACACCCGCACCGGAGCCGAGATCGGACTACCGCTGGGTGGGCACCGGCTGCTCCAGGCGTACTTCCAGAGCGACGGCAATCTGCTGGCCCGGGTACGGGCCGGCACCGGCAACCGGCTGATGCTGATCTCCCCCGACGGCCGGAAGCTCGCGGAGACCGCCGAACCGGCGGCGCTGAAGGACATGCAGATCATCCAGGTCACGGGCTGATCCGGCCGACGTGACCGGCGCCGGCTGCAGCGGTGCCGGTCACGTCGGGACGCAGACCGGAGCACGTCGTTGCGGACCGGATGACAGACTTGCCGGCGCACGGTAAGCGGGGAGAACGGCAGGGGGGACACCTGTGCGCTGGCGCAGCTTCGTGGCGGTGGGTGACAGTTTCACCGAGGGAATGGACGACACGTACCCGGACGGCAGCTACCGGGGTTGGGCGGACCTGGTGGCGACGCGGCTGGCCGCCGGGGCCGGACCGGACTTCGGGTACGCGAACCTGGCGATCCGGGGTCGGCTCTTCCCGAGCGTCGTCGCCGAGCAGGTCCCGGCTGCCCTGGCCATGCGTCCCGACCTGATCAGTTTCGCCGCCGGTGGGAACGACGTGCTGCGCCGCAGCTTCGACCCGGACACCCTGGTGGAACGCTTCGACCAGGTGGTCGGCCGGCTCCGGGGTACCGGCGCGGACCTGCTGCTCTTCCGGTTCGCCGACGTGATGGCCCGGCTGCCCGGGCAGCGCCTGGTGGCGCCCCGGGTGCAACTGCTCAACCGGGCGGTCGGGGAGATCGCCGACCGGCACGGCGCGATCCTCGTCGACCTCTTCGCCGACGACACCTTCCTCAACCCGGCGCTGTGGAGCGCCGACCGGCTGCACCTGTCCGCCGCCGGGCACCGGCGGGTCGCCGGTCGGGTGCTCGACGCCCTCGGGGTCGGCTGCGACGAGGAGTGGCTCCTGGTACCGCCGCACCCGGAGCCGACGCCGTGGCTGTCCGCCCGCGCCGCCGACCTGCGCTGGGCCGGTCGGCACCTGGCGCCGTGGATCAGGCGGCGACTGACCGGCCGGTCCTCCGGTGACTTCGTCACCGCGAAGCGCCCGGTACTCACCCCGTTCACCGACTGACCGGCCGGGGGGCGGGTTCCGGCGTACCTTGGGGATCATGCCACTGCCGAGTGATCCCGCCCCCGCCCTGCAGTCGTACGCCGATCCGCAGCGACTCGTCACCACCGGATGGCTCGCCGAGCATCTCGGGGCCGACGGGCTGGTCGTCGTCGAATCCGACGAGGACGTGCTGCTCTACGACACCGGGCACATCCCCGGTGCGGTCAAGGTCGACTGGCACCTCGAACTCAACGACCAGGTGACCCGGGACTACCTCGACGCGGCCGGGTTCGCCGAGCTGTGCGCCGCCAAGGGCATCGGGCGGGACGACACGGTGGTCTTCTACGGCGACAACTTCAACTGGTGGGCGGCGTACGCGCTCTGGGTCTTCTCGCTCTTCGGCCACCCGGACGTGCGGCTGCTCGACGGTGGCCGGCAGAAATGGGTCGCCGAGGGGCGGGAGCTGACCCGGGAACGGGTCGCCCGGCCCCGTGCCGACTATCCCGTGCCGGTCCGCGACGACGCGCCGATCCGGGCGTACCGGGACCAGGTGATGGCACACATCGCGGCGGCCCGGCCGTTGGTCGACGTCCGGTCGCCCGGTGAGTACACCGGCGAGATGCTGCACATGCCGGACTATCCGCAGGAGGGTGCGCTGCGTGGCGGGCACATTCCCGGTGCGGTCAACAAGCCGTGGAAATCGGCGGCCAACGACGACGGTACCTTCCGGTCGGCGGAGGAACTGCGGGCGATCTACGCCGACCAGCTCGGGCTGGACCCGTCCGACGATGTGATCGCGTACTGCCGGATCGGGGAACGGTCCAGCCACACCTGGTTCGTGCTGCGGCACCTGCTCGGCTATCCGCAGGTCCGGAACTACGACGGATCGTGGACGGAATGGGGCAACCTGGTCCGGGCTCCCGTCGTCCGGGGCGACCAGCCGGGCGGCCTGGCCGGCGGCTGAGAGCCACCCCGGAAACCGGTACCCCGGACGTCGCCCCCTACCGGTACGGTGGGCGCCGGCATTCCAGGTGGGGAGCAATCAGGCGTGGACCGTACCTTCCAGGTCGACCTCCGTGGTGTGGTCGACCTGCTCAGTCATCACCTGTACGGCAGCCCACGGGTCTTCGTCCGTGAACTGCTGCAGAACGCCGTCGACGCGATCACCGCGCGCCGGTCCGCCGACCCGGGCGCACCTGCGGTGGTCTGGATCGAGCCGCCGGAGCTGACCGGCGACGGCACGCTGCGGGTGCACGACACCGGGATCGGGTTGACCGAGGCGCAGGTGCACGAGCTGCTCGCCACGATCGGCCGCAGCTCCAAGCGGGACGAGCTGGGGTTCGCCCGGCACAAGTTCCTCGGCCAGTTCGGCATCGGGCTGCTCTCCTGTTTCCTCGTCGCCGACGAGATCCGGGTGGTGACCCGGCACGCCGACGAGCCGACCGTGCTCTGGACCGGTCACTCCGACGGCCGGTACGCGGTCGAGGTAGCCGCGCCGGACGCCCAGCGGATCGAGCCGGGCACCACGGTGACCCTGGTCCCGCGCCGGGACGCCGACCAGTGGCTCTCCGTACCGACCGTCACCGAACTGGCCCGGCTCTACGGTTCGCTGCTGCCGGTCACCGTGCGGGTCGGTGACGTGGAGACCACCGCCGGGCCGCCGCCGTGGTCGGCCGTTGCCGGCCGGTCCCCCGCCACCCGGCGGGACGACCTGATCCGGTACGCCCGGGAGCACCTCGGCTACACCCCGTTCGACGTGGTGCCGTTGTCGGTTCCCGAGGCGGGACTGACCGGGGTGGCGTACGTGCTGCCCGCCCCGGTGAACCCGGCCGCCCGCGCCGGTCACCGGGTCTACCTGAAGCGGATGCTGCTCACCGAGAGCGCCGACGGCCTGCTGCCGGACTGGGCGTTCTTCGCGCACTGCGTGGTCGACGCCAGCGAACTGCGGCCGACCGCCAGCCGGGAGTCACTCTACGAGGACAGCCTGCTGGAGAGCACCCGGGAGGCCCTGGGTGACCAGTTGCGGGGCTGGCTGGTCCGGTTGGCCGGGGGCGAGCCGCGTCGGCTCGCCGAGTTCCTCCAGATCCACCACCTCGGGGTCAAGGCGTTGGCACTGCACGACGACGAGATGCTCCGCCTGGTGGAGCAGTGGTGGCCGATGGAGACCAACGCCGGCCAGTCGACGCTCGCCGAGTTCCGTGAGCGGCACGGCGTGATCCGGTACGCGGCCAGCATCGACGAGTTCCGGCAGCTCGCGGCGGTCGCGGCGGCGCAGGACCTGGCCGTGGTCAACGCCGGGTACACGTACGACACCGAGCTGATCGAGCGGCTGCCCACGGTGGACCGGTCGGTGCTGATCGAGCGGCTGGAGCCGAGTGACCTGACCACCCGGTTCGACAGTATCGACCCGGCGACCGAGCTGGCTCTGCGGCCGTTCCTCACCGCCGCCCAGCGGGTCCTGGACCGGCTCGGTTGCGAGGTGGTGCTGCGGGCCTTCGACCCGGTGTCGTTGCCGGCGCTGTACCTGGTCAGCCGGTCGGCGCTCTTTCACGACCAGCTCGCCGAGACCCGGCAGCGCGCCGACGACCTGTGGGGCGGGGTGCTCGACGCGCTCGCCGCGTCCGGCCCGCCGGAACGGCCACAGCTGGTGCTCAACCACCGCAACCCGCTGGTCCGGCGGGTCACCACCCTCGGCGACCCGGAGCTTGCCGGCCTCGCCGTCGAGGCGCTGTACGGGCAGGCGCTGCTGCTCGGGTACCACCCGATCCGGCCGGCCGACGCCGCGTTGTTGAACAGTTCCTTCCTCGGCCTGCTCGGCCGGGCGGTGCCAGGACAGGGGAGTGAGGCGTGACCACCAGCGAGGACCTGTGGCGGGTGCTGCACGAGGTCTACGAGATGCCGTACGGGCCGGGCCAGGTGGCCGCCGTCGAGCAGCTCGTCCGCCGGGCCGACGCCGAGGGTGACGCGCACCTGGCCTTCGCCGCCCGGATGCTCGCCACCACCGCCTACGTCTACGGCGGTGAGCCGGCGAAGTCGTTCGTCAGCTTCTCGTGGTGTCTGGCGGACTTCGACCGGGCCCCCCAGCCGTACCACGCCCGGCACGCGGGCAACCTGTTGTGGCACTTCAAGTACATGATCAACGCCCTGCTCGACTTCCCCGAGGTGCCGTTGGACCGCACGTACGCGGTCCTGGACGACATGGAACGGCGTTACCGGGACGGCGGGCACAGCCTCCAGACCGTCTACAAGCACCGGCACCGGGTCGCCCGGCACCTCGGCGCCGACGAGGAGGCGGCCGAGTGGTACCGGCGGTGGGTCACCACCCCCCGCGACGACCTCTCCGACTGCGCCGGCTGCGACCCGTCGGCCCAGGCCGGGTACCTCGCCGCCACCGGGCAGGACGAGGCGGCGGTGGCGCTCGCCGAACCGGTGCTCGCCGGCCGGCTCTCCTGCACCGAGCAGCCCCAGGGCATCCTCACCGCCCTGCTCCTGCCGTACCTGCGGACCGGCCGGCGGGACGCGGCCCGGGACGCGCACCGGCAGGCGTACCGGCGGATCCGGGGCAATCTCGCCGACCTCGGGCAGATCGGTGAGCACCTGGAGTTCTGCGCGCTCACCGGCAACGAGGCGCGTGGCCTGGAGATCGTGGAACGACACCTGGAGTGGCTGGACCGGGCCCCGTCGCCGGGTGCTGCGCTGGAGTTCTCCGGTGCGGCGGCCCTGGTGCTGCGCCGGCTCGACGCGGCCGGGCACGGCGACCTGACCGTGCACCGCCGGGCCCACGCCGACCGCCCGGCCGCCGACGTACCGGTCGGCGCGCTCGCCGTCGAGCTGGCCGACCTGGCGACCGGGCTGGCTGCCCGCTTCGACGAACGCAACGGTACGGACACCCAGTCGCGGCGGCTCGCCGCCCGGCTGACGGCCGAGCCGGTCGGCGCGCACCTGCCGCTCTCCGCCAGCCTGCGGCGCCAACCACCGGTCCGGCCCGGGACGGACCCGGCGACGGCCACTCCGTCCGGCACGGATCCGGCGACGACCACCCCGTCCGGGACGGCAGCCACGGCCACCCCGGCCGGTGCGGGTACGGCCGGTGGTCCGGCTTCCGTCGCCCGACCGGCCGTCGAGATTCCCGCCGACGCGACGGCCGGCGAGCTGCTCGACCTTGCCGCGCAACGGTGGCGGGCGGACCGGCTGGACGAGATGGCCGCCGTCCTGGCGCGGTACGACGAACGGTTCACCGACGACCCCGGGGTGCCCGAGCTGGTCCGGGTACGCCGGGTCGAGCTGCGGGCCGCCGAGTTCGACAGTGCGGAGGAACTGCCGGCGGCCCGGGCCGCCAACGAGGAGGCGATGCGCCGCTACCGGGAGTTGGGCGAGCCGGTCCGGGAGCAGATCGTCGCCGGTCGGCTCGGGGTGCTGTGCTGTGCCCTCGGGGAGTCCGACGAGGGGCTGCGGCTGGCCCGTACGGCGGCGGAGTACCTGGCCGAGCACGGTGACCCGGTCGAGCGGGCCGGTGGCCACGACCGGCTGGCCTCCGCCCTGATCCGGCAGGAACGCTGGGCCGAGGCGCTGGACGCGGTCGGGCGGGCCGAGGAGGCGGCCAAGGCGAGCGACGACCCGTACCTGCCCGCACTTCTCGTCCTGCGGCGTACCCAGTGCCTCGAACAGCTCGACCAGCCGGCCGAGTTCCGGGCTGCGGCCCGCCGCGCCCGGGAGCTGAGCCGGGAGTTGGCGATGCCCCGGTTCCTGACCGCGTCCTGCCTGGCGTACGCGCGGGCGGTGGACGACCCGGCGGAGGCGGTCGACGCCTGCGACGAGGCGCTACGGGTGGCGCCGGCCGAGGCGGCGTTGCCGGTCCGGCTGACCCGGGGCCGGCTGCTGATGGCGGCGGACCGGCCCGCCGAGGCGGTCGAGGACTTCGTGGAGGCGGTCGCGCTCTGTGTGGAGCGGGGCGTCGTCGACGGTGCGGCGTTCCTCCGCTGGGAGCTGGCCAACGCGTACCGGCTGGCCGGGCGGCTCGCCGAGGCGGCCGAGGTCGCCGAGGAGGCGGTCGGCGCGCTGGACCGGCTCGGTCACCAGTCGGAGGCCGACCAGTGCCGGCATCTGCTGGCCAACATCTATCTCGCGCTCGACGAGGACCAGCCGGCCCTGGCACTGCTCGACCAGCTGGCCGAGAACCTCGACGGGCCGGACAACCTACCGGGGCGGGCACAGGTGCTTGAGGAGGCCGGCGGAGTGCTGTACGACCGAGACCGGGACGTTCTGGCGGCACAGCGGTTCGCCGCTGCGGCGACCGCGTACCAGTTGGCCGGTCTGTCGGTGGACGAGTTGCGGTCGCGGCGGCGGGAGGCGGCGGCGCTGCTCTGGTCCGGTGACGTGACCCAGGCGTTGGCTGCCGTCGACCGGGCCGACCAGGTCGCCGCCGCGCTCCCCGCAGCCACCGTCGAACAGCCGGCGGTGCTCTGGGAGCTGGCGATGCTCGCCGACGCGGCGGCCCGCGTACTGCTCGGCGCCGACCGGCCGGGTGAGGCACTGGACCGGCTGGCCGGGGTGGCCGGGCAACTGCGGGCGATCGATGCGTTCGGTGAGGCGTTGCAGGTGGAACTGCTCACCGGTGAGCTGCTGCTGCGGCTGGACCGGCCGGCCGAGGCGGAGCCCGTGCTGCGCCGCGCGTTGGGGGCGCTGCCGAAGACGTCCGGCGCGGTACCCAGGGCGGCCTGGCTGCTCGCCCGGGCCCTGACCGGACTGGGACGGACGGCCGAGGCGGAGGCGCTGCGCGACGAGTACCGCCTGGCCGACGGCGACTGACCCGGTGCCGCCCGGGCTGCCACCGGCGGGGACAGGCCGCCCCGGCTGTCAGTGGCGGGGGGACCGGGCCGCCCCGGCTGCCAGTGGCCGGGGCCGTGACGTCGATGGGAACGGTGTGGGAAGTGGGCGGCAAACCGCTGGTGGGGGCGACGATTGACAGCGGATTAGGCTGACCGGGTGACGGTGGAGCAGCAGGCGACGGGGACGGCGGCGAAAGGGCCGGTGGGGACCGGCCGACGGCGGTCACGCCGCGACGAGATCCTGGAGATCGCGGTCGGGCTCTTCGCCGCCCGTGGTTACCACGGTGTGTCGATGGACGACATCGGTGCGGCGGCCGGGGTCACCGGGCCGGCGTTGTACCACCACTTCGCCGGCAAGGAGGCGATGCTGGTCGCCGCGCTCATCCCGGTGAGCGAGGGACTGCTCGCCGGTGGCCGTGAGCGGGTGGCCGCGCATCCGGCGGACCCGCGTACCGCACTGGAGTCGCTGATCGACTTCCACGTCGACTTCGCGCTGGCCAACCCGGCGGTGATCGCCCTGCACCTGCACGAGCTGGACCGGTTGCCGGAGGAACCGCGCCGGCAGATCCGCCGGTTGCAGCGGCTCTACGTGGAGGAGTGGGTGGCGGTGCTCACCGCCCTGCACCCGGGGCTGCCCGCTCGTGAGGGCCGGGTGCTGGCGCACGCGGCGTTCGGTCTGATGAACTCCACCCCGTTCCTCGGGGGTGAGGTCGACCAGGCCCGGCGGGCCCGGCTGCTGCGTACCGCCACGCTCACCGCGCTGCTCGCCGACCCCGGTCAGTGATCACCCCGCGCCTTTCTCCACCGCGCCTGTCCTGATTCGCCGCCCCGTTCCGACGGCCGGATCCGTTCCGCCGGCCGGATACGCAGAGAGGGAACCATGATCGAGTCGTTGCTCGTCGCCAACCGGGGCGAGATCGCCCGCCGGATCATCCGTACCGCCCGACGGCTCGGAATCCGCACGGTCGCGGTGCACTCCGAGGCGGACGCCGGACTGCCCTTCGTCACCGAGGCGGACGAGGCGGTCTGCGTCGGCCCGGCCAACCCGGCCCTGAGCTACCGCAACGTCGACGCGATCCTCGCCGCTGCCAAGTCGACCGGTGTGCAGGCGATCCACCCCGGCTACGGCTTCCTGTCGGAGAACGCCGACTTCGCCCGTACCGTCGAGGCCAACGGCCTGATCTGGGTCGGGCCTCCGGCAGACGCGATCACCGCGATGGGCGACAAGATCAATGCGCGGAACCTGATGGCGGAGGCCGGCGTGCCGGTGGCACCGGGCAGCCCCGACCCGGCCGCCGACGTGGAGGCGGCGGTGGCTGCGGCGGGCGGGATCGGCTACCCGGTGATGGTCAAGGCCGCCGCCGGTGGCGGTGGCATGGGCATGGCCGTGGCCAACGACGAGGCGGCGCTGCGCACCGAGTACGACAAGGTCCGCTCGTTCGCGGAGCGGATGTTCGGCGACGGCTCCGTGCTGATCGAGCGGTACTTCCCCCGGGTACGGCACGTCGAGGTGCAGATCCTCGGCCTGGCCGACGGTCGGGTGGTGGCGCTCGGTGAGCGGGAGTGCTCGGTGCAGCGGCGCAACCAGAAGCTGGTCGAGGAGTCGCCGTCCCCGGCGGTCTCCCCGGAGCTGCGGGAGCGGTTCCTCGCGGCGGCGGTACGCGCGGGCGAGGCCGTCGGCTACCGCAACGCCGGTACCGTCGAGTGCCTGCTGGTCCCGGGTGACCGGGACTCCGACGGTGCGGCGGACGAGTTCTTCTTCCTGGAGATGAACACCCGACTCCAGGTGGAGCACCCGGTGACCGAGCTGGTCTACGGGGTGGACCTGGTCGAGGAGCAGCTGCGGGTGGCGTCCGGGCTGGCGCCCACCTTCGACCCGGACGCGCTCGCTCCGCGGGGGCATGCGATCGAGTTGCGGATCAACGCCGAGGACCCGAAGCGGTTCCTGCCCGGTCCGGGTGTCATCGGGACGTGGGTGGAGCCGACCGGCGAGGGCGTACGCGTCGACTCCGGCTACGTCGCGGGCAACACCGTCACCCCGTTCTACGACAGCCTGATGGCCAAGTTGATCATCTCTGCGCCCACCCGCGCCGAGGCGATCGACCGGGCCCGCGTCGCCGTCGCGCAGTTCGAGGTTGCCGGTCCGAAGTGCAACCTGCCGTTCTTCGCCGAGTTGCTGGAGAACGCCGAGTTCGTCTCCGGCGACTACGACACCGGCATCGTCACCCGGATGCGCTGACCCGCCGTCCCGCTGCCCCGCTGACCCGCCGTCCCGCTGCCGCGCTGACCTGCCGTCCCGCTGCCGCGCTGACCTGCCGTCCCGCTGCCGCGCTGTCCCCGTCGATCATGAAGTTGTTGTCACGACACGCCGGCAGGAGTGACAACAACTTCATGATCGACCCAGGGACGGGGCGTGCTCCAGCGGGAGGCGAGAGACAGGAGCCGGGACGGGGCAGGCGTGGTGGAATGCTGGAGGGACCCATCACGTAAGACCGTCACAGTGAGGTGACCCCTTATGGCGGAACTGCCGGACTTCGTCTCCATCCGCGAGGTCGGACCACGGGACGGGCTCCAGAACGAGGAGCCCATCCCGACCGACGCCAAGGTGCGGCTGATCGACGCGTTGTCGCGTACCGGCGCGCGACGGATCGAGGCCGTCTCGTTCGTGCACCCGAAGGCCATCCCGCAGATGGCCGACGCCGACGAGGTGTGGCAGCGGGCCTCGAAGGCCGACGGGGTGCGCTACTCGGCACTCGTGCCGAACACCCGGGGTGCCCAGCGTGCCCTCGCTGCCGGCTTCGCCGAGATCGAGGTGGTGGTGTCGGCCAGCGACACCCACAACCGGCGCAACGTCAACCGGTCCACGGACGAGTCGCTGGACGACATCGCCGAGCTGATCGACCTGCTGCACGGTGCCGGGGCCACCGCCGAGGTGATCGTGGCGACCAGCTTCGGCTGCCCCTACGAGGGGGACGTCGACCCACAGCGGGTCGCCGGCATCGTCGACCGCGTGGTCCGCGACGGCGCCGACCGGGTCGCGTTCGGCGACACCACCGGCATGGGTACGCCCCGGCGGGTCCGCGAGCTGCTCACTGCGGTACGGGACCGGAATGCGCACGTTCCGGTCCTGCTGCACTTCCACAACACCCGGGGTACCGCCCTGGCGAACATGCTGACCGCGCTGGAGTTGGGGGTCACCGAGTTCGACGCCAGCGTCGGTGGCCTGGGCGGCTGCCCGTACGCACCGGGGGCCAGCGGCAACCTGGCCACCGAGGAGGCGGTGCACATGCTGCACGACATAGGCATCGACACCGGCATCGACCTTGCTGCCCTGATCGAAGCTGCGGAACTGGCCGAGGAGCTGGTCGGCAGGAAGCTCCCCTCGGGTGTGCTGCGGGCCGGGCCGCGTACCCGGCTCACTCCGCTGCCTGCCTGATCCGATGCTGGCGGTCCTGAGGGCCGGTTCCGTTACCGGGGCCGGCCCTCGGCCTTGCCGACACTCCGCTCGTCGGGCGGCGGTCGATTGGGGGCGGCGGTGCGGCTCGCCGGAGGATGGGACGATACGCTAGCCTAACGATCGTTCAGGTCGGTAGGCCGGTTTGTCCGGCACGCGACGAGGGAGTCGGCGTGACGCTCGACGGTGAGGCACTGGAGCAGCTGCGCAAGCGCGCCAAGGCCGGTGGTGCGGACAGGTACCACGCGGCGAACGCCGCCAAGGGCAAGCTGTTCGCCCGGGAACGGGTGGCGCTGCTGGTCGACGAGGGTTCCTTCGTCGAGGACGGCCTCTACGCCAACGCGATGGCCGAGGGTCTCCCCGCCGACGGCGTGGTCACCGGTACCGCCACCATCGACGGCCGGCAGGTCTGCCTGATGGCGAACGACTCCACGGTCAAGGCCGGCAGTTGGGGCGCCCGTACCGTCGAAAAGATCATCCGGATCATCGAGCGGGCGTACGCGACCGGTGTGCCGATGGTCTACCTGGTCGACTCGGCCGGGGCGCGGATCACCGACCAGGTCGACCTCTTTCCCGGCCGGCGGGGCGCCGGCAAGATCTTCTGGAACCAGGTACGCGCCTCCGGTTCGATCCCGCAGGTCTGCGCGTTGTTCGGGCCGAGCGCCGCCGGTGGGGCGTACATTCCGGCGTTCTGCGACGTGGTGGCCATGGTGGACGGCAACGCCAGCATGTACCTCGGCTCGGACCGGATGGTCGAGATGGTGACCGGCGAGAAGACCACCCTGGAGGCGATGGGCGGGGCGAAGGTGCACTGCGCCGAGTCCGGCGTCGGGCACTTCCTCTGCAAGACCGAGGCCGAGGCGCTCGACGTGGTCCGGCGCTACCTGTCCTACCTGCCGGCCAACTGGACCCAGCAGCCGCCGGTCGCCGAGGCCGTACCGGCACCGGAGAAGGCGGACCTGGCCGCCCTGGTACCGGCCAGCGAGCGGCAGGCGTTCGACATGCGCCGGTACGTCAAGGGCCTGCTCGACGACGGTAGCTTCTTCGAGATCCAGGCGCTCTGGGCCAAGGAGCTGACCATCGGGTTCGGCCGGCTGAACGGCGAGGTCGTCGGCGTGGTCGGCAACAACTCGATGTTCAAGGGTGGCGTGCTCTTCGTCGACTCGGCAGACAAGGCGACCCGGTTCGTGCAGCTCTGCGACGCCTTCAACGTGCCGCTGCTGTTCCTCTCCGACGTGCCCGGCTTCATGGTGGGTACGGCGGTGGAGAAGCAGGGCATCATCCGGCACGGGGCCAAGATGATCACCGCCATCTCCGAGGCGACCGTGCCGAAGATCTGCGTGGTGGTCCGTAAGGCGTACGGCGCGGGTCTCTACGCAATGGCCGGCCCGGGGTTCGAGCCGGACGCCACCATCGCCCTGCCCACCGCCAAGATCGCGGTCATGGGGGCGGAGGCCGCCGTCAACGCCGTCTACGCCAACAAGATCGCCGCCATCGCGGACCCGGACGAGCGCGCCGCGTTCGTCGCGGAGAAGCGCGAGGCGTACGAGCGGGACATCGACATCGTCCGCCTCGCCAGCGAGCTGGTGGTGGACGCGATCGTCGAGCCGCACGAACTGCGGACGGAACTCGTCCGCCGGTTCGCCGCCGCCCGGGGCAAGGAGCGGCACTTCTCCCGACGCCGGCACGGCGTCACCCCGGTCTAGCGGCGCCACAAGCGCCAACCGGGACCGATCCGTACAGGAGGAAGAGGTACCCGATGGACTTCCGGCTCACCGAGGAGCACGAGGCGCTCCGGTCCAGCGTGCGGGACTTCGCCCGCGAGGTGGTCGCGCCGGTCATCGCCGAGCACTACGAGAAGCACACCTTCCCGTACGAGGTGGTCCGCCAGATGGGCAAGATGGGGCTGTTCGGGCTCCCCTTCCCCGAGGAGCACGGCGGCATGGGCGGCGACTACTTCGCGCTCTGCCTGGCCCTGGAGGAACTGGCCCGGGTGGACTCCAGTGTGGCGATCACCCTGGAGGCGGCGGTCTCGCTCGGCGCCATGCCGATCTACCGCTTCGGTACTCCCGAGCAGAAGGAACGCTGGCTGCCGAGGCTGGTCAGTGGGGAGGCACTGGCCGGGTTCGGCCTGACCGAGCCGGGGACCGGTTCGGATGCCGGCGGTACCCAGACCCGGGCGGTCCTCGACGGTGACGAGTGGGTCATCAACGGCTCGAAGGCGTTCATCACCAACTCCGGTACCGACATCACCGCACTGGTGACGGTGACTGCGGTGACCGGCATCCGGCCGGACGGGTCGAAGGAACTGTCCACGATCATCGTGCCGTCCGGTACGCCCGGTTTCACGGTGGCGCCCGGCTACTCGAAGGTCGGCTGGAACGCGTCGGACACCCACGAGTTGACCTTCGACGACTGCCGGGTCCCGGCAGAGAACCTGCTCGGCGAGCGTGGCCGGGGCTTCGCGCAGTTCCTGCGGATCCTCGACGAGGGGCGGATCGCCATCGCCGCCCTGGCGGTGGGTCTCGCCCAGGGCTGCGTGGACGAGTCGCTGAAGTACGCGAAGGAGCGGCACGCCTTCGGCCAGCCGATCGGCAACTACCAGGCCATCCAGTTCAAGATCGCGGACATGGAGCTGAAGGCGCACACCGCGCGGCTGGCGTACTACGACGCGGCGGCCCGGATGCTGGCGGGTGAGAACTTCAAGCGCCAGGCGGCGATCGCGAAGCTGCACGCCAGTACGGTCGCGGTCGACAACGCCCGGGAGGCGACCCAGATCCACGGCGGGTACGGCTTCATGAACGAGTACCCGGTGGCCCGGTTCTGGCGGGACTCGAAGATCCTGGAGATCGGCGAGGGTACCTCCGAGGTGCAGCGCATGATCATCGCTCGGGATCTCGGGCTGTAGCTCCCGACAGCGACCGTCGGGGTGGCGGTGACCGTTCCGGAGCCGTAGCGCCGGCTTCGCGCCTCCCGGACCGGGACGATGGGTGGCTTCTGATCCCTGTCGAGCTGCTGGCACAGACGGAGCAGTCCGGCCGGGTGGTGCTGCTCTAGCAGGGTGGTGCTGCTCTGGTCGGGTGGTGCTGGCCCGGTGCGGCGGTGCCTGCCCGGTCGGCAGCTCGACAGGGCGCCCGCAACCTCTTTGGTACACAGTCGACGGACCGTGTCGTAGGTGGCGCGTCCTCTCGCGTCACCCTCGTCGGGCCGGACCCCGCTCGGGCGCAGCCTGCGTCCGGCGGGGCTCCGTGTCGGATATCCGAACCGGTACCGGTCGGTAGGACGACGTAGTCCTGCCGGATGTCGGTCGCCCTCCGTAGCCTTCCTGCCCATGACTCCGGATCATGATCGCGGGCAGGGTCGGTCCGGTCTGCCGGAGCTGTTGCTCGGGCATCGGCTTGCCGCCGGGTTCACCCAGGCGGAACTGGCCAGCCGGGCCGGCGTCGGGGTCCGCACCGTCCGTGACCTGGAACGCGGCCGATCGGTACGGCCACAGCGGACGACCGTGGAGTTGCTCGCAGCCGCGCTCCAACTTGCGCCAGCCGACCGGGCCGTCCTGCTGGCGGCCGCGCGGGGTCACCGCAGCCCGGCGCCGGCCGACGGATCGGCCAGCCGGATGCCACCCCCGGCCGGGCCGGTCGACCGGGCATCATCCGCCACCGGCCCGGTCGGCCAGTTGCCGCCCGCCACCGAACTGATCGGCCGGGACGACGAGGTCGCCGGAGTGGTGGACCTGCTCGCCCCGGCACCGGACCGGCAACCACCGACCGTGGTCAGTCTGGTCGGATTGGCCGGCGTAGGGAAGACCGCCCTGGCCCTCGCGGTCGCCCGGGCGGTACCGGTACCGCACCGCGCCGGGGTCCTGGTGGGTGAGGGCTCCGACGTCGGGGACGTGCTCACCGCGGTCGCCGGGGTGTTCGGGGCGGCCCGCCCGGCGGAACTCGTCGACCGGCTCGGGGAGGCTCCCGCGCTGCTGGTGATCGACGCCGTGGAGCGGGCCCCGGGTCCGGTGGCCGAGGCGCTCACCCGGCTCACCGGTCACCTGCCCGGTCTACGGGTACTCGCCACCGGCCGGCACCCGGTCGGTCTGCCCGGCGAGCGGGTCTGGCCGGTCACCCCGTTGGACGTACCCCCGCCCGACGGGGTGACCGGGGCACCGGGTGCCGGTACCCCGGTGGACCTCGACCAACTGGCCGGCTACCCGGCGGTCCGGCTCTTCCTGGCCCGGCTCGGGCAGGTACGCCGGGAACCGCCCCGGACGGACGAACTGGCGGCGCTCGGTCTCCTCGTCCGCCGGCTCGGTGGACTGCCGTTGGCGATCGAACTGGTCGCTGCCCGGGGGCGGATCCTCGACCTGAACGACATGCTCGACCGGTACGGCGACCGGGTACTCGACCTGGCCACGGCGACGGCTCCCCGTCCGGCGACAGCGGTGACGATGCGGGACGAGGTGGCGGCCAGCTACCACCTGTTGGCGCCGGACGAGCAGCGGGCCCTACGGGAGTTGTCCGCATTCCGTAACCGCTGGTCCCTGACGCTCGCCGAGGAACTGCTCGCCACCGGTACCGACCTGGTGGCGCTGCTGGACCGCCTGCTCGAACTCGGCCTGCTGAGCGTACGGGGTTCCGGGGAGTTCCGGTTCCGGCTGCTGGACGTGGTGCGGGACTTCGCCGCCGAGCAGGCCACCATCGGCGGTGAGGCGACCGTGGTCCGGCGCCGGCACGCCGTGGTGCTGACCCGGTGGGCCACCCGGACCGCACCGGAGCTGGCCGGTGCCGATCCGGCGTCGGCGGTGTGCCGGTTCGACGAGGTCAGTCCCGACCTGTCCACCGCATTGAGCCATGCCGCGAACGACGATCCGCACACCGCGCTGGCGCTGGCCGCCGCCCTGTCCCGCTGGTGGGGTTTCCGTGGGCGTGACGTGTTCGGCCGGCGGTGGCTGCGTCGGTTGCTGGACGACCCGCGTACCGCCGACGCCGATCCCCGGGTACGCGCCGACGCCCGACTGGGCGTGGCCCGGTTGGCCGCGGAGCACGGGGCGGGTACCGACGAGGTGCCGGCGGTGCGGGAGGCGTTGGCCGGGTACCAGCGGCTCGGCGATCTGCCGGGCGAGGTGGCCGCCCGTACGGTGCTCTGCGCGCTGTTGACCGCCGCAGGCGGGTACGACGAGGCCCGTGCCCATGGTGAGGCGGCACTGGCCCTGGCTGCCGGTGCCGGCCGGAACCGGGACGTGGCGATGGTCCAGCTCGAACTGGGTCGGCGGGATGTCCGGGTCGGTGACCTGCGGGCTGCCCGGCGCCGACTGGCCGTGGTGGGCCGGCTGGCGGCCCGGTGCGGCGATGCGCGGCTGCGGTCCCTGGCCCGAATGGAGTTGGCCGAGGTCGAGCGGCTCGCCCGCCGGTACGACGAAACGGCCCCGGACGCTCGGCTGGCCGAGGCGGTGGCCCTGCTCACCGAGTCGCTCTCCGGCGCACCGTCCGGGTTGACCGCCGATGCTGCGTCTGTCCCGGCGGCCGATGCTCCACCTGCCGCCGAGGCGGGCGCGTTACCCGTGGCGGCGGTCGACGCGGCGGTCGAGGGATGTCTTGCGCTGCGTCGCGGTGAACTGGCGCGGGCGGCGGAGTGGTTCGCTGTGGCTGCTGCGGCGAGTCGTTGAGGACGTCCCCGGTCAGCAGGGTGAACCGGCCATCGCCGCTCGCCCGCTGGCCGGCTCGGGATGGTCCGGCGCGGTCGTCCTGGGGTTCGAGGTGGCGCGGGCGGCGAGCCCCCTGTCCAACCCCTCGCCCGTCGCCCGCGCCACCACCCCCCGGTGCGTTGCCGCTGATGCAGGTTAACTGGCGTTAGCCGACCGTTTTGTCCATTGGATGGGCATTCATGCCATCCCGGGATCGGTTCTGCCGGAACTTCTGCCGGTCGTGTCCGGTTCACCCGCATGGCGCCCGCGTGCCGCCTGGGCGTGTCGGGGCGTCGTGCACCGCTCGGACGTCGGGCGTTGAGCCGGCGCAGCGGATCCGGGCGTCAGGCGTCCGGTACCGGCTCGGTGCTGCCTGCGGTGGCGCCCGGGTGTACCGCGTCGCGGACCTTGCGGAGGCCGTCGAGCAGTGCGGTCAACTCGCGGGCGGTGAGCTGACCGGTGAACCACTGCTCGATGATCTCCAGGTGGCCCGGCAGCGTCTCGTCGAGTCGCCGGAGCCCGGCTTCGGTGACCACGGCGTAGGAACTGCGCCGGTCGGACGGGCAGGCCCGCCGGCAGAGCAGTCCGTCCCGTTCCATCCGGTCCACGACACGGGTCACGCCGCTGGTGGAGAGGGAGGTCTGGGCGGCGAGGTCGGTCATGCGGAGCTGGTTGCCGGGTGACCGCGACAGTCGCATGAGCACCTCGAACTCCACCTGCGACAGGCCGTGCTCCTCGTACTGCGCGGCGAACCGGGCGGAGAGCCCGGCATGCGTCTCGAAGAGCAGGCCGACAGCCGTGATGCGGGGGTCGTCGAACACGTTCCTGGTCACCGGTTCATCCTAGCAGTACTTGACAGGAGGAATATTGCTTCGGCTAAAGTTGCTTCAACAGCCATTGGGTATCTGAACCATCTCTCCCGGAGGGCAGCAACATGACCAGCGGCATCGAATCCGTTACCCGCGAGTGGGACGGCCTCACCATCCCGGCGGCCGGCACCTACCTGCTCGACCAGGCGCACAAGCGGGTCGGCTTCGTGGTCCGGCACATGATGGTCAGCAAGGTGCGCGGCGAGTTCGCCGAGGCGACCGCGACGATCACCGTTGCCGAGGACCCGCTCCAGTCGTCCGTCGCCGCCACCATCCAGGCTGCCAGCATCAGCACCGGCCAGAACGACCGGGACAACCACCTGCGCAGCGGTGACTTCCTGGAGGCCGAGAAGTTCCCGACCCTGGAGTACCGCAGCACCCGGGTCAAGTCCCGCGACGGCAACGAGTTCGTGCTCAGCGGGGAGCTGACCATCAAGGGCGTCACCCGTGAGGTCGACCTTGAGGTCGAGTTCGAGGGTGTCGGGCGCAGCCCGTACGGCCAGGACATCTTCGGTTTCTCGGCCAGCACGGAGATCGACCGTGAGGACTTCGGGCTGACCTGGAACGTGGCGCTGGAGACCGGTGGCGTGGTCGTCGGCAAGAAGATCAAGATCGAGATCGAGGGTGAGGCCATCCGTCAGGCGGCCTGATCCGCTCCCGAGTGACGTGCGCGACGCCCCAGCTACCGGCGCCCCCGGTACCTGGGGCGTCGTGCTGGGTATGGAGGTTCCGGTCGTCCCGGTCACCGCAGATATTCACAAGCGTCACGGTACGACCGTACTGTTGTATCGTCGGCCGCCTCGCTCCGGGAGGGCACATGGGTAGGGACGTCGCGAAGGGCGCCTTCTCCCGAGAGGATCGGATCCGCTACCGGCAGAAGGTCCGCCGGTGTCTCGACGTCTTCGCGCTCATGCTCGACGACTTCGGCTTCGACGCGGACCGGCCCACCACCGGACTGGAGATCGAGCTCAACCTGATCGACGGCGCCGCCGAGCCCGCCATGCGCAACGACCAGATCCTGGCCGACATCGCCGACCCCAACTTCCAGACCGAGCTGGGGCAGTTCAACCTGGAGCTGAACGCCAGCCCCCGGCTGATCGAGGGCGGCGGGTTCGCCGACTACGAGCAGGACCTCCGGGGCAGTCTGCACCGGGCCGACGAGCGGGCCGGCAGGTCCGACGCCGCGATCATCCTGATCGGTATCCTGCCCACCCTCACCGAGCACCACCTGGTGGCCGACAACCTCTCCACCAACGAGCGGTACCGGGTGCTCAACGAGCAGATCGTGGCGGCCCGGGGTGAGGACATCGAGCTGGACATCCGGGGTGTGGAACGGTTGCAGACGCACACCGACTCGATCGCCCCCGAGGCTGCCTGCACCAGCCTCCAGTTCCACCTCCAGGTCGCCCCGGACAGCTTCGCCAACTACTGGAACGCCTCCCAGGCCATCGCCGGGGTGCAGGTGGCGATCGGGGCGAACTCCCCTTTCCTGTACGGGCGGCAGCTCTGGGCGGAAACCCGGATCGCGCTCTTCGAACAGGCCACCGACACCCGGCCGGACGAGCTCAAGGCGCAGGGGGTACGCCCCCGGGTCTGGTTCGGGGAACGTTGGATCACCTCGATCTTCGACCTGTTCGAGGAGAACGTCCGCTACTTCCCGCCGCTGCTGCCGATCTGCGACGACGAGGACCCGGCCGAGGTGCTGCACGGTGGCGGCGTACCCACCCTGGGGGAACTGCGCCTGCACAACGGCACGGTCTACCGCTGGAACCGGCCGGTCTACGACATCATGAACGGCCGCCCGCACCTGCGGGTGGAGAACCGGGTTCTACCGGCCGGGCCGACCGTGGTCGACATGCTGGCGAACGCCGCCTTCTACTTCGGACTCGCCCGGGATCTCGCCGAGGGCGACCGGCCGATCTGGAGTCAGCTCAGCTTCAGTGCCGCCGAGGAGAACTTCCACGCAGCGGCCCGGCGGGGCATCGACGCCGTCCTGCACTGGCCCCGGCTCGGTGAGGTACGCGCCACCGACCTGGTGCTCGACGTGCTGCTGCCGCGTGCGGCGAACGGGCTCGACCGGTTCGGGGTCGCGGCCGAGCACCGGGACCGGCTGCTCGGTGTGATCGAGGGACGGTGCCGGACCGGCCGCAACGGAGCGGTGTGGCAGACGGAGGCGGTGTGGGCGGCCGAACGGCACGCCGGACTGGACCGGCAGGCCGCACTGCACGACATGCTCAGGCGCTACGGCGAGCTGCAACGGACCAACGAGCCGGTGCACACCTGGCCGGTGGGGTGAGCCCTCCGACCCGGCCGGCCCTCCCGCAGCGTGGTGTGCGGATCCGGTCCGGTCGGGCGGTGCAGGAGTTCAGGGTCCACCAGGACGGTCTGGTTCCGCCGCGTCCGTCGGAGCTGTACCGGTCGGCGTGGCTGCGGACTTCGACCGGCGGGTACGCGGGCGCGGCACGACCGGACGGGCAGCGGGCGGATCGGCCGGCGCCGCGTCCGGTTCAGGGGCGGCGACCGGCCCAGCCTCCGGCATGGGCACCGCGTCCGGCACCGGTTCGACGTCCGGCTCAGGGGTGGTGACCGGCCCGGGCTCCGGCAGGGTCACCGGCGCTGGACCAGTGTCCGGTACCAACTTCGCCCGCTGCTCACTCCGCTGGGCCAGCGCCGCCACCAGGGTCGAGCCGGCCAGCCCGGCAAGGACCGCCCAGGGCGCCACCAGGTGCGCCGAGCGCAGCTCGGCCGGCAGCCCGGCCAGAGCCGGCGTGGTCAGCAGATAGGCGACCGCCACCAACAGCGGGCCGGCAGCCCCGGAACCGGCCGTACCCACCCGGCCGGCCGGGTACCGGGACGCCTTCCGCGCGGCGACCATCCCGATCAGCAGGGCGGCACCGAGGGAGAGCGCCGCGTCCGGCCAGTAACCGATGTCGCGGTACCACCGGTCGGCGGGGCCTGCGGGCCAGGTGGCCAGCGGACCGCCCGCCGGCTCCCCACCGGCGACCCGGACCACCACCCCGGTCACCGCCAGTGCCCAGATCCAGGCCATCGTGCCGGCCAGGTTGCGGGCAGCAGCCGGTGACGTGAGTACCCAGTACGCCGCGACCAGACCCAGGAGTACGCCGAGCAGGGCGTGCGCACCCACGACGGTCTGGGCGGGTGCCGCCGTCGTGCCGTCGGCGGTCCGGGCCGGTACGGCGAGCAGGACGACGGTGACCAGTGCACCGACCGCCGAGGCGAGGGCGAGTACCGGTCGACCGGGGCGGCCCACCGGTCGGTGCGTACCCGGTGCCGGTTGGTCGACCCCGAGATTGCCGGCCAACCGGCCGGCGGCCAGCGCCCCGGCGACCGTCGACGTGGCAGCCACCCAGACGGCCCAGGCCAGAGCCTGCACCCAGGCCGTCGACCCGGCCGGATCGGTCGGGGGCAGCCAGGTGACGATGCCCAGCCCGTAACCCAGGCCGAGCTGGGCGGCTCCCGCAGCAGCCGCCACCCCGGTCGCTGTCCCGACCGGCCTTCCCCAGCCTCGTACGGCCATGCCGGGCAGCGTAGCCGTCCCCCGACCGGTGGGCGACCCGTGCGAGGCTGGTCCACGCCCGTTGCCGGTGGCCGGTACGGTCGCCATGGTGACGCGGAGGTCATAGATGGATCAGAGTGACACGGACCGGTCGGGAGTGCCGGTCCGGCGGTCCGGTCGGGGAAAACTGGTGGTGGGTTCGGCCACCGCATTCGTCGTGCTGGCCACGCTCGGGGCGCTCGGCGGTCACCTGCTCGCCACCGGGGAAACCGGACGACCCGCTGCGGATGCCGGGAACGCCCCGGCAGCCAACGCCCCGCCGGCCACCGGCCCGACCCCGCGTACGCCCCGACCGACCACCGGTCGGCCCAGCACCCCGGCTGCGCAGCAGACCACCGGCAACGCCGGAGCGCAGTTGCCCGACCTGGTGGGCAAGGACTTCGAGCAGGCCCGTACCGAGCTGCGGAAACGCCGGCTCGGTTGGCGGCTGGTCTTCGGGTCCGACGGTGCCAGTCGGGCGGTGCAGCGGACCGAGCCCGCCAGCGGGGCACCGGTGCGTCCGGGTGACACGGTCCAACTCTTCGTGGCCGGGGCGGCGCCGGTCGTGCGGGTACCGAACCTCTCCGGAGACGGGTGTGCGGAGGCCGCGCAGAAACTGGTCGATGCGGGCCTCTATCCCCGGTACGCCTCCGGCCGGCAGGGAACGGTGCACGGGCAGGACCCGGCTGCGGACGCCGAGGCCCGGTGGAACGACCAGGTCGAGATCGTCTGCGGCAGTGCCTCACCCGCCGTGCCCACCGCCGGTCCCAGCCCCACCTACTGACTCCGGACACGCCGGGGCCGGGCGCTCGATTCCGGCCCGTCGTCCCTGCTGCGGTTAAGTTTGGGTGGTGGGGCCAGGGGCGCCGGCCCCGTGGAGAGGACGCGCCATGGGCGACGATCGTCAGGATCCACCGGAACAGCCACGACCCGCGCCGGGGGCGGACCGGACGCAGCGCATCCCACCGCCGGTCCCGGACGACACGGACCGGACCCAGCGGATCGCCCCACCGGGAGCCGGCGACACGGACCGGACGCAGCGCATCCCCCCGGGCGGGCAGCCCGACGACGGGGCCTCCTCCCACCCGGCACCCTGGTCGGGGCGGGCCGAGGTCCGGCCACCGCAGCCGGCCGACGATGGCGGCCCGGGTGACTGGTACGTCGACCAGGACCAGTCGGATCGGCGCTGGTGGCTGCCGATCGTCGTCGGGATCGTGGCGATGCTCCTGCTCGGGGTGCTGGGCTTCGGCGTCTGGCTGATCGTCCGTTCGACGCAGCGGGACCCGGGTCCGTCACCGTTGCCGACGGTCGCACCCTCGGTGACCGGTCCGCCGTCCCCCACCGCACCGGCCGCGCCCTCCGACGAGCCTTCGGAGACCGCCGGTCAGCCCACCGCCCCGCAGACGACTGCGGCGTCGCCCACCACCGCCGCACCCGCACAGGTTCCACCACTGGTCGGGCTCACCCGGGAACAGGCGGTCGCGGTGCTCGAACGGCTCGACCTCGACTACCGGATCCGTACCCGGGAATCGGACCGGCCGCCCGGCACGGTGGTCGCCACCGAGCCGGGGCCGGGTGAACCGCTACCGGAGGACGAGGAGATCACCCTGATCGTCGCGGTCCCCCGGGTCGGTCCGACCCTGGAGCCGAGCACCTCGCCGAGCGTCCCCCGGTCGACCCGCTGACCTGAGCAGGAAGGCACGCCGGGCGGTCACCGGAAGACAGGCGGCACGTCGGGCGGTCACCGGAAGACAGGCGGCACGTCGGGCGGTCACCGGACAGGCGGCACGCCGGGCGGTCACCAGAGCCGACGGCGGTGTCCCACCAGCACCAACCCCACCAGGGAGATCGTCAGTCCGACGAGACCCGAGAGGACCAGTGACCGGGAGAGGTCGACCGGTTCCGGGCGGGGGCGGGGACCGGTAGCCGACAGTGCGGCGGCTGGCCCGTCGGCGGGTACGCCCGTGTCGACGGACCCGCCCGGTTCGGACGGACCGACGGCGTCCGGGACCGACGCCGGGGCCTCCAGTGGCCGGGTGGCCAGGGGCGCGGCTGGCGCGGGTGGATGTGCGGGACCGACCTCCGGTGCGGCCACCGCTCCGGCGGTGACACCGATGAGGACGAGCAACCCGCCGATGATGAGCAGACGGGGTGTGGGGCGCGGGCGTGCGGCGGACTCTCTGAACATGGCCATCCCAGGTTCTGGGTCCGGACCACGCGGTGTTCCTGCCGGGGTGGGCACTGTCGAGTCTATGGCCTCCGACGACTGTCGGCCGCCGATTCGACGTGCTCACCAGGGCGGTCCGCCGGCCGGCCCGCCCTGGCCGACCGCCCTAACCGACCCGGACAGGCGTCCTGGCGACCGGCCGCCGCGGCCGGACGGTGTGCGGGCGCGGCTCCGGCGCCGAGCGGAGGGTACGCAGGCCGGCGAGCTGCACGAAGATCGAACGGCGGCTGACCGCCTCCCCGGTCGGGTTCAGTTCGTACCCTTCGAGCCACACCCAGCCGTCGTAGGTGACCCAGTCGAGGATCCGGATGACCCGGAAGAGGATCGGCTTGACGAACTGCACGCTGGCTGCGCGAGTCACGTGCAGTACGTCACCTGAGCGGGGAGGCACATCGGCTCCTACGAGGATTGGCCGGTGAAGGCACCGGCGAGAGGTCTGTCGGGGCATCGGCGTGCCGGCGGGATTCTGCCGTCCGGCGATCAGTCCGGTGGGTGGGTGTTGGCCGGGGCGTTGCTGGTGGCGTCCGCGCCCGGCCAACACCCGTCCTGCACAGGGGCACCGCTCCCGTCGCCGGAGCCGTCCGGCCTCCGGCAGCGGGGTCATTCAACCCCGGCGCACGTCTAGGTGGTGGTGTGCACGACCCGGGCACCACGCGTCCCGCAGGGGTCGGCGGCGTCCCGCCGACCCGGAGAACCGAAACGCTGAGTCACCCGAGCCATACGGACAGCGTGCATCAGACGAGTGGTTTGGTGCAAGTTGCAAGTGGGCTTTTGCTGTTGGGCGGTCTGAAGGCCGAAGAGTGGTTGATGCCCACCTGTCCCGGACGGCACACTGGACGCCGGTTTCGCCGTTGCGGCCCGGCCGAGGTTCGGTAGCACCTGCCGCGATGATCGCCCGCCGCTCGACGGTCGCGCCCTCGGCGGGCGCCCGACCACACGCGACCCGGAGGTGACTGGTGAGTGCGACGAGCGAGCCTGCGAGCCCCGCATTCCAGAACGGGGCGATGGGCCGGTGACGGAGCGCCGCAGTCCCACCATCCGTCGACGTCGACTGGGAGCCGAGCTCCGTCGGCAGCGGGAGGCCGCCGGCATCACCATCGAGGTGGTGGCCGAACACCTGGAGTGCTCCGCCTCGAAGATCTCCCGGATCGAGACCGGCCACACCAGTGCCACCCCACGTGACGTACGCGACATGTTGCAGATCTACGGCGTCAGCGACGAGGAGAGCGAGGAACTGGTCCAGATCGCGCGTGAGGCCCGGCAGAAGGGCTGGTGGCATCCGTACAGCACGGTGCTGACCGGCGCCTATGTCGGTCTGGAGGCGGCGGCCAGTTCCATCCGGGCATACGAGCAGCAGGTGGTTCCGGGTCTCCTCCAGACGGAGGAGTACACCAAGGCGATGATCCTCGGCGCCCGAACGGATATTTCTGCCGGACAGATCGATCAGATGGTGCGTGTCCGTTTGGGGCGCCAGTCGTTGTTGAGCCAGGACGATCCGATCGATCTGTGGGTGGTGCTCGATGAAGCGGTGGTGAGCCGGCCGGTGGGCGGGGACGCGGTGATGCGTGCCCAGCTGAGGCATCTGGTGGAGACGGCCAATCTACCGAATGTGACGATTCAGCTTCTGCCCTTCGAAGTCGGGGCCCATGCCGGCATGGACGGCAGTTTTGCCATCCTCGACTTCCCCGAAGCCGGTGATCCGGATGTGGTGTACGCCGAGAATGCCACGGGTGGGCTCTTCCTGGAGAAGAGCGACGAGCTTCAGAAGTACATCTTCATCTTCGACCATATTCGAGCAGCGGCCATTCGCCCGGATGAGTCCATAGCTCTCATCGCAAAAATGGCAGAGGAGCCGTTGTGGAAGTGCCGACCAAAGGGTCCCTCGTGGACCTGACGCACGCAGCGTGGTTCAAGAGCTCGCGTAGCGGGCCCAATTGTGACAACTGCGTGGAGGTGGCGTTCGTTACCGGAGGGATCGCGGTACGCGATTCCAAGAACCCGACCGGACCCGCCCTGATCTTCACCCCGGACGAGTGGGACGCCTTCGTAGGCGGCACGAAGGACGGCGAGTTCGACCTGGCCTGACCCGCGTGCGGGGCAGCAGGAAACCTGGGCGTGGCCCCGACCGGTTCCGGAACCGGTCGGGGCCACGTCTGCCGTCCGGGCCACGTCTGCCGTCCGGGTCCGGTCCGCGTACCGGGGCGGACATCCCTGGCAGCGGCCCGTCGCCAGTTCCCGTCTGCCTCGTTGTACGTCTCGGTACGGCATGGCCGGCCAACCCGTGGCAGGGGTCCGCAACTCACACGAGGCAGGCGAGACGGATGACGATCGGGTCAGACAATCTGGGCAACGGCTCCGGTAAGCCGGAGCGCTTCGGCGGAAAGTACCGGGGTGCCCGTCGGGACAGCGTGCTCACCGAGGTGGTCTCGACGGACAGTGACGGTGGTGGCCGTGATTCCGCCCCGCCGGCCCTGGAACTGGCCGAGCCGCCGCCGGCGCCGCTCAGTCTGCCGTCACTCGACCCGGGCACGCTGGCCGAGCCCTCCTTCGCCAGCGGGGGTTGGGGTGAGGTGACCCCACCGCTTGCGGATCATCCCCTGCTCCGTGGTCTGCTGCTGGAGTTGCCGCCGAGGGGGAGCGTTCCGCCGCCCGGGTGGCTCGACCGGTGGTTCGAGGCGACCCGGGCGATTCTGGAACTGCTATACGTGCAGGGCACCGGTCGCGGGAGGTGACGCCGCTCCGGCGGGAGCCGCCAGTTCGGTGAGGCGGCTGTGCCGCAGGGCGTGCCGTACCCCGATCGCCAGGACACCCACCGCAAGCAGGCTCAGGACCAGCCCACCCGGCCCGGTGGTCAGGGCCGCTCCCGGCCGGCTCGCGGGGATCAGGGCGAGGGCGCAGAACAGCGCGGTCACCTGGACCGGCAGGCCGATCATGGGGTGTGCCGCGCCGATCCGCAGGCTGGGTGGTGCGGGGGTGCCGGGTGCGGCGGCGAAGGCCCCGGCACCGGCCCGGATCCGGCCCAGTCGGCGGAGGGTCGACAGGGCTACCACGGCGGCCGGGATCGCCGGTACCGCCAGTGCGGCGCCCGCCCGGTCGGCCGGGGTGAGATCCGTCGTGCCCAGCCCGGCCGCCACGACCGTCGCCGTGCCCGCCAGGGCGGCGAGGACGAGGCCCAGCAACCAGCCGGTACGGTGACGTAGCGTGCGGGCCCGGTCCAGCCCGGGCAGCCGGTCGGCCAGTACGCCGGCGACCGACCAGAGCGCGGCCACCGGGAGCACCATGGCCAGTGAGGTCTGCATGGCCTCACTCTTGCCCTTCGCCGGCTCCGCCGAATCCGGGCCGGGCCCCCGGCGTACCCGGACAGCCGACCACTAGGGGAGGCCCGCCGGTACCGACGGTACGTGAGGGGTCATCCTCCGTACAGTATGGAAGTTTCGGCATGTTTATTTATGTCGATCTAAAGAGATAGCCTCCCCTTGATCGGCCATCGTCGATCCGCTTCCTTTCCGGGGCGGACGCGCGTGCCGGTCGGAGGGGAGGTAGGGAGATGCGTCTCCCGTACAGGTCGATTCTGGTGGGCGTGGCCGCCTTGGGTATGGCGGCTGCGGCGACCCCGGCCATGGCGGCCGAGCCCACCGGGACCATCCGGTCCGCGGGTGGTGCCACGGCCGTGGCGGACAGCTACATCGTCGTCTTCAAGGACACCGCGGTCAGCTCCGCCCGGGTCGGTACCACGGCGCAGGACCTGGTCACCCGGCATGGTGGCACGGTGGCACGCACCTACTCCGCCGCGCTGCGCGGCTTCGAGATCAAGGCGAGCGCCAAGGCGGCCGCCCGGATCGCCGCCAGCCCCGACGTCGCCTGGGTGTCGCAGAACCACACGGTGAGCATCACCGGTACCCAGAGCCCGACCCCGTCCTGGGGTCTGGACCGCAGCGACCAGCGGGCCCTGCCGCTCGACAACTCCTACACGTACCCGAACACGGCGAGCAACGTCACCGCCTACATCATCGACACCGGCATCCGGACCTCGCACAGCGACTTCGGCGGCCGGGCGACCTGGGGTACGAACACGGTCGACACCAACAACACCGACTGCAACGGGCACGGGACGCACGTCGCCGGGACCGTCGGCGGCAACGCGTACGGCCTCGCCAAGGGTGCCCGCCTCGTCGCCGTCAAGGTGCTCAACTGCCAGGGCAGCGGCACCTACGCCGGGGTCATCTCCGGCATCGACTGGGTGACCGCCAACGCGCAGAAGCCGGCCGTGGCCAACATGAGCCTCGGCGGCGGCGCGGACGCCTCGGTGGACACCGCCGTCCGCAACTCCATCAACTCGGGTGTCACCTACGGCCTGGCCGCCGGTAACGACTCGGGCGGCAACGCCTGCAACACCTCGCCGGCCCGGACGGCCGAGGGCATCACCGTCGGCTCGACCACCAACACCGACGCCCGGTCTTCCTTCTCCAACATCGGTACCTGCCTGGACATCTTCGCCCCGGGCTCGTCGATCACCTCGGCGTGGAACACCAACGACACCGCCACCAACACCATCAGCGGTACCTCGATGGCGACCCCGCACGTGGTCGGCGCGGCGGCCCTGGTGGCCAGCGCCAACCCGTCCTGGACGCCGCAGCAGGTCCGGGACTACCTGGTCAACAACGCCACCAACGGCGTGGTGACCAACCCCGGCACCGGCTCGCCGAACAAGCTGCTGTACGTCGTCAACGACGGCACCCCGCCGACCGACGACTTCTCCGTCTCGGTCTCGCCGAACTCCGGCTCGACCGCGCCGGGCGGCTCGGTCACCGCGACCGTGGCGACCGCCACCACCAACGGGTCGGCCCAGTCGGTCAGCCTCTCCGCGAGCGGCCTGCCGAGCGGGGCGACCGCCTCGTTCAACCCGGCCACGGTGACCTCGGGTGGCTCCTCCGCCCTCACCATCAGCACGTCGGCCAGCACCCCGCCCGGCACCTACCCGGTGACCGTCACGGGTACCGGCACCTCGGGCAGCCGTACCGCGACCTACTCGCTGACGGTGACCGGCTCCGGTGGCGGTAGCTGCTCCGGCACCAACGACACCGACGTGGCCATCCCGGACACCGCCGCCGCGATCAGCAGCTCGATCGTGATCAGCGGTTGCGACCGGAACGCCTCCGCCACCTCGACCGTGGCCGTGAAGATCGTCCACACCTACCGGGGTGACCTGGTCATCGACCTGATCGCACCGGACGGCTCGGCGTACCGGCTGAAGAACTACGCCCTCTTCGACGGCGCCGACAACGTGGACACCACGTACACCGTCAACGTCTCCGGCGAGGCGGCCAACGGCACCTGGAAGCTCCAGGTCCGGGACCTCTTCTCCGGTGACACCGGCTACATCAACACCTGGTCCCTGAACCTCTAGGTGAATGCAAGGAAGGGCCCCTTCTTATCGCTTTCGGTATAGGAAGGGGCCCTTCCTAACGTCCGGACGCCGGCCGGTGGTGTCGACGACCGCCGGCCGGTGACGCGGACGACCGCCGCGCGGTCACCCGCCCGGCGGTCGTCGACGCGTCGTCAGACCGAGAAGCTGGCCGGCAGTTCGCTGGCCGGGGCGGGCGGAGCCGCCTTCCACAGGCCGGTCTTCTGGGCGGCCAACCGGGCCAGATAGGCCGGGTTGAGGATCACGTACCGGCGCCAGAGCCGCTTCGGTTCCAGTCCGAGCCGCCAGAACCACTCCAGCCCGGCCCGCTGCATCCACGGCGGCGGCTTGCGCAGCAGGCCCGCGTGGTAGTCGAACGCGGCACCGACCGCCATCAGCGGCATGTCCAGCAGCGGTCGCATGGCGTACGCGAAGACCTCCTGGCGCGGGCAGCCCAGGCCGACCAGGACGAGCCGGGCCCCGCTGGCCCGGATCCGGTCGGCGATCTCGGCGGCCTCGCCGGGCTGGACCGACCGGAACTTCGACGGCTCCACGCCGGCGATCTTCAGGGCCGGGAACATCCGCTCCAACGCCGGGATGAGCCGGGAGAGGGTCTCCTCGGTCGACCCGTAGAGATAGACCGGCAGCCCTTCGTCGGCGAACCGGGAGAGCACGTGCAGCGTCAGGGTCGGGCCGTAGACCCGGTCGGTGAGCCCCGCGCCGTGCAGCAGGTTGAGCGCCCAGCGCACCGGCTGTCCGTCCGGGGTGACCACGTCGAACGAGTTGAGCCGGGCGTTGTGCGCCGGGTCGAGTACGCCGGTCATCACCCCGTGCACCGCGAGCGCGGTCAGCGCCAGCGGACGCCGCTGGTGTGCCGCCGCCACGACCTGCTCGGTGGCTGCCGCGTAGTCGGTCGCGTCGACCAGGACGCCGAGGACGTTCCGCTTGGTCTGCGTGGTCATGCTCCGGGCACCCACTTGTCGACGTTGGCCTCGTAGATCTCCTGCATGATCATCGGTACGTCGTAGACCTGCTTCCACTCCGGGTAGTCGGCCTGGAACGCCTCGTTCGAGCCGATCCACCACTTGTGGTCGCCGATCCGGTTCTCCTCCACGTACTCGGTCACCATCTCCCGGCCGGTGATCCGCTCGGCCAGCGTGAACGCCTCCCGGTTGGAGGTGTTGGAGTGCCGACCGCCGCCCAGGTTGTAGACCGCCGCCGACCGGGGGTTGCGGAAGAACGCCTCGAACGCCGACACCACGTCGGAGCTGTGGATCGCGTCGCGGACCTGCTTGCCCTGGTACCCGAAGATCCGGTACGTCCGGCCCTCCATGTTGGCGCGCATCACGTAGCCGAGGAAGCCGTGCAGCTCGGTGGCCGAGTGCGCCGGCCCGGTCAGGGTGCCACCCCGGAAACAGGCCGTCCGCATGTCGAAGTAGCGGCCGTACTCCTGCACCATCACGTCCGCCGCGACCTTGGACGCGCCGAAGATCGAGTGCAGGCAGGAGTCGATCGACATGTCCTCCCGGATGCCCTGCTCGTACGGGTGGCCCGGCTCGATCTCCCAGCGGGTTTCCAGTTCCACCAGGGGGAGGCTGTTCGGCCGGTCGCCGTACACCTTGTTGGTGGAGCAGTGGATCACCGGCGCCTCGATGCAGTGTTCCCGCACGTTCTGCAGGACGTTCAGCGTGCCACCGGCGTTGACGTCGAAGTCGGTGTAGGGATCCCGGACCGCCCAGTCGTGGGACGGCTGTGCGGCGGTGTGGATCACCACCGCGATGTCCCGGCCGTACCGCCGGAAGATCGCCGCCAGCGCCTCCCGGTCCCGGATGTCGACGTTGTGGTGCGTGTACGCCCCACCGAGGTCGGCGGCGAGCCGCTGCACGTTCCACGCGGTGGACGCCTCGGCGCCGAAGAATGCCTGCCGCATGTCGTTGTCGATGCCGGCGACATCGAGGCCGAGACCGGCGAAATGCCGGACCGCCTCGGAGCCGATCAGGCCACCGGATCCGGTCACCAACGCGACAGCCACACGCCACTCCTGGGTCTGGGGGGAGGCAGGAACCACCGGAGCATAACGCCCCCGCGAGCGTGACCCGGAACGAAGGAAGGGCCCCGCGTTTCTGCGGAGCCCTTCGACTCTGGTGGGGAAGGGGGGAGTTGAACCCCCACGCCCTTTCGGGCACACGGACCTGAACCGTGCGCGTCTGCCATTCCGCCACTTCCCCGTGGCTTGACCAGGATCAGTGTAATCTGTCCCGATCCCTCCCCTTAGTGGGGGGTGCCCGGACATATTACGCTGTCCCCAGCCTCTGCTGCGAAAGATCGCTCGTTCGCGGCGGAGGGAAGAGTAGCACGACATGAGCGGCCCGGTGGAACGGGCCGGTGACAGGCGGCCGAGCGGCGTGTGAGCTGCGCGAGCGACGGCCGGATACCATCATGTCCTCGGGACCCGAGGAGGAGCCGGTGAGCGTGCTGCAACGCTTCGAGAAGCGTCTGGAAGGCCTGGTTGAGGGGGCCTTCGCCAAGGTCTTCAAGGGGGTCGTCCACCCCGTGGAGATCCTCAACGCCATGCAGCGGGAGGCAGAGGCGCACAAGGCCATCCTGGCTGGTGGGCGCACCCTGGTGCCCAACCGCTACGTGATCGATCTCTCGCCGTACGACCACAGCCGGCTGGCGCCGTACGCCGCGGCGTTGGCCCAGGAACTGGCCCAGTCGCAGGCGGAGTTCATCGGCGAGCAGGCGTGGACCGTGTACGGGGACGTCATCGTCGAGATCGAGCGCGGCGAGGGGCTGGACACCGGCATGTTCCGGGTCACCGCCGAGGTCTACACCGGCGGGGAGGTCGCCCCGGTCTCCGGTCCCGGCTACGACGCCCCGCCCGCCTACCCGGCGTACGACCAGGGTGGCGGCTACGGCCCTCCGCCCGGCCACGGTGGCGCCCGCAACGTCCGGCTGGTCTCCGGCGACGGCCGGACGTACCCGCTCCAGATGGGCTCCACGGTGATCGGCCGTGGCGACCAGGCCAACCTGCGCCTGCCGGACGTCGGCATCTCCCGGCGACACGCCCGGCTCGACTTCGACGGTGGCCAGGTGGTGCTGACCGACCTCGGTTCGACCAACGGGACCATGGTCAACGGCCAGCGGGTGTCGGCCGTGGCGCTCAACCCGGGCGACATGATCCAGCTGGGGACGACCACCCTGACGTTCCGCGTGGACGGTTAAGCGACTTGCCCCCTCTCGTCATAACCGTCGCGCGCTTCGGCTTCCTCATCCTGCTGTGGATCTTCGTGTTCACCGTGGTGGGAGTGATCCGTCGGGATCTCTTCGCCGGGGCCAGGTCCAACCGGCTGGTCGCGGCACCCCGCGCCGTCGGGGCCTCGACGGGGCAGGCGGCCGCCAAACCGGCGAAGGTCAAGCGGGGCCGGGCCGCCCACCAGCTGGTGGTCACCGCCGGTCAGCTCGCCGGCACCCGGATCACCCTCGGCGAAGCCCAGATAACCATCGGCCGGGCAGAGGATTCGACGCTCGTCATCACCGACGACTACGCCTCCGCGCGCCACGCCCGGCTGGTCCCCCGGGCGGGGCAGTGGTTCGTCGAAGACCTCGGCTCGACTAACGGCACCTATCTGGATCGCGCTAAGGTCACCGGACCAACCCCCGTCCCCCTCGGCGTGCCGATCCGGATCGGCCGCACTTCTCTCGAATTACGGCCATGACACTGACCCTGCGCTATGCGGCCCACAGCGACCGCGGTCTGATCCGAGACGGAAACCAGGATTCCGTCTACGCCGGGCCGCGGCTGCTCGCCGTCGCCGACGGCATGGGCGGCATGGCCGCCGGTGACGTCGCCAGCAACATCGTCATCGGCGCACTGGCGCCACTCGACGAGGACGTTCCCGGTGATGCGCTCGTCGATGCGCTGCGCTCGGCCGTGGACACCGCCAACCAGCAGCTGCGGGACACCGTGGACGCCAACCCGCAGCTGGAGGGGATGGGCACCACGCTGACCGCGACCCTCTTCTCCGGCAGCAAGATCGGGATGGTGCACATCGGGGACTCCCGCGCCTATCTGCTGCGTGACGGCGAGTTCTCCCAGATCACCAAGGACGACACGTACGTCCAGATGCTCGTCGACGAGGGTCGGATCAGCCTGGAGGAGGCGAGCAGCCACCCCCAGCGCTCGCTGCTCACCCGGGCCCTCGACGGGCGGGACATCGACCCGGAGTACTCCGTCCGTCAGGTGCTGCCCGGCGACCGCTACCTCATCTGCAGCGACGGGCTCTCCGGCGTGGTGAGCGCCGAGACGATCGCCGAGACCATGCGGGAGTACGCCGACCCGCAGCAGTGCGTCGAGCGGCTGGTGCAGCTCGCCCTGCGCGGCGGTGGCCCGGACAACATCACCGTGGTCATCGCGGACGCCACCGACCAGGACATCGTGGAGGCCGCCCCGATCGTGGGCGGGGCCGCCGCCCGGGACCGGGGCATGGCGACCTCCGCCGACCGCTCCACCCCGGCGGCCCGGGCCTCCGCGCTCTCCGCGCCCCGCCCGGCGGCGCCCGAGCCGGCCCCTGCGCCCGGCCGGGACGACGACGACCGCCCCCGTCGCCGACCGGTCCGCACCGCGCTGCTCCTGGTGGTGCTGCTCGGTCTGCTGGGCGCCGGCCTGTGGGGTGGCTGGAGCTACACCCAGCGGCAGTACTACGTCGGGGCCACCGAGGACGGCCAGCTCGCCGTCTTCCGTGGCGTGCCGGGGCAGATCGCCGGGCTGGACCTGTCCAGCGTCCACACGACCAGTGCGGCCGAGCTCGACGACCTCACCGCCGCCGCCCAGGAGCAGGTCAAGCAGGGCATCCAGGCCAAGAGCGAGCCGGACGCCGAGCGGCGTCTCGCCGAACTGACCAACGACGACCCGGCCAACCCGAACCTGAAGCCGATCTGCCCGCCGAGTCCCGCGCCGGGTGTGACCGCGTCCGGGGTACCCGCACCCAACGGCACCCCGGCACCGGCTGCGACCCCCTCCCCGG
>NZ_WVUH01000300.1 GCF_017614955.1 Micromonospora echinofusca
GACTGACGGGCGGGATCGGTTCGGGTAAGAGCGTCGTGGCGAGCCGACTGGCCGGGCTCGGTGCGGTGGTCGTCGACTCGGACCGGCTGGCCCGGGAGGTGGTGGCGCCCGGCACCGACGGGCTGGCGGAGGTCGTGGCGGCCTTCGGTAGCCAGGTGCTCGCCCCGGACGGCAGCCTGGACCGGCCGGCGCTGGGTGCGGTGGTCTTCGGTGACGAGCCGGCCCGACGGCGGTTGGAGGCGATCGTCCATCCCCGGGTCCGGGCCCGGTCGGCCCAGCTCGCCGCTGCCGCCCCGGCGGACGCGGTGCTGGTCAACGACGTGCCGCTGCTGGTGGAGGTGGGGCTCGCCCCGACCTACCATCTGGTCCTGGTGGTCGCGGCCGCCGAGTCCACCCGGATCGGCCGACTGGTCCGGGACCGGGGGATGAGCGAGGCCGAGGCGGTGCAGCGGATCCGCGCCCAGGCCGACGACACCCGCCGGCAGGCGGCGGCGGACGTGGTGCTGGCCAACGACGCCGGGCTCGCGGAGCTGCACGACGCCGTCGATCGGCTCTGGCGGGACCGACTGGTGCCCTACGAGCACAACCTGCGACTCCGGCGGCCGGTACCCGGCCGCCCGGTGAGCGGTGCTGTCGTCGATCCGTCCTGGCCGGCCCAGTACGCCCGGCTCGCCGCCCGGCTCCGGCACGCCCTCGGACCAGCGGCGGAGGGGTTGCGCCACGTGGGTCCGACCGCGCAGGGCCGGCTTCCGGAGCGGGACGTCATCGACATGCGACTGACCGTGGCGTCCGTCGCGCAGGCGGCGGCGGTCGCCGAGCCGCTGGCCGGGGCCGGGTTCCCGGCGTGGCCGGAGCCGGCCGACCCGGCGCGGTCGCCGGGGGAGTGGCGGTACGGCAGTGCCGACCCGGGCCGCCCGGTCGACCTGCGGGTCCGGGTCGAATCCTGACCCGCCCGGTCGGGTGGCGGTGCGGGCCGTGCCCGGTGGCGGTTCACCGCCCGGGTGGTGGACACCGGGCGGGCAGTGGTGGTCAGAGGTGGCAGTGGTGGTCAGGGGCGCCCGCGGCGGCCGGTCAGCGCGTCAGGCGCGACCGCGACAGCGCGCACGCCGGCGGGGCCGGGGCTGCGACCGTCACGCCGGGGGCGGCCTGCCAGGTGAGGGCGGGGCTGCCGGCCCGGTCGGCCGCCGCGGGCGGCCTACCCGGAAACGGTAACCCGGTGAGATGGGCCACACAATGCGAATATCGAAGCCGATCGTGCACTCAGGGTGGTCTCCGCAGGGTGTCACACCGCCGGCGTACCGTGGACGGCATGGCGCTCGACATTCCACGGCTGGACGGCCGGTTCCAGGTCGTCAGCGAGTACTCCCCGGCCGGGGACCAGCCGGCAGCCATCGACGACCTTGAGCGACGGGTGCGGCGCGGCGACCGGCACTCGGTGCTGCTCGGCGCGACCGGTACGGGCAAGAGCGCGACCACCGCCTGGCTGGTCGAGCGACTGCAACGGCCGACCCTGGTGCTGGCCCCCAACAAGACGCTCTGTGCGCAGCTGGCCAAGGAGTTCAGCGAGCTGCTGCCGCACAACGCGGTGGAGTACTTCGTCTCCTACTACGACTACTACCAGCCCGAGGCGTACATCCCGCAGACCGACACCTACATCGAGAAGGACTCCTCGATCAACGAGGAGGTCGAACGGCTGCGGCACTCGGCGACCATGTCGCTGCTCACCCGCCGGGACGTGATCGTGGTGGCGACCGTGTCCGCGATCTACGGCCTGGGCACCCCGGAGGAGTACCTCGACCGTGCGGTCCGGATCAGGGTCGGCCAGGAGCTGGACCGTGACCAGCTGCTGCGTCGGCTGGTCGACATCCAGTACACCCGCAACGACATGGCCTTCAACCGGGGCACGTTCCGGGTCCGGGGTGACACGCTGGAGATCATTCCGGCGTACGAGGAACTGGCTCTGCGGATCGAGCTCTTCGGCGACGAGGTGGAGAAGCTCTACTACCTGCACCCGCTCACCGGTGAGGTGGTCCGGGAGGTCGACCACCTGCTGATCTTCCCGGCCACCCACTACGCTGCCGGCCCGGAGCGGATGGAGCGGGCGATCCGCGACATCGAGGCCGAGCTGGCCGAGCGCCTGGCCGAGCTGGAGCGGCAGGGCAAGCTGCTGGAGGCCCAGCGGCTGCGGATGCGCACGACGTACGACATCGAGATGATGCGCCAGGTCGGCTTCTGTTCCGGCATCGAGAACTACTCCATGCACATCGACGGCCGGTTGCCGGGCAGCCCACCGCACTGCCTGCTCGACTACTTCCCCGACGACTTCCTCACCGTCATCGACGAGTCGCACGTGACCATTCCCCAGATCGGCGGCATGTACGAGGGCGACGCGTCCCGTAAGCGGATGCTGATCGACCACGGCTTCCGGCTGCCCAGCGCGGCGGACAACCGACCGCTGCGGTTCGACGAGTTCCTGGAACGGGTCGGGCAGATGGTCTTCCTCTCCGCCACCCCGGGGTCGTGGGAGCTGGAGCAGGCCCAGGGCGAGTTCGTCGAGCAGGTGATCCGCCCGACCGGTCTGATCGACCCCGAGGTCGTCGTGAAGCCCACCAAGGGGCAGATCGACGATCTCATGCACGAGATCACGCTGCGGACCGAACGGGACGAGCGGGTCCTGGTCACCACGCTGACCAAGAAGATGGCCGAGGACCTCTCCGACTACCTGCTGGAGCACGGCATCCGGGTCCGCTACCTGCACTCGGAGGTCGACACGCTGCGCCGGGTCGAGCTGCTGCGGGAGCTGCGCAAGGGCGACTACGACGTGCTGGTCGGCATCAACCTGCTGCGTGAGGGTCTCGACCTGCCGGAGGTGTCGCTGGTCGCCATCCTCGACGCCGACAAGGAGGGTTTCCTGCGCAGCGGCCGGTCGCTCATCCAGACCATCGGCCGGGCCGCCCGGAACGTCTCCGGTCAGGTGCACATGTACGCCGACAAGATCACTCCGTCGATGGCCGACGCCATCGACGAGACCAACCGGCGTCGGGCCAAGCAGGTCGCGCACAACGAGGCGCACGGCATCACCCCGGAGCCGCTCCGGAAGAAGATCCACGACATCCTGGACGACATCTACCGGGAGGCCGAGGACACCTCGTCCATCGGCGGGGCGGCGCGGCAGCTCTCCCGGGGCAAGGCTCCAGTCGCCGAGACCCGCAGCCGGAGCCGGGCCACCTCGACCACCTCGCGGGAGGGGATGGCCCGCGCCGACCTGGCCCAGCTCATCCAGGAGCTCAACGACCAGATGCTGGCCGCCGCCCGGGAGTTGCAGTTCGAGTTGGCCGCCCGGATCCGCGACGAGGTGGCGGAGCTGAAGAAGGAACTGCGCGGGATGGACGTCGCCGGGGTGAAATGACCGAGGTCGTCGTCGGGGCCCCGGCGTCCGCCCTGCGGCCCTGGGTCGACCGTTACCTGGGCTACCGGGATCCGGTCGCGACTCCGCTGGTACGGCGGGAGGTGGCGGGCGCGTTCGTGGTGCTCATCCTCGGCTGGGGGGACCCGCTGGACGTGATCGAGCCGCGTTCCGCCGAGCGGGGGGCGTACGGGGTGGACTCCTTCGTGGCCGGCCCGTTCGACTCCTACTGCCTGACCCGTACCGTCGGCACCGGGCTGGGTGTGCAGGTGTTCCTCACCCCGCCGGCCGCCCGGCGGATCCTCGGTCTACCCCTCGGTGAGCTGGCCAACCGGGCGGTCGGCGTGGCGGACCTGCCGGGCGGCTGGTGGAGCCGGCTGCGCCTCCGGCTGGCGGAGGCGGACGACTGGGCACACCGGTTCGCGGTGCTCGACGCCGCGCTGACGGAGCGGCTGGGCGGCACAGCGGCGCCCGACCCCCGGCTGGCCGGCGCCTGGCGCCGTCTCGCCGGCCAGGGTGGCCAGCTGGGCATCGGCCGGCTGGCCGAGGAGGTGGGTTGGAGTCGCCGACACCTGGCGGCGGTGTTCCGTCGGGAGTTCGGCCTCACGCCCAAGGTCGCCGCCCGGCTGCTGCGGTTCCAGCGGGCCCACTCGCTGCTCCCGCCGTCCCCGCTGCTCCCGCCGGACCCGGACTGTGGACCGGCGGACCTGGCGGACCCGCGCGGCGGACTGGCGGACCTGGACTGCGGACCGGCGGACCGGTACCGCTGGGCCGAGATCGCGGTCCGGTGCGGATACTTCGACCAGGCCCACCTGATCCGCGACTTCCGCGAGTTCGCCGGCACCACCCCGACCGTGCTCGCCGGCGAGCGGACGCCGGCCGGCTGAACCGCGTCGTCCGGCCGATCCGGTCGACAGGTCACATTCGTCCAATCGGCCGGCCCGGGTGGGCGGGCAGACTCGGGGCATGTCCACGGTCTACCCGGTTCTCACCTACCCCGACGCCCGCGCCGCCGTCGACTGGCTCGGCACGGCGTTCGGCTTCACCCCGCATGCCGTACACACCGCCCCGGACGGTTCGGTGGCACACGCGGAACTCGCCCTCGGCACCGGAATGATCATGGTCGGGCAGCGCGTCCGGCACCGCCCCCGACCGGACGACACCGACTGGTCGGTCTACGTCGCGGTCGACGACGTCGACGCGCACCGTACCCGTGCGGCCGCAGCCGGCGCGGAGATCGTGCGGGAACCCTTCGACACCGACTACGGCTCCCGCGACTACGTCGCCCGGGACCTGGCCGGCCACGTCTGGTCGTTCGGCACGTACCGGCCACGCTGAGTCCGGACCGCCCGTCGGGGGCGTCCCGCCGGTCGACGGGGGCGGCGGGGCGACCCGACGGGGCGGCGCAACCGGTCAGCCGTACCGGTTGAAGCCCCCCTCGGAGTCGATCACCTGACCGGTGATCCAGTGGCCGTCCGGCGAACAGAGCCACTCCACCAGCCGGGCGGCGTCGTCCGGGGTGCCCCAACGACCGCCCGGGAAGCGTCGGGCGACCGCCGCGTACGCCTCCGGCGGGGCGTACCCGGTGTCGGTCGGTCCGGGATGCACGCAGTTCACCGTGATGCCCTGCGCCATCAGGACCGGGGCGAGCTGCACGGTCAGGTTCTCCACCGCGGCCTTGCTGACCGCGTAGGCCAGAGTGTTCGGCATCGGGCCGAGTCGCTGACCGGTGGAGAAGAAGACCAGCCGTCCGTCGGCGCGACCGGGGTCACCGGTCCCCGTCGGCTCCGACCCGTCGTCGCCCGGGCCCGACCAGGCACGCCGCAAGGCGGCGAACGTGGTGGCGAACGCCTCGGCGAGCAGCATGCCGGCACGCACGTTGACGATCAGGTGCCGGTCGATCTCCTGTGGATCCAGGGCACCGAGCGGGGTGTCGGTGCAGTACGCGTGCACGGCCACCACCGCGTCGATCCGGCCGTACCGGCGTACCGTCTCGGCGACCAGGTGCCCCGGCGCGGCCGGGTCGATCAGGTCCACCGCCTGGTAGGTGGCCCGTCCGCCCAGCTCGGTGAGCAGCGCCGTTACCCCGTCCGGATCACCGCCGTACGGCTGGGCCTCGTCGAAGGCGGGTAACCCGGTGAGGTGCAGGCGGTAGCCGGCCGCCGCGAACCGGCGGGCCACCGCCGCGCCGATCCCGACCCGCCGGCTGACTCCGGTGACCAACGCTATCCGCTCCGTCATGATCGGCATCAAACCCGCCGCGATCCGCCGGGGCGACCGAATATTCGGGTGTCCACCGGCCGCGACCTGAACTACCGTGCGCCCGTGCCCACCGACCTGAGCTGGCGTGCGTTGACCGCCGCCGACCTGCCCGCCGTCGCCTCACTCGCCGCGCGTTGCCTCGCGGCCGACGGCGGACAGCCCCTGATCGCGTTGGAGTCGTTCCTCGGCGAGCGGTTCGCCGTGGCGGACGGGGCAGCCCGGTGCGCGGTCGACCGGGCGGGCCGGCTCGTGGGCGCCGCCGGGCTCCGGCCGCAACCCGTCGCGGGGCAGCGGCGGGCGGTGTACCTGGGGCTGGTCGACCCGGCCCACCGGGGGTGCGGGATCGGATCGGCGCTGCTGGACTGGGGGCTCGCCGAGGCACCCACGGTGGCCGACGGGGTCGTGGGGGAGACCGGCAGCGACGGCAACGCCGTGCTCGTGGTGGAGACCGAGACGCTCACCGACGCCGCCGCCGCGCTCTTCGCCGGCCGGGGCCTGCACCGGACCTTCGCCGAGGACGTCATGCGGTTCGACCTGGCCGATACCGCCCTGCCCGACGTGGCGGTACCGGCCGGGATCCGGCTCGCCCCCTGGTCCACCGCCCTGGCGTCACGGTTCTTCGCGGTCTACGCCGCCGCCTTCGCCGAGCGGCCGGGCTTCCCGGGCTGGTCCGCCGAATACTGGATCGACTGGACGACCGACGACGAGGACTTCCGCCCCGGCTGGTCGCTGCTCGCCACCGAGCACACCCGCGACAGCGCCACCGAGCACGCCGGTGCCGACGGCGCCAGCGACGACCGGGTCGGCGCCGTCACCCGCGACGTCGCCTTCGTCACCTGCGCGCAGGGCTGGATCGTGCAGCTCGGGGTCCGGCCGGAGCAGCGTGGCCGTGGCCTGGGCGCGGCCCTGGTCACCGAGGCGTTGCGCCGGATGCGCGCGGACGGGGTACGGGAGGTGCTGCTGGACGTGAACGTGGACAACCCGGCCGGTCGGCTCTACCGGCGGCTCGGGTTCACCGTCGTCGGCCGCCGGGCCCGCTTCGAACGCGTCCTCTGACACCGCGCCGGCCCGGTGGCGCTGTCGGCGCGGTGGCGCTGTCGGTCGACCTTGCTATCGTTCGCGCGCCTGACCCCTCCAGCGCCCGGGAGACCGCGCCCATGACGATCAACCAGCATGTCACCGAGTTCGCCGGCCTGCCGGTGGTGGCCTTCGACCCGGCGGCTGCGCTGCCGGCCGACCAGACCGCCGTCGCCTGGCGACTGGAGGCCGCGGACTACGACACCCCCGCCGAGGAGTTCGCCGCGCAGCTCACCGAGTTCGTGGCGACCGTGGATCCGGCTTCGGTGCGGGCCCTGGTGATCGGCGCCTGGGGGTCGGCCTACGACACGCCCCCGCCGGTCGGGTTGCTGGTCGAGCTGGCGTCCCGGTTGACCGGGCTGCGCGCCCTCTTCCTCGGCGAGATGACGTTCGAGGAGTGCGAGATCTCCTGGATCCGGCAGGACGACGTCACGCCGTTGCTGACCGCGTACCCGGCCCTGGAGGTGCTGCGGGTCCGGGGGGCCACCGAGGGGCTGACGCTCAGCCCGGTCCGGCACACCGCCCTGCGGGAGCTGGCCATCGAGGCGGGTGGCCTGCCCGCCGGGGTGGTCCGGGCGGTAGCCGGGTGCGACCTGCCGGCCCTGGAGCACCTGGAGCTGTGGCTCGGGGACCCGGCGTACGGCGGCGACGCCACCGTCGACGACCTCGCGCCGATCCTCGCCGGCACCCGCCTGCCCCGCCTCCGTCACCTCGGCCTGCGGGACGCCATGATCGCCGACGAGGTCGCCGCCGCCGTGGCCGGGGCGCCGGTGGTGGCCCGACTGCACACCCTCGACCTCTCCCTCGGTGTCCTCTCCGACCCCGGTGCGGCGGCACTGCTGGCCGGGCAGTCCCTCACCCACCTGCGCCGGCTCGACCTGCACCACCATTACCTCAGCGAGGAGACCGCCGCGCGGCTGGCCCGGGAGCTGCCCGGGGTGGAGGTCGACCTCTCCGACCGGGAGGAGGCCGACTCCGACGGCGACCGGTACGTGGCCGTCGCGGAATGACCGGTACGCCGCTGGTGGTGGTGGGCAGCCCGGACAACCGGCGGGTCGCGCTGTTCCGGGCCGCCGCCGCCCGGGTCGCCCGCCCGGTCACCGTGCTGCCCTGGCGGCAGCTCGCCGCCGGGCCGGTCGCGGTACCGGCCGGCGCCCTGGTCCGGGTGGACTCACCGGGCGAGGATCCCGAGGTGGACCGGCTGCTCCGGGGCGCCGAAACCCCGGCCGAGCACGGTGAGATCACCGGTCTGGCGACCTGGTACGCCGGCCTGTGCGCCGCCCTGGACCGGCTCGCGCAGGCCGCCGACCGGGCCGGCGCCACCCTGCTCAACGCGCCCCGGGACATCGCCGTCATGTTCGACAAGCGGGCCTGCCACGCCCGGCTCGCCCGGCTGGGTGTGCCGGTGCCGCCGGCCCTGCCGGCCGCTCCGGCGGACTGGGCCGGGCTGCGGGCGGCGTTGCGGACCACCGGGTGGTCCCGGGTGTTCGTCAAGCCGGCGCACGCCTCGTCGGCCTCCGGGGTGCTGGCCCTGCAACTCGCGTCGGGACGGATCCGCGCGACGACCTCGGTGGAGCTGGCCGACGACGGGCGGCTGTTCAACTCGCTGCGGGTCCGCGACTACCGCAGCGAGTCCGAGGTCGCCGCGATCGTGGACCGACTCGCCCCGGACGGCCTGCACGTGGAGCGCTGGTACCCCAAGGCGGGGCTCGACCAGCGGACGCTGGACCTGCGGGTACTGGTCGTCGCCGGTGAGCCGTCCCACGTCGTGGTCCGGACCAGCCGGGGGCCGCTGACCAATCTGCACCTCGGCAACGTCCGTGGCGACCTGGCCGCCGTACGCGGGGCACTGGGGCCGGCCGGGTACGCAGCGGCGCTGCGCACCTGCGTCCGGGCCGCCGCCGCTTTTCCCGGGTGCCTGCACGCCGGGGTGGACCTGCTGATCGGCGCGGACTGGCGCCGGCACGCGGTGGCCGAGGTGAACGCCTTCGGTGACCTGCTGCCCGGGCTGCGGGACGACGCCGGCCGGGACAGCTACGACGCGCAACTGCACGCCCTGGCCACCGGTCGCTCCGCCGCCTGGTCGGTGGCCCGTTCACCGGCAGCCGGGTCGCCGGTCGGCCCCGGCATCCGGCCGGTGGTGCCGGCGTGAGGGAGCTGCTCGACAGCCACGACCTGCTCCTGGTCACCCTGGACACGTTGCGGTACGACGTCGCCCGGGACTGCGCGGCCGCCGGGCGTACCCCGAACCTGGTCCGGGCCCTGCCCGGCGGCCGGTGGGAACGACGGCACACCCCGGCGAGTTTCACCTACGCGGCACACCACGCGTTCTTCGCCGGGTTCCTGC
>NZ_WVUH01000301.1 GCF_017614955.1 Micromonospora echinofusca
CGCCCCACCTGTGCAGGCCCCAGCGCACTCACTCATGCCCTTCCTGGTAGACCTGCCACATCTGGTGGCGGCGGCCCGGCTGTGCATGCGTCGCGCTGCCGCACCGGGTGCTGACGGGTTTACCTGGGCCGGCTACCGCAGTGGTCTGCGAGCGCGTCTCGGTGACCTGTCCGACCGGCTGCGGACGGGGACGTGGGAGCCGGGCCCGTTACGGCATGTGGAGATCACGTCCTACACGGGCAAGGTGTTCCCCGCGGTTATCCCGACGGTCGAGGACCGCATCGTGCACCGGGCAATGCGCCGGGCGGTGGAGCCGATCCTCGAGCACTACGTCCTGGCGGACTGGGTATCGGCGTACCGGCCGCGCCGCAACCGGATCACCGCCCTGCGCCAAGCCGAGCAGCACCTGGCGGCGGGACGGCAGTGGGTCGCCGATGTCGACGTGGCTGGTGCCTCGACGGGCGGCAGCACCGAACAGTTCGTGGACTGGCTCGCCGTCCACGTGGCCGACGGCTCGTTCCTGCGTCTGTTCCGCCGCGCCGTCGAGGCGTTGCCGACGCCGCTGGTCCCGGGCAGCGGCCTGTGGCCGGTGCTGTTTCACCTGCGCCTTTCCCAGGTTGACGCACTGCTCACTGACTGGCCGGCCGTACGTTTCGCCGACAACTACCTGGTCTTCGCGGCGGACGAGCCCGGCGCGACCGTCGCATTCGACGCCCTCACCGCTGCCCTCGCCACGGTGCGGCTGCAGCCGCACCCGCGCAAGAGCCGCGTCCGGCCGCCGCACCAGGCGAACACCGAAGACCTGTTCCTCATCGACGGATGAAGGGAACCACCGATGACCATCACACCGACCGGACTGCCCGCAGTCGTCGGCGCCGTGCGCTGGGTACACGTCCCTGCCGGTACCTGCCTCTACGGCGACGCCCGTAAACCCCGCCCCGTGCCGGCGCTCCTCGTCGCGGAGACGCCGCTCACCGTCGCGCAGTGCGACCTCGGCGACACCGACCTGCCGGTCACCGGCATCTGCTACGACGACGCCGTCCGGCTCGCCGCCGCAGCTGGCGGGCGCCTGCCTACGTCGGTGGAGTGGGAGTGGATCGCCGCCGGATCAAGTCGCCGCCTGTACCCGTGGGGCGACGAACCGTGGATCCCTGACCACGCTCTGCTCACGGGTGCCGGGCAGTCACCACGTGCTCCCCAGCCGGTCCGACGGCACCCGGCGGGCGCCACGCCCCAGGGCGTGCTGGGGCTGGCGGGCAACGTCTGGGAATGGACCAGCAGCACCGCCATGGGCCAGGGAAAGATCATCCGGGGTGGTTCGTACGCCTCGCCGCCGCTGTATGCCCACACCACCTTCCTCAACGCAGCGCCCGTCGAACGCCGCAGCCCTGGCATCTCCGTGAGGCCGGTGCGCATCCCATGAATCTCCGACGCCCGCGACTGGCCCATCCCGTCGGCTCCCTTACCCATACCGCCAACACGGCCCACACCCATCCGGCGGAGCTGGTCATCGTCGGCTGCTCCGCAGAGAAGACGCCAACGGCCACGCCGATGCCTGCCCTCGACCTCTACGACGGTGGCTGTGTCCCAGACCTGCGCTCCCGGGTCGGTCACCTGCCGCACCAGCGCAGCCGGGTCCGCTTCCTGTCCGCCGCGCACGGCCTCGTCACCGCTGACACCCACCTGCACACCTACGACCGCCCTCTCGACCCGGCCCGCGCCTCCGAGCTGCGCCCGCGCGTCTGGGCACAGCTGCAACCCGACCTGTTCAGGGACCACACCCCCGACGACATCCTCGTTGTCGCTGAGCCGCTCTATCTGGTGCTGCTCGCCGATCTCCTCTCCGACAGCCGACGGCCGTGTATTCACTGGATCGCCGACCATGCGGGCAGTTGGCCAGAGGCCGCCGCGATCCTGGACGCGTGGGGGTGGTGAGCGTGTCCGCCACCCTCAACGAGGCGCTCGCCGCCACCGGCAACGACCACCGCCACGTCACCACGGCCTTCACCGACCGCACCGGCCTGGACTGGCATGCCCCGACCCCGCCGCAACTCGGCGCCGGAGCCCGGATCAGCGTGGTCATCCCCGCCTGCGACACCGCCTACAGTCTGCCGCCGGTTCTCGACGCGCTTGCCGAGCAGCGCACTGCGGCGTCCGTCGAGGTGATCGTGATCGACGACGCGTCCACCGACGCCACCACCGAGCTGCTCGCCGCGCATCCGCGCATTGACCGGGCCGTCCGCCTGCACGCCCGTGCCGGGGCGGGAGCGGCCCGGAACGTCGGCGTGCACCTCGCCACCGGCGACACGATCGTGTTCCTCGACGCCGACGTGGTCGTGCGGGATCACGTCCTGGCCGACATCGCTGCCCGCGCCCGGCACGACACCGTCCTTGTCGGCTTCCGGCACAACATCCCGTACCTGCCCGACGCCAACGGCTACCCGGTCGTGCCGTCCGGTGAGCCCGACCTGGATGCGGATCACCGGGTGCGATGGACCCCACCGGCAGGTGTGCCGATGTTCTACACCGGCCAGGTCTACCCGAAGGCGTTCGTCGGCCGGCCGCTTGAGGGCACCCGGGAGTTCCTTGACCTCGGTCACGGTCGCACGTACTACGACTGGGACCTGCCCCGCATGGTCGTCACCTCCCTCGTCGCCGCACCTCGGCGCGCGGTGCTGGACGTCGGCGGCTTCGCCGACGGGTTCGGGGCCGATGGCTGGGGCGCCGAAGACACCCACCTCGGCGCTGCGCTCATCAGCCACGGCTGCCTCGTCATCCCGCTGCGGCAAGCCCGAGGTTGGCACATCGACCCACCCGATCCCGCCGCCGCGTGGAAAGCCAAGCTCGCTGGTGTCGCACCCCGGATCGCCCTCTACCGGCAGCTCTGCGAGCAGCCCGCACCCACCGCCCGCGCCGCGGACTTGGGCGAGCGCGCCGAAACTCTCCTGCGGAAGGCAGAGACCCTGCGATGATGCGAACCTTCGCCGCTGACGGCGACCTCATCCACGACCCCGCATCCGGGATGACACACCGCGCACCCACCCCCATCGGCAACGGCCGGATCACCCTGGCCCAGGCCACGGTGACCGGCTGGCCACCCGTTGCCCTCGGCGACCTCAACCGGTCAACCCCGGACAGCATCTGCTGGTCGCCGATCGTTCGGTGCAACCTGCACTGCCCGCAGTGCCTCGACGACACCACGGTGGAAGAGGCGGACACCACTGAACGGCACCGGGTTGCCCACGTCCTTGCCAATACCGACATTCTCGGCGTCGACATCTCCGGCGGTGAGCCACTGCTACTGCGAGACCTGCCCAAGCTGCTGGACATCATTCGGAGCGGGGACCGCAGCGCCGCGTCCATCACCACCAACGGCTGGCACCTGGCCCGACGCGCCGCCGAACTGGCCGAGTACACCGACGCCATCCGGGTCAGCCTCGACGGCCCCGACGCGGACCGCCACGACGCCATCCGAGGACCGCTCAGCTTCGCCAAAGCCGTCGAAGGCATCCAGACCGCAGTCGCTCTGCGCATCCCCGTACAGATCCAGACCGTGCTCATGCGCCGCACCGCCGGCTACCTGCAAGAGATGGTGGACCTCGCCGCCGGACTCGGGGCCTGCGGTTTCAGTGCCCTGCAGATGCTGCCCATCGGCGCTGGTTCCGCTCTGCCCGACGAACTGCTCAGCGATGACGACGTCCTGACGCTGTTCAGCGCACTGAACGTTCCCGAGCGGATCAACATGCGGCTGCGTACCCGCGATCTCGCCGGCAACTTCACCGTCATCCGTGCTGATGGCCGAGTCTGGCGTAACGACAGCACCGCCATGAAAATCGGCGGCCTACACCCTCTGCGCAGCACCGCCGACCTCGTCCTCACCACCCCGGACTGCATCGCGTGACCCCCCAACCAGCGCGCCGGCCACCTGTCCAGCCACGCCAGTTCCGCCACCGACGGCTCCTCCGCATCCCGGCCGACGCCTACGACCGGGCGATCGAGGTGCTCGCCGACGCCGCCCGGCAGCGGTACCGGCCGATCACCGCCACCATCGGTATCGCCAACGGCGGCCTCGCCCCGGCACGAGCCATCAGCGAATTCCTCCGCCTGCCGACCCACCAGGTCAATGCCAAGCACAACCCCACCGACGCCACCTACACCGAAGCGACCGGCATCGTCACCTACGACCTCAGCCCTCTCACCAGACGACTGGCCGCGCACGACCTGACCGGCACAGTCCTGGTCGTTGACGACATCTGCGGTACGGGTGCCACCTTCGCCGCCCTGCTGCCCGAGCTCACTGCATACCTCGGCCCGGACGTCGCCCTGCGCACCGTGGCGTTGTGCCGCAACGCCGGGAGCGCCCTCGATCCGGACCTGTGGGTCTGGACCGTCGACGACTGGGTCTTGTTTCCCTGGGAACGGCCACCCGCCGCCGCGACGGTCGAGGACCTGCCGGCCCCGAGCCAGGTCGAGACCGCATGACCACCGCGTTCGTCCTCGTCTCCTGGCGACCCGATGTGCCGGCCGGGATGGAGCGCGCGGTCATCGCGCACGCCGCCGGCCTCCAGGACATCCAAGCCGGAGCCGTCATCGTCACCGCCGACCCGGCCGCGCCATCGATCTACCACAACGTGCCCATCGAGCGACTGCGCAGCCTCGACGTGCGGTTCCCCTGCGACGACGCCACCCTGCGCGCGGCGATCGACGCCTCCGCCGAAGCGATCGGCGAGGAGCTTGGGCGGCTGTTCCGGCAGCGCCAGGTGCACTCGGTCGTCTACGTCGACGCTCTGTGGGGCCTCGGCCGGATCATGCCGACCCACCCGGGCATCCGCAACGTCCTCGCCGCACACGTAGTCGGCCACGATGCAGACCTGCAGGCGGCGCTGTCCCGCAACCCTGACGCCGTCATCGCGCCCTCGGCCACGGTGCTGAGCGAGGCGGCGGCCCGCGGCTACGACAGCAGCAGGTGGAGCGTGGTGCCGAACACCCTGCTCACCCTGCCCGGACCAAAATCCCCTGACGACCGCTACCGGCTCTGGGCCACCGGCCCCATCCGCGTCCTTGCCCGGCTCGGGCCGGAGAAGGGCGTCGCCGAACTGCTCGACTCGATCACCGGATTCGACCGGCCCATCCAGGTCGCGCTCGCCGACGCACCGTTCGAGTTGGCCGCCGGCAGCCAGGAACAGGTACGCCGCAGGTGCCGGGCCTTGGCCGCCGAGACACCCGGCGTGGCTCTCCGGCACGGCCTCGTCTGGCACGAGGTGTCGACCTGGCTCGGCGGCGCCAGCGTTGTGATCGTGCCGTCCCATGCCGAAACCTTCGGCCTCGTCGCACTGGAAGCCATGGCTGCGGGCACCCCGGTCGTCGCCTACGACGTCGGGAACCTGCCCAGCCTGATCGGCGACGGCGGCGTCGTCGTGCCGTACCAGCCCCGCCAGACAACCTGTGGCGCGCCGCCCAGCACCTGCTGGCCGACCCGGTAGGCTACGCCGCAGCATCACGGGCCGCGTACTACCGCTCGCGGGACTATTGGCCCGCCCTTGTCGCTAACCAACTCTTGAAGGTGGTGAGCTGATGGGCGGCTCCGTCCTGCCATCTGCCCCCAAACCCTGTCCACTCCTGCTCATCGACGGACATAACCTGCTCTGGGGTGCCACCTTCGGCTTCCCCGCCGAGATCCGCTCCCGCGACAAGACCCGCCTGCTCACTGGCGTATTCGCGTTCTTCGCCCTGCTCCGCGTTGCCATCCGTGAAGACCTCACCGAGCAGCCCGAGGTCATCGTCGTCTTCGACGGCCAGTACGGCGGCAGCGATCGCAAGGAGATCGACCCCGCCTACAAGGCCCAACGGCCCACCGATGAGGCGTCCCTGGCCCCGATCCAATTTCTGCCCGATGTCAAGCGCGGCCTCGACCAGCACGGGATCATCTGGACCGAACTCGACCACGCCGAAGCAGACGACGTCATCGCCACGCTCGTCCACACCACCCCGCCACCGCGCCAGATCGTGATCATGTCTCGCGATCGCGACTACTACCAACTCGTCACCGACCGCGTCCGCGTCCTCAACACCAAGATGCACCCCGGCAAGCGCTACATCGGCCCAGCCGAAGTCTTCGCCCGCCACCAGGTCACACCCGCCCAGTGGGCCGACTTCCGCGCGCTCACCGGCGACCCCGCCGACAACATTCCGGGCGTCCACGGGATCGGCGCCAAGACCGCCGCCACCCTCCTCGCCGATGGCATCACCCTTGACGACTTGCCAGGCACTGGCCGGCTAGACACCGGCCGTGGCCGCCTCGTACGCGAACAGCTCGATATTGCCCGCAAGTGGCGCGACATGATCCGCCTCAACCACGAACTGGCCGTCCCCGTCACCCCGACCGGTAGGCCGAGTAAGCTCCTGCCCGCACCGGCCGTCGTCGTCGAGGAGCTCGGCCTGTGGTGACGCCCGCCTCCGTCCTGCTCACCGTCATGGCGCACCCGGACGACGCCGAACTCTGGGCAGGAGGCACCATCGCCCGCCATGTCCACGACGGAGGAACGGCCATCATCGCGGTCCCTCACCGCGATGCGGTCCGCGACGCCGAGGCCGCATCTGGCGCACGCATCCTCGGGGCTGGCCTCTACCTGATGGAGCAACTCTCCGTCTCGATCGTCGCCACCGTGCTCAGGGAAGTCCGCCCCGATGTGCTGATCACCCACCCGGCCAGCGACATCCATCCCGAACACCGCCAATGCGCCGAAGCGGTCCTCAGCGCCCTACCTGACGTCGTCATCGCCACCGGCCACCCGAAACGGGCCTACCACAGTGACGGCTACAACAACCTCGACCAGGGCGGAAACCCCCTCCGCCTTCCGACCATCATCGACGTCAGCGTCCACTGGCCCACCAAGATCAGTGCCCTTCGAGCACACGCATCCCAACCGATCATCGATCACTTCGGCCCGATGGCCGAGGCCCTCGGAAGGCTGCACGGCCGCCGGATCAACTCCGCGCACGCGGAAGCGTTCCGCGCGGTGCCGATCCTCGGCCGCCTACCAGAGGCAATCGGTCTTTGACTACCAGGCGCGAACTCGGCCGTGGCACCTGAGCGTCGATCCACCGCGCGTGATGGAATCGGCCGGGTTCGTGGTGTTCTTCTGCGACCCGGACAGCCGGATCAGCGCGGCCACCGTCGACGCCGACCCGCCACGGCTGGAGCGGGAGGTGATCGAGCCGTTCGGCCGGGGCGGCTGGTCGTGGGGCGTGCTGCGCCTGCACGAGGTGCCCATCAACCCGGCAACCGACCTGATCGGTCGCACCGGTGACGGCCTCGAAGTGTTCGGGCGGCACTTCGCCCGGTTCCGGCCGCTGGTCACCGCGACCGCGTTGGGCACCGCCGCCGGGGTGCACACCCTGGTCCCGAAGCCCTGGCCGCCAAGACCCGGTCGGGCTGCTTCCCTGGGTACGGGACAGCGCCCTGGTGTCCCTCGGCCGCACCCACGCCGAGATAACCGTCGCGCTACTGGCCGCACTCACCACCAGCCGCCTGGCCGCCGACGCGCACCCGCACGCCGACTTCGCCGCACGGGTGGTCGGCAAGGCCGCCGGCGTCGACACCGCCGTACGGGCCGCCGCGAACCTCGCGCCATGTCGGCGTACAGGCGCCAGTGCAGAGCCAGGTACGCCTGGACGTACATAGCGATAATCGGCGTCCGAGAGCGCGGGTGAGCCCGACGACGTTGGGATGCGAACGCGACTCAATGATCACGTTGGGTGACGGCAGGCCGTTCCTAGTGGCTTCCGCTCATGCCGATGTGAGTGCAGTTCACGCACCCCCCAGCGGGATCGAGGTCCGAGTATGGTTGACACGTGCTCGGCTTCCATGTGCTAAACGCTCGCGACAACACTCTGATGCCCTGGATCTTCTTTGAGTACGCATAGTCCGATCCGCAACTGTTCCAGCGAACAATGCAGGAGGAGGCCAAGCGGATCCGTGGCCTACTGGCGTCTCGTGGAATTGGCTACGAGGAGCTGAAGTCGTCCCTGGCGCCAACGAGGGACGGCATTCAGGCTGTCTTCCTCTACGACTGGTGGCAGGAGCCATCATGGAACTACGCCGTCGCCTTCGCTAAAAAGTACCTGCCTAGTCTTCGCAGGGACCTACGGACGAGCGTGCTTCACGGGGATCTCGACGATAGGCATGTTGCGATGCCGATCCTCGCCATGGAGGATGCTCTCGTTAAAGCGCGCCCTCAGCCGGTGAACTGGCAGACCCAGTACGCGGTCTACTTCAATAATCTTCGCCCAAGCGACGTTGCAAGCATTCATAGATCGCTTTCGGATGAGGCCCGATATACTGGACATATTGATGTGTCCTTCGCGGGCCCTGTCCGGAACTTCATCGAGCGGAAGATGACGCCCCTCTGGATCATTGATGGACGTAAGGCTATTCTCACGCACGGCGGCGATGATCCAGCGGTAAGCGATCAGGATCCAGTTGGGTTCGACCTGCCGGCTTACGGATACGAGATAGTGAGCCTGGTGGACACCTACTTCGCCTGCTTCCTCTCTTATAAAATCGAGGCCACTGACGCGCGGCAAGCGGAGGAAGACCGAATCCTTAACCTCGCGGCGATCACAGGAGAGCTGATTGACACTGAGTCGGTGAAAGTCTTGGTCCATCCAAACAAGCTCGACAAGTACCTACTCCGCGACGAAAATAAGCTTCGCCTCATGACCAAAATCGGCTTGCAAGATGTAACGCCGGAAGAACTCGCTTCAGTGGTCAAGGCGAAGCTCTCACAGAGCTATATCTACGATCTCCGGTTCGCGGAGAACGGGACGCCGCTCTTCGCGGTCGCAGCCGAGTTCGAGAAGCAGGACGGAGGGCTGACACATCGCCGGCTTGCGCTGAAGCATGATCAGGAGCAGCGCGTCATCAGTCTGGTGACGATGTACTAGACGAGTAAGTCCGAAGTCGGGTCAGTGGTCGTAGGCGATCAGGGACCTGGTCACGGGTTGGCCGGTGGCGCGGTTGTGCCAGATCGCGGCGGTCATGGCGAGGATTCGCTGCGCGACTCGGGC
>NZ_WVUH01000302.1 GCF_017614955.1 Micromonospora echinofusca
CCGACGACCCGCTCAGCCCCGGCCGGGGTGGTCCCCGGATCATCCCGACGCCGAAACCGCCCCGCAGCAAACTGGTACCCGGAATCCTCGTCGGACTGCTCGCCGGACTGGTGCTGTTCGGCTCGGCCGGGTACGTCGTCGGCACGAAGCGCGCCCCCAAGGCACCGGCCGCCCCGCAGCAGCCCGGCCCGCCCGCCGGGAACGGCACGCTCGGCGTGTACGAGCAGACCCAGCTCGCGGTCAACCGCGAGAAGTTCACCGGCGACCTGCGTACCTTCGCCGAGTCCTGGTTGCCCTACGTGGCCAGTTGCGTCCGCAACGGCCAGCCGTACGGGCCGCAGCTCGGCGACGGCGAGACCGTCCGGATCGCCTGCCAGTACGGCAGCGTGAACGTCAACTTCGTCCAGTTCGTCTCCACGCAGGAGCGCGACAAGGCCCGCGAGCGGCACATGCTCCAGCACTACGACGCCACCAAGCTGCTGCCCGGGGTCGCCGGCCCGGCCACGAAGCGCAGCACCTCCGGGCACGCCGAGGGCAACTACATCGAGTACGGCTTCAAGCTGGAGGACGGGCGGCTCTTCGCCGGCGTGTGGTGGGACGACACGAAGTCCCCGGTCAGCGGTTTCCTGGTGGCCAACTGGAACGACGGCCTCGACCAGAAGTGGGAACCGATGCGCGACGTCTGGCAGCGGTACAGCTGAGCGTCTCCGGGTGACGGGGGCACCGGGCCGCGCCTACTGCGGCTTGGTGTCCCAGCTGTGCACCCGTACGTAGTCGACAATCATCCGCTGTGGGAACCGGGTACGGTCGGCGGGCCGCCCGGCCCACTCGCCACCGACGGCGAGGTTGAGCACCAGGAAGAACGGCTGGTCGAAGACCCAACCCGCCGGGCCGGTGTGCTCCGGGGTCCGCCGGCCGTACCAGACCCCGTCGACGAAGAAGTTGATCGCCTCCGGTGTCCACCGCACCGTGAAGGTGTGGAAGTCGTCGGCGAAGGACCGCCCCTGCGGCAGCGAGAAGGTGGCGCCACCGGAGTGGCCGGGCGCGTGCACGCCACCGTGGACGGTGTCCACCGCCTCACCCGGGTGTTCGACGACGTCGATCTCGCCACAGTCCGGCCAGCCGGCGGTCCGGATGTCGTCGCCGAGCATCCAGAAGGCCGGGAGCAGACCCGCCTCCACCGGTAGCTTGATCCGGGCCTCGAACGTGCCGTAGAGCTGGCTGAACCGGCCGGCGGTACTCAACCGCGCCGAGGTGAACCGGCACGGCCCGTCCCGGCAGACCCGACTGCCGGAGTCGTCCCGCAGCGCGGTGATGACGAGGTTGCCCTGCCCGTCCAGGGCGACGTTCTCCGGGCTGTCGGTGTAGTACTGCAACTCTTCCCGGTTCCACTGCCCACCCCGGTCGTACCCCCACCGGTCCGGGTCGGGCGGGCTGCCCGCCGGACCGTCGAACTCGTCGGACCAGGTGAGTTGTCCGGGCAGGGCCACCGACGTGCTCTCCGGTGCGGCCGACGGCACCCCGGTGGCCACCGTGGACTGTGGCGCCGTGCCGCAGCCGGCCACGGTCAGACCGAGCAGCCCGGCGGTGAGCAGCACCAGGTGTCTGCGGCGGGTGGAGGCGGGCAGCCGCAACGTCTCGTTCCTTCCCCCGAACGGACCGGTCGTCGGGGTCCATCATCGCCTGCCCCGTCGCGGCCCGGTCAGCGCGGTGTCCGCCGGACCGGTGCCGTGGAAACGAACAGAGGACCTGTCCGGTGTCCGGACAGGTCCTCTGACCTGGTGGGCGATACTGGGTTTGAACCAGTGACCTCTTCCGTGTCAAGGAAGCGCGCTCCCACTGCGCCAATCGCCCTCGCAATGTTGCCGAGGTGGAGACGGGATTTGAACCCGTGTACACGGCTTTGCAGGCCGTTGCCTCGCCTCTCGGCCACTCCACCGAGGTTGCCCCCGCTATCGTGGCGGCATCTCCGAGCGGACGACGGGATTCGAACCCGCGACCCTCACCTTGGCAAGGTGATGCGCTACCAGCTGCGCTACGTCCGCTTGTCTCCGGCACTTCCCGGTGACAGGTGAGAACTTTAGCCGAGGCCCGATGCATGTGCCAAATCGGGGGTCCCCCGGCGCGCCGCCGGTGGCCAGGCACCCGCAGTGCCGGCGGACGACGTGAGCCAGGTGTCCGCGACCCCGTTTCCGGCGGACCGGACCCGCATTCCCGGCGGGGTCGATGGTGGGGACCTTCTTCCAGGCTGTCGAGCTGCGCCGGTTACGCATCGGGTTGGCCGGCCTCCGGAGGAGCACCACACCTCCCGTAGGCATCCTAGGAACCTGACCCCCTGCCCCGTCGCACCCGAATCCGGTCACGCACGCTGACCGGCAGCCTCGTACCGGGCGCCGTCGGGTCGAGACCGGGCACCGTCGGCGACAGCACGGATGGCGCAGCTCGACAGCGCGTTCCACCCCGTCACGGACGCGTACAGCCGGCGCCCGCCCGCCACCCACCGCTGACACCCGGGCCACCAGGGCGGGCAGGCGGGACGGGCAGACGGGGCGGCGCAGCCGGGCTGCGACGGGGACACCTGGGGCCTGGCAGACCTCAGCCTCCGATGACACCCACAAGTCTCCGAACCGGCAGGATCTCCGCTACCCACCTGATCCTGGTCAACAACCCACATGGTGTCTGATGTCCGACCATGCCGTAACCAATACCCCAGGGACGGTCACTCCCCGTACTCACGTGAATAGGTTACGGTAGCCGCGTGACGAGACGTGCGGCCGAGATCCGCCTGGATGCCCTGCTGCGCACCGCGTGTGACGTGATCGTGGAACGAGGTCTGGCCAACACCCGCACCGCGGATGTCGCCCAGGCCGCCGGGGTGAGTCAGGCGTTGGTCTTCTATCACTTCGCCACCAAGGAGCGACTGCTCGCGCAGGCGTTCGCGTACGCCGCCGAGCAGGATCTGGCCCGCCTGGACGCGGTGGCCCGGTCCAGCGCTCCCCCGCTGACCAAGCTGAAACGGCTGCTCAAGCTCTACGCGCACAGCAGTCGACCGGCGGCCTGGGCGATGCGGATCGACGGCTGGGCGGAGTCGTTGCGTACCCCCGAACTGGAGAAGGTCTCCCGCCGGCTCGACCTGCGACGACGCGAGGACCTGGCGGCGGTCATCGCGGCCGGGGTGGCCGACGGGAGTTTCGACTGCGCGGACCCGGCCGGGGCCGCCTGGCGGATCAACGCCATCCTCGACGGCCTGGCCGTGCAGCTCGCGGTGCACGAAAGGGTCATCTCGCGTCGACAGTTCGCCGAGTGGGTGCGCCTGACCACAGCCCGGGAACTCGGGCTGGACCCCGCCCAGTTGGACTGACGGCGCGGGCGTAACCGGCCGACCGGCGGGAAGAACCGCCCCATGGACCTGATCGAGACGTACCGGCGCAGCCTGACCGAGTTCACCGACCGGGTCGGCCAGGTGCGCCCCGAACAGTGGTCGGATCCGACCCCCTGCCCGGACTGGGACGTCCGCACCCTGGTCGGCCACGTGGTGGGCGAGGACCGCTGGGTGGTGCCGCTGCTCGCCGGGGAGACCATCGAGTCGGTCGGTGACCGGTTCGCCGGTGACCAGCTCGGCGCCGATCCGGCCGGGGCGGCGCGGGACGCGGTGGCACAGGCCGAGCAGGCGGTGGCCGCCCCCGGTGCGCTGGACCGCACCGTGCACCTCTCCGCCGGGGACACCCCGTCCCGGGAGTACGTCCAGCAGCTCGTCGCCGAGCACCTGATCCACGGCTGGGACCTCGCCGTGGCGATCGGCGCGGAACCCCGCCTGGATCCGGCGGCGGTCCAGGAGTGCGCGCGCTGGTTCACCGAGCGGGTCAGTGACTACCAGGAGGGCCACCTGGTCCGCCCCGGGGTGGACGTGGCGGCCGACGCGGACGAACAGGACCGGCTGATCGCCGCGTTCGGCCGGGACCCCGACTGGGCGCCGGGCGACTGACCGCTGACCGGGTGGGCGACCGACCCGCCGGTCAGCGGGCGACGCCGGCGTCTCCGAAATCCGCCCGTAGCCGGGCCAGCGCCCGGGGTGCGACGTTCGCCCGGCTCAGGTCGCCGTCGTAGTGGGCGAGCACCCGGTGGTCCATGACCCGTCGCCAGAGCGGCGGCACCAGCGCGCAGACCACCATGGTCGCGTACCCGGCGGGCAGTTGCGGGGATTCGTCGAAGGTGCGCAGGGCCTGGTACCGGCGCAGCGGGTTGGCGTGGTGGTCGCTGTGCCGCTGCAACTGGAAGAGGAAGATGTTGGTGACGGTGCGGTCGCTGTTCCAGCTGTGCCGGGGGTCCACCTTCTCGTACCGTCCGGCGGCGGTCCGCTGCCGGGCCAGCCCGTAGTGTTCGAGGTAGTTGACCACCTCCAGCAGGGAGAACCCGGCGACCGCCTGGAGCAGCAGGAACGGCAGTACCGCCGGACCGAAGGCGACGGTCAGCAGGGCGAACAGCAGGACCGTCATGGCCCAGGCGTTCAGGATGTCGTTGCGGTACGTCCACGGGCTGCGGCCCCGGAGCCGGAACCGGGCCGTCTCCAGCCGCCAGGCCGACCGCAGGCTGCCGAGCACGGTACGCGGCCAGAACGCCCAGAAACTCTCCCCCAGCCGGGCGCTGGCCGGGTCCTCCGGGGTGGCCACCCGGGTGTGGTGTCCCCGGTTGTGTTCGACGTAGAAGTGCCCGTACCCGGTCGGGGCGAGCGCCACCTTGCTCAGCCGGCGTTCCAGGCGCTCCCGTTTGTGACCGAGTTCGTGGGCGGTGTTGATGGCGATGCCGTTGACCACGCCCAGGGTCGCCACCAGCCCGGCCGTCCCGAGCGGCGACAGGTCGGCGGTGGTGAACAGGTGGCAGCCGAGCACCAGGGCGGCGTACTGCACGGGTAGGAAGAGGTAGGTGAGCCACCGGTAGTAGCCGTCGCGTTGCAGGGCGGGGACCGCCTCTTCGGGCGGGTTGTCCCGGTGGTCGCCGACCAGCAGGTCGACCACGGGGATCACCCCGAAGACCACCACCGGGGTCAGCCACCAGGCGCCGGCCGCGCCGGTGCCGCGCCAGGTGAGGTAGGCGAGGAACGGCAGCACCGGGACGAGCAGGGCGAGCGGCCAGAGTGCCCGGTGGGGGTCGCGCCAGCCGGGTGTCCCCCGGGTCGGGGCAGGGTCCACAGCCATAGCCGACCTCCGATCGCTCGTCGATGTCCCGAGCGTGGCACGCCCCCCTCGTTTTTACAAGGTCGATCTTTTTGTAAAGAGAACGCCGATGCCCCTGCGGGGCACCGCCCCGGGTGCGGGGGGCAGAATCCGGCAGGTGTCCGACATCGCCACGGCCTTCGTCCGCCTGCACGCCCGTCTCGCCCCGGTGGCCTTCGTCCCCGAGGTCCGCCTGCACCAGGCGGACGAACCGATCGGCCTGTGGGAGCTGACCGAGGGCGAGTTCCGCAGCGAGCAGCCCCCGCCGTTCTGGGCGTTCGCCTGGGCCGGCGGTCAGGCGCTGGCCCGGTACCTGGTCGACCACCCCGAGGTGGTCGCCGGTCGGCGGGTCCTCGACCTCGCCTCCGGGTCCGGGCTGGTCGCCATCGCCGCCGCCCGGACCGGCGCGGCGTCGGTCCGGGCCGTCGAGATCGACCCCCGGGCGGTCGCGGCCGTCGCACTGAACGCCGACGCCAACGGGGTACGCGTCGACGCGGAACTGGCCGACCTGCTCGACGGCGACGCCGGGGACGCCGACCTGGTCCTCGCCGGGGACGTCTTCTACAGCGAGGCGATGGCCAACCGGGTGCTGCGGTTCCTGCTGCGGGCCGCCCGCAGCGGGGCGCGGGTGCTGGTCGGCGATCCCGGCCGGGCCTTCCTGCCCCGCAACCGGTTCACCGAACTGGCCGCCTACGACGTCCCGGTCCCGCCGGCGCTGGAGAGCGTACGGGTGAAGCGGACCACCGTGTGGGAGTTGGTCGCCGGCCCCGGCCGGGCCGCTGGGTAGCCTGGCCGCCGTGCTCTTCACCAGTTGGCGCGGCCCCGTCGCGGACCCGTGGCCGGACCTGGCCACCGTCACCGACCACCTCGGGGTACCGCACCTGGTGGTGACCCGGCACGCACTGGTCCGGCAGGTACTGGCCGACCCGGTGACCTGGCGGCCGGAGAACGCCCTGGACGCGGTCACCCCCATCCCGGTGGCCGCGCTGCGGGTACTGGCCGGACACCGGTTCCGGTTGCCGCCCACCCTGGCCAACAACGGCGGCGCCAGTCACCCCCGGATCCGGGCCATCGTCGCCGAGGCGCTGCACCCGGCCCGGGTCGCCGCGCAGCAGCCCTGGCTGACCGGGTTGGTCCGGGCGCGGGTCGACCGGCTCGCCGCCGCCCTCGACGCCGGGGAGCCCGTCGACCTGTACGCCGACCTCGCCGCCGACCTGCCGCTGCGGGTACTGGCCCGGATGGTGGAGCTGCCGGCGACGCAGACCGCGACGGTGAAGGAGTTCTCCCGGGCCGCACTGGAGCTGTTCTGGGCACCCCTGGACCACGACCGGCAGGTCACCCTCGCGGCGACCGTCGGGCGCTTCCACCGGGTACTGCGGGACTTCGCGGCGACCGGTGGGGGTCTGGCCGCGCGGCTGCGCGCCGACGGGCACCCGGTCGACGTGGTGGTCGGCGCGTTGTTCTTCCTGCTGGTCGCCGGTCAGGAGACCACCTCGCAGTTCCTCACCCTGCTGCTGCACCGGTTGACCGGTGAACCGGCGGTCCTGGCCGGCCTGCGGGCCGGTACCGTGCCGGTCGCCGACGTGGTGGAGGAGGGGCTGCGGCTGGAACCACCGATCGTGACCTGGCGCCGGGTGGCCGCGGTGGACACCACGCTGGCCGGTACCCCGGTGCCGGCCGGGACTCCCGTGGTGCTCTGGCTGGCCCGCGCCGGCCGCGATCCGGCGGTGGTGGCCGACCCGGCGGCGTTCCGCCCGGGACAGCCCGGCTCCCGCCGGCACCTGGCCTTCGGCGCCGGGGCGCACCGGTGCGTGGGGGCGCAACTGTCCCGGATGGAGGCGGCCGTGGTGGTCACCGAGGCGGCCCCGCTGCTCACCGACGCGGTCGTGGTACGCCCACCGTGGTGCCCGGACAACCTCTCCTTCCGGATGCCCGACGCCTTCGTGATCCGGCGGGACCGGGGCCGGGGCGGCAACCCGGCCTGATCCGGCACCCGGCCCGGTCACACCTGGGCGATCTCGTTCACCTTCGCGGTGACCTCGATGGTCTTGGCGGTCTTCCCGTGGGCGTTGGTCACGGTCAGCCGGTAGGTGTGCCGCTGGGTGTCCCCCGGTGACCCGGAGCAGGGGAAGTTGATCGTCTCGGTGCCGGTGGGCGGGTAGTTGTCGCCGTAGACGCCCGGCCCGTCCACCGACAGGGCCACGGTGTCCACGTTGGTCACCTTCCACTCCAGCACCACCGGGGTACCCGGGATCGGGTTCAGGTTCGTGCCGGCCGGGCAGGAGGGCTGCTGGCGTACCCGGAAGTAGCTGATCATCGGGCCGTTCGGAGCGGCGCTCGACGGCTTCGGCGCCGGTTGCCCACCGGAGTTGCCGGTACCGCCGGTGCCGGTGCCACCGGAACTGCCGGTGCCCCCGGTGGTCGGTTCGGCGGTCGGGCCGCCGCCGTCGCCGACCCGGCTGTCGAACGACGGCGCGGGTGCCGACCCGCCGGAGCTGGAAGGGCCGGTGACGACGGTACAGCCGGTCACGGCGAGCAGGCCGCCGACGGCGATGGCAACGGCACGGGGCAGGACTGGGACACGCATGGTCGCTCCTCGCCAGACGGGACCGCCGGCACGCACCGGACGGTACGTGTCACACGGTAGAGATCCCCGTCATCCCCCGAATCCTGGATTCGTGCCACTCACTGCACGTCCTCCGCCCAGGCCCGCCAGTCGTCGAGCACGCCGTACAACGCCGGGGTGAGCCAGCCGGGCGCGGACCGGCGGAACACCCCCGGGTCCATCCGACCGGCCCCGTCGGGCAGCGCGCCCCTCAGGTGCGGGACCAGTTCGCTGAGGTTGGCCCAGTGCACCAGTTCGGGTTCGGCGGGCCAGGCGCCGAGCACCACGCCGGCCGGTACCGCCCGGCGGTCCAGGGCCTCCAGGGTCAGCGCGGTGTGGTTGAGCGTGCCCAGACCGGCCCGGGCGACGACGACGGCCGGCGCGCCGAGCGACACGGCCAGGTCGGCCAGGGTCCAGGGCTCCCCGGACGGCCGCAACCCCATCGGTACCAGCAGGCCGCCGGCCCCTTCGACGAGTACCAGATCGTGTTTGTCGGCTTCGGCGCGGACCTCGTCGACGACCGTGTACAGCTCCAGCGGGGGCAGCCCGGCGACCCGGGCCGCGGTGAGCGGGGCGAGCGGCTCGGGGAAGCTGGCCAGGGTGCGGGTGGTGGTGGGTGCGGCCAGCCGCTCCACGGTGTCCGCGTCGGCCGGCTCCCCGGTGGCCGTACCGGTCTGGCCGGGTTTGACCACCGCGACCCGCAGCCCGGCGGCCTGGGCCGCCGCCGCGACCGCCGCTGTGACGATGGTCTTGCCCACCCCGGTGTCGGTACCGGTGACCAGGACCGGGCCCCGCCACGCCGGGGCGCTCACGGCGCACACTCCACGATCACGTCCAACGCCCGTTCGAAGTCCATCCGTGCCACTCCCGCACTGATCGTCAGCCGCAACCGGGACCGGGTGTCCGGGGTGGACGGCGGCCGGAAACAGCCCACCGCCACGCCCCGGGCCCGGCAGTCGGCCGCCCAGCTCACCGCCGCCTCCGGTCCGGGCGCGGTCACCGACACCACCGCCGCCGACGGGGTGGAGACCGGCAACCCGGCCGCGCGGAACCGGGCCACCGCCAGGGCGGCCCGTCCGGCCAGTTCGTCGCGCAGCGGATCACCCTCCCGTGCCAGGCCGGTCGCCGCCAGCACCCCGGCTGCCACCGCCGGCGGCAGCGCGGTGTCGAAGATGAAGGTACGACCGGTGTCCACCAGGTG
>NZ_WVUH01000303.1 GCF_017614955.1 Micromonospora echinofusca
GGCCGGGACGGGCGGATGCGCAGCGGTAGCCGGCGGGACGGGCTCGGCGTCGGCGGGTACCCCGAAGGTGGTGTACGCCGTGCGTGCGGGCAGCCGGTAGGCGGTGCGGCCGGTGACGGCGTTGAGGATGGTGGCACTGCGCCAGGCACCGAGCCCGAGGTCCGGGGTACCGACCCCGTGGGTGTGCAGTTCGGCGTTCTGCACGTAGAGCCCGCCGGTGACGGCCGGGTCGAGGGCCACCCGGTAGTCGCCGTCGACCCGGTACCGCCCGTCGGCGTCGGTGTCGATCAGGTGGGCGAGCGGGTCGAGCAGGTCGGGTCGACGGGCCGCGTACCCGGTGGCGGCCACCACCCGGTCGGTGCGGACCCGGAAGTCCCGCTCCTGGCGGGTCTGCCGGCAGTCCAGCAGGTAGCCCGCACCGGCCCGCTGGGCGGCCCGGACGTCGACGTTCGCGGCCATGGTCAGTCCGGGCTGCCCACCGCCGACCGAGCGCTCGTAGAGCAGGTCGTGGATCTCGGCGATGGTCTCGGCACTGATCGCCTTGTACAGCTGCCACTGCTGGCCGACCAGCCGGTCCCGGGTCGGTGCGGGCAGCTCCCGGAAGTACCGGGTGTGGTCCGGGGTGAAGTGTTCCAGCCCGAGTTTGGAGTACTCCATCGGCGCGAAGGCCGGTGACCGGGTCAGCCAGCGCAGCCGCCAGCCGTGCTCGGGGGCGCGGCGGAACAGGTCGAGGACGACCTCCGCGCCGGACTGGCCGGAGCCGATCACGGTGATGTCCCGCGCCCCGGCCAGGTCGGGCAGCCGGTGCAGGTACTCCCCGGCGTGGAAGACCTCCGCGCCGAGCAGGGGTGCCAGCGCGTCCGGGACCACCGGCTCGGTACCGACGCCGAGCACCACGTTGCGGGCGGTGACCCGGCTGGTCGTACCGGTGGTCCGGTCGGTGACGTCGACCTGGAACCGGGCCGCGCTCGCGTCCCAGCCGACCCCGTCGACCCGGGCGGAGAACCGGCAGCTCGGCAGGGAGCGGGCCACCCAGCGGCAGTAGTGGTCGTACTCGCGGCGCGGCACGTGGAACCGCTCGGCGAAGTAGAACGGGAAGAGCCGGTCGTGTTGGCGCAGGTAGGACAGGAAGGACCAGCGGCTGGTCGGGTCGACCAGGCAGACCAGGTCGGCGAGGAACGGCACCTGCAACCGGGCGGAGTCCAGCAGCAGCCCCGGATGCCAGTGGAACTGCGGCCGGGCATCGAGGAAGAGGGCCCGCAGGTCGGTCAGCGGCTCGGCCAGGGCGGCCAGGCCCAGGTTGAACGGGCCGACACCGACCCCGACGAGGTCGTAGTCGGCGGTGGTGGAGGTCATCGGGGCGGCTCCGGGTGGGATACGTCGTCGCCGGCCGTGACCACCAGGTCCAGCAGGGCGGCCAGGTCGGTCTCGGTGGCGTGCGGGTTGAGCAGGGTGAGCTTCAGCCACACCGCGTCGGCGACGCGGGTGCGACCGACCACGGCGGCCCCGGTGTGCAGCAACCGTCGGCGCAGGACGGCGTTGACCCGGTCCCGGTCGGCGGGGTCGGCGCCGGCCGGGCCCCGGTGCCGGAAGACCACCGTGGAGAGCACCGGCGGGGCGGCCAGTTCCAACCGGGGATCGGCGGCGATCCGGGTCGCCGCGTACCGGGCCAGGTCGTGGCAGCGGTCGACGAGCGCGCCGAGGCCCCGGCGGCCCAGTGCCCGGAAGGTCACCGCGAGTTTGAACGCGTCCGCCCGGCGGGTGGTCCGCAGCGAACGGCCGAGCAGGCTCGGGTAGCCGGCGGTCTCGTCGTCGGCCGGGTTGAGGTAGTCGACGCGGCGGGCCAGCGGCGCCAGCCGGGCCGGGTCGGCGGTGAGGAACACCCCGGCCGGTACCGGCTGCCAGCCGAACTTGTGCAGGTCCAGGGTGACCGAGTCGGCCCGCCCGATGCCGGTGAGCAGCCCGGCCAGCCGGGTGGAGAGCAGCGCCCCGCCGCCGTACGCGGCGTCGACGTGGCAGTGCACCCGGTGCGCGGCGCAGACGTCGACGATCTGCGGCAGCGGGTCGACGCTGCCGAAGTCGGTGCTGCCGGCGGTGGCCACCACCGCCGTGGGGAGCAGGCCGACCCGGATGGCGGTGGCGATCCGGTCGGCCAGGGCGGCCGGGTCCATCCGGTACGCGTGGTCGACGGGTACCGGCACCACGGCCTGTTCGCCGAGGCCGAGCAGGGCGGCGTTGCGGCGTACCGAGAAGTGCGCGACCTCGGCGCAGAAGACGCGCAGCCGGTCGGCGAGGGCTCCCAGGCCGCCGGCCGCCGCCGACCGGCCGGTGACCCGCTGCACCACGGTGTCGCGGGCCAGCAGCAGACCCATCAGGTTGGACTCGGTACCGCCGCTGGTCAGTACGCCCGCGTCCGGACCGCCGTGGAGCCCGACCAGCCGGCCGAGCGCGTCGACGACCAGGGGTTCCAGGGCGGTGGCCGACGGTCCCTGGTCCCAGGAGTCCAGCGACGGGTTGACCGCCCCGGCGACCAGGTCGGCGGCGACCGCCACGGCCAGCGGAGGGCAGTGCAGGTGTCCGGCGCAGTGCGGGTCGGCCGGGTCGGCGGTGCCGCCCACCAGGGCGGTGGCCAGCACGGACAGCACGGCAGCCGGGTCGTCGCCCTGTTCGGGGAGCAGGTCCGCGCCGAAGGCGGCCCGGACGGCGGCGGCGGTGGCGGCCGGTCCTCCGGTGGGTACCGGGCCACCGCGCCGGGCGGCGCCGGTGGTCAGCGCCTGCCGGGCGGCGTCCAGCAGGGGTGCGAGCGCGTCCGGTCCGGTCGCGCCACCGGCCAGCGCGGCGGCGGGCGGGGCGGCCCGGGTCGGTGCGGTCACGCCCCTGCCTCCGGGTGGGCCCGGGCGTCGTCGACCGCGTCGGCGAGCCGGGCCGTCCACTGGTCGGGCGGGGACTGCGGTCGGTGGGCGACGACCATGACACCTCCATAGGTAAGCCTTACCTAAGTACCACAGTGTCCGGTCGGTGCATACCTTTGCCGCAGATCCGTAACAAGAATGAACACGATGTGGCCGGGAAACCATCCACCCACGACGGTCCACGGTGGAGCCGGTCGGGCGGTCAGCGGACCGGGGTGGGCCGCCGACGGCCCGGGCCACCCAGCCGACGGACCAGCGGAGCGGCGTTCCACCGGGCCGCCCCGGCCAGGTCCCGGGCGTGTTCCAGCACGGTGTAGTCCGGTCGCGCGGCCCCGTCGGCGATCGCCCGGTCCAGGTCGTGGTCGCAGCGCGTGAGCACGCTGTCGAAGTCCCGGCGCAACGGCTCCCGCAGCTCGTAGCCGAACGACCGGTAGAGCCGGGCGAAGAACGGCTTGTAGAGCCGGGCCCGTTCGTGCAGGCCGGAGGAGTACGACATCGGGTGCTTCGGTCGGCGGGCGACGTAGTCGGGCAGCACGTCGGCGAAGGCCCGCCGGACGATCCACTTCTCCTGCCCGTCACGCAGTTTCCACCCCAACGGGATCCGCATGGCCAGCTCCACCAGGCTCAGGTCCAGGAACGGCACCCGCGCCTCCACCTGGTGGTCCATGCTGGTCCGGTCCACCCGCTGCAACTCGGTCCGGCACAGGTTACGGATCTTGTGCAGGAAGAGCCGGCGGGCCTGCTCCGGCGGCACGGTGTGGTACATCGGGTACCCGCCGAAGAGCTCGTCCGAGCCGTCACCGGTGAGCACCACCCTGATCCCCAGCTCCCGCAGCCGCCGGAACAACGGCACCGAGACCACCGCGTTGATGATGTCGCCGTACTCGGTCAGCTCCGACAGCCGGATCGCCTCGCGGATGTCGGCGAGCCGGATGTCGCGCGGACGCAGCTCCACCACCTCGTGCGGTACGCCCAGCTCGGCGGCGAGCCGACGGGCGTGGACCAGGTCCGGGCTGTCCGGGGTACCGACGGTGACCGCGACGCAGTCCGGGTGGAACTCACGGACGTGCAGCAGGGCCAGCGAGCTGTCCAGCCCACCGGAGAGCACCACCCCCACGGTCAGGTCGGTCCGCACCCGCACCCGGACACTCTCCCGCAGCGCGTCGCGGACCAGCGCGGCCGCCTCGTCCGGGTCGTCCAGCACCGGTCCGTCCTGCCCCAGCCGGTCCAGGTCGACGTACGGTCGCAGCCGCACCGACGCCGGGTCGGCCCAGCCGTGGTGCCCGGGTGGCACCTCACGGACCGGCGCACCGACCGGCACCAGGGCTTTGACCTCGGAGGCCAGGTGCAGACAGCCGGGCGGGCGGGACCAGTACAGCGGCTTGACCCCGAGCGGGTCCCGGGCCAGGTACGTCCGGCCGGTGGCGCGTTCCACCACGGCGAAGGCGAACTCCCCGCGCAGCCGGCCGACCGCCTCCGCACCCCACTGCGTGAACGCGACGGAGACCACCTCGGTGTCGGAGACGGTCCGGAACCGGTGACCGAGGTCGCTCAGCTCCCGGCGCAGCTCGTCGTGGTTGAAGACCTCCCCGTTGTAACAGAGCAGCCAGCGGCCGTCGGCGGAGAACCAGGGCTGGGTGGCGTGCTCGGGGTCCACGATGCACAGTCGTCGGGTACCGGCGAAGATCTCGTCGTCGCGGTACGCCTCGGTCAGCTCCCCCCGGGGAGCCAGCGCGTCCAGGATCCGACGGAAGGTGACCAGCTCGGCGCCGGGGCCGACGCTCAGGGCGATACCGCACACGTCGGCACCTCCCCCATCTCCAGGTCGAAGGCGCGGCGCAGCCGGGGCAGGGCGGCCGGGGCGACGCAGACGTGCCAGGCCTGCCCCTCGTCGATCACGTTGATCTCGCCCGCGTCCTGGCGGCCGAGCAGCAGGGTGGCCAGCGCCTCGTGCGCGCCGAAGCGGCGGTACCAGTCCATCTCGATGTCGGCCGCGTACCCGACGCAGTGCGCGCTGGGCAGCACCGCCGCGTACCCGAGCCGCCGCAACCGGTGCTGGTGCTCCATGCTCCGGGCCAGGCTGGTGACCCAGAGCGGGGGCGTACCCGGCGGGGCGGCCAGGGCGAACTCGTGGGCGATCTGGCTGAGCAGGGCGATCATCTCGGGCCGGGTCCGGGCGAAGCGCAGGCCGGCGGTCCGGGGGGTACGCTCCGGCGCCAACCGCCGCTGCGCCGCGCGCAGTCCCCGGCCGAACAGGCTGGTCGCCTGCCGTCGGTACCGGAACCGGAGCAGCCCCTGCCGGCGCAGCCGGTCCAGGTCGACCAGGCCCGGCCCGTCGAGCACCTGCGCGTCGGTCAGGTAGGCCGGCTCGTCCCCCCACCACATGATCTCGATCCGGGAGAGCAGGTAGATCCGGACCAGCGCGGTCAGGTCCCGGGCGGAGCTGCGGTCGTTCGGACGGTAGCGCGCGATCTCCAGCAGCAGGGTCTCCCGGGCACCGGTCACGCCCTGCCCGGTGGCGGCCAGCACCGCCGCGATGGCCGGCTCGGCCAACCGCGCGGTCAGCACCTCCTCGGCACCGCCGTGGGTCAGGTCGGGGATCTCGGTCAGCAGGTCGGCCACCGCCGCGCGGTAGGCGTCGAGATCCGGTCCGGGTACGGCCGGCCGCCGGGCGGGCGCCAGGTGGGGGCCGGTCAGCGGCGGGACCTGCGCCCGCCACGGGCCACTGCCGGTTCCTCGCATCGTCGCGTCCTCTCTCCCGGTCCGGGCGGTACGGGATGCACCTGTCCGGAACGTAGCGAGTCGCGCCCTATGCCCGGACGAGAAATCCTCCTGTTCACCTCTTCGGGCGGTGGACCGGCCCGACGTGCGGGTCGGGGCACACGACAACGGCCGGTCGGGGGCACGACAACGGCCGGTGGGCCGGGGCGGCACGCACCCCGGCCCACCGGCCGTGCCCACGGTCAGAAGTCGTCGGCGGTACGGATCCGGTCGCGCACCCAGCTACCGGCCGGCTTCAGTCGACCGGTACCGCTGAACTGCCCGCTGCCACAGGTGCCGGTGGTGAAGACCGCACCGGAGCGGAAGTCGTCGGAGAAGTTCCAGTTCACCCAGCTGATCTTCCGGGCGGCCATCAGGTCGAGGTACCGCTGCGCCATGGTGAAGTCGTTCGCCCCGTCACCGGAGTAGTCCTGGGTGCCGAACTCGGTGACGAAGAGCGGCAGCAGGTCGGCGGCCCGGGCGAAGGTGTCGTAGTACGCGTCGCCGTGCGAGGCCGCGTAGAAGTGGAAGACGTACAGCAGGTTGCCGCCGGCCACCGGGTTGGCCACGATCGTGTCGACCCCGCCGCCGCTGCCGGAGACCCCGAGGGAGGACCAGTCGGGGGTGCCGACGAGCACCACCGCCTCCGGGTCACGCGCCCGGATGACCGGGATGACCTGCTCGGCGTAGCTCCTGATGGTGCCCCAGCTCACCCCGTTGGGCTCGTTGGCGATCTCGTAGAGCACGTTGGTCTTGTCCCGGTGCCGGTCGGCGATCTCGGCGAAGAAGGTCTTCGCCCGGGTCAGGTTGTAGGTGGGGTCACCGGGGCTGAGCATGTGCCAGTCGACGATGGCGTACATGCCCCGGGCGGTGGCCAGTTCGATGTAGGAGTGCACCAGGTCGGTGAACCGGCGCGGGTCGGTCTCGTACCCGCCCTCCTGGACGTACATCGAGATCCGCAGGACGTCCGCGTGCCACTCCCCCGCCAGCACGTCGAGCGACCCGGGGGTCGCGCAGTTGGCGTACCACTGGAGGCCGTGGGTGCTCATGCCGCGCAACTGGATCGGCTTGCCGTTGCGGTTGCAGAGCTGCCGGCCGCAGACCCGCAGCTGCCCGTTGGCCGCCACCGGGGTGGTCGCGGGCGGTGGTGTGCCGGTGGGTGGCGGCGTGGTGGTCGGCGGGGTCGTGGTCGGCGGCGTGGTGCCGCCGCCGCAGGGCTGACCGTTGAGCAGACAGCCGGAAGGGGTGCCCGACCCGTTGCCGATGAAGCCGAAGGTCACCGAGGCGCCGGGCGCGATGGTGCCGTTCCAGGACTGGTTGGTGAAGGTGTGGTGCTGCCCGGCACTGGTCAGCAGGGCGTCCCAGGAGGAGCCGATGGTGGTGCCGGCCGGCAGGTCGAACTCCAGCCGCCACGAGCCGACGGTGCTCGACCCGCCGTTGGTGATGGTGTATCTGCCCTCGTAGCCGGATCCCCAGTCGGCGACCCTGCTGAACGTCGCGGTCGGTGTCGTCGCCGCGTGCGCCACGACGGTCACCCCCCAGGACGCCACGGCCGTTGCCGCGACGAGGCCGGCGGCGAGGACGGATCTGCCGATACGCGTCACGGGGCTCCTCCAGTCGGATCTCCGCCAGCCGGGCGGCGACGGTAACCGGTCGACGGGTGTCGAGCGCTCCCAAAATATAAAGAAACTTAAATATATTCGCAACGAAGGCCGGTCGCCGGGGAGCGGACGCCCGGCTCAGCCCGCCGGCGGGACGGACGCCCGGCTCAGCCGTCGGTGGTCCGGCGGGCCGGCCGGCGGGACAGGTAGACCCCGCCCAGGCAGAGCGCCCCACCGAGCAGGGCCAGGGCGGCGGGCACCTCGTCCAGCAGCACCCAGGCCAGCAGCACCGTCACCGACGGCACCAGGTAGGTGGTCGCCGCCAGCCGACCGGCGGACGTCCGGGCCAGGGCGTACGCCCAGGTGGTGAAGGCCAACGCGGTGGGGAACACGCCGAGGTAGAGCAGCCAGCCCACCGCCGGGACGTCGGCCGCCGCCACCTCGCGCAGCAGCGCCGGGGCGAACGGCAGGCAGACCACCACGCCGACGGTGGCGGCCAGCCAGGTCACCGGCAGGGCGGAGGCGGACGCCAGCAGCGGCTTCTGGGCGACCACGCCGACCGCGTAGGTCACCGCAGCGACCAGACCGAGCAGCACGCCCCAGCGGTCGGCCTGCCGGCCGGGGGTGGCGACCGCGATCAGCACCACCCCGGCGAAGGCGACCGCGCCGCCGGCGGCCAGGCCGCCCGGGAAGCCCTCACCGAGCAGCAGCCCGGCCAGCACGGCGATCAGCACCGGACCGATGTTGACCAGCATCGCGGCCGTACCGGCGTCGACCCGCTGCTCGGCGGCGTTCAACGCGACGTTGTACGCGCCGAACCAGGTCACCCCGCACACCGCCACCAGCCACCAGTGCGACCGGGCCGGCCACCGGTCGGCGGTCCCGGCCGGACGCCGCGCCACGGTCACGCCCCGGGCCAGCAGCAGCGCGCCCAGCACGACGCTGGCCACCAGGAGCCGCCCGAGGGTGAGCGCCCCCGGGGAGAAGTCCGTCCCGACGTGTCGGATCGCGACGAACGCGGAGGCCCACAGCAGCACGGTGACCCCGGCCGCGAGCAGCGGCAGGACCGGGGCGAGTCGGGTGGTCACGGACGGTCGGGGTGGGGCGGTCAGCAGCACGCGCGCCAGCCTACGGCCGTACCGGTAGAACACCGAGCGGGTTTCGGACGTCACGGTGACGGTCTTTACAACGTTGGATACAACGTTGTAGAAACGGGGCACCGACGCGGCCGACGCCGCGCCGACCCCTCCCCCGACCCCCTGAGGCAGGTCTGATGGGACACCTCCACCGCGGCGGCGCGATCACCGCCGTACTCGGGCTGCTCCTGGCCACGGTCACCCCGGCACCGGCGGTCGCCGGCCGGGACCCCCGGCCGGCACTGCGCAACCCGATCTCGGCCGAGTTCGCCGACACCTTCGCCGACCCCGTGATCGTCCGGGGCCAGGACGGATTCTGGTACGCGTACGGCACCACCGACCCGTTGCACGAGGGCGAACGGGTCTTCCACCGCATCCCCACCGCCCGCTCGGCCGACCTGGTCCGCTGGACGTACGTCGGCGACGCGTTCACCGCCGACCAGCAGCCGCCGTACGCCGCACCCGGCGCCGGCTTCTGGGCCCCGGACGTGCGGTTCCTCGACGGCCGGTACGTCATGTACTTCACCGTCACCGACACCACGGTCTCCCCCGAGGGCGGCGACTTCGCCATCGGGGTGGCC
>NZ_WVUH01000304.1 GCF_017614955.1 Micromonospora echinofusca
GTCCCCGGCCCACCCGGACGTCAGTCCCCGGCCACCGCGACGCGGACGGCCGCCACGCACTCCTCGTGCAACACCGCCCAGTGCCCGCCGAACGCCCGCCGGGCAGCCTCGTCGAGGGTCCGCCGGTCGTGCAGCACCGCCCGGACGAACGCCACCAGCGCCTGCTCGCCGTACCGCAGCGCCAGGTGACGTACCGCCAGGTAACCGACACCGTAGCCGGCGGCGACCCGGTCCGCTCCCGCCCCGGCCGGTGGCGCCGCGCCGTCGAGCCGGCCGTTCCAGTCGCCGGTCACGAGCCGCCGCACCTGCGGCAGTTCCTGGTACCGGGCCACCGGTCGGCCACCGGCACCGGCCAGCTCGGCCAGCCCCTCCACCAGCCACCAGGTCTCGTCCGCCGACGGGTCACGGACCGGCAGCGTGGCGACGTGGGTCAGTTCGTGACGCAGCAGGTCGTCGACGAAGCCGTCCCGCAGCCCGACCGAGTTGAGCACGACCTCGTGCCGGCCTCCGGTGGAGACCGCGTAGCCGGCGGTCCACCCGGCGCGACCGCCACCGAACCAGCGCCGCCACTCCCCCGCCCCGGCGTAGTAGACGACGTACCGGGTCGGCGGCGTACCGACGGCGTACCGGTCGGCGGTCCGGGCCGCCTCCTCCGCGTCCCTGAGCAGGGCGGGCAGTTGCCCGCGCAACGCGGGGGTGGTCGCCACCAGGGTCCGCTCCCCGACCGTCACGGCCAGCTCGCTGACCTCCCACGGCCGGCTACCGGTCGTCCCGCCCACCGGGTCGACGGCCAGCAGCCGGGGCACCCCGGCCACCAGCCGCCAGCGGGTCTGCACCTGTACCGGGGCGGGCAGGCAGTCCGGATCGACGAAGCAGTGCCGGTGCACCACCCGGAGCTGCCACTGCCCCGGCTGGCCGTCGACGGGTTCCGGGACGCCCACCGGTTCGGCCTGCCACACGCTGACCTGCATCGCCCGCAGCGCGGCGTACCGGCGGCGCAGGTCGGGCTGCGCGGGCGGCTCGGCGACCGCCAGCCAGGCCGCCTCGTCGCCCCGCAGCAGCGCACCGGCCTGCCGGTGCAGTTCCGCGCCGATCCGTTCGCCGAGCCAGCGGGCCAGGACGGCGGGTGGGTCACCGGGGCGCGGGCTGGCCGCCGGTGCCGGGGGGCCGGCGTCGGGACCGGACAGCAGGGTGGTCGGCAGCACGGCACCGAGCAGCGCGGCGGCTGCCGCCGACGCGAGGCCCACGGGCCACCACCGGCGTGGCCTCGACGGCTGGTCGACCCCGGTCACCGCCGGAGCCTACGACGCCCGGGGACACCGTCGGTGCACGGGCCGACCGGGGTCAGCGGCCCCGCAGGTACCCACGCAGGTGCCGGGCGGTCAGGGTGTCGGCGTCGGCGACCAGGTCCGCCGGGGTACCCGTGAAGACGACCCGGCCGCCGTCGTGGCCGGCCCCCGGTCCGAGGTCGACGATCCAGTCGGCGTGTGCCATCACCGCCTGGTGGTGCTCGATCACGACGACCGTGTTGCCGTCGTCGACCAGTCGGTCCAGCAGGGCCAGGAGCTGGTCGACGTCGGCCAGGTGCAGTCCGGTGGTCGGCTCGTCCAGCACGTACGTGGCGGCCTTCCCGGACATGTGGATGGCCAGCTTGAGGCGCTGCCGTTCCCCGCCGGAGAGCGTGGTGAGCGGTTGACCGAGGCCGAGGTAGCCCAGCCCGACGTCGGCGAGCCGGTCCAGGATCACCCGGGCCGGGCCGCTGGTGAAGAAGTCCCGGGCCTCGGCGACGGACATCGCCAGTACGTCGCTGATGGTGCGGCCCCGCAGCGTGTAGGTGAGCACCTCGGGGGTGAACCGTCGCCCCTCGCACTCCTCGCAGACGGTGGCCACCCCGGCCATCATCGCCAGGTCGGTGTAGACCAGTCCGATGCCCTTGCAGTTCGGGCAGGCCCCTTCGGAGTTCGCGCTGAACAGCGCGGCCTTCACCCCGTTGGCCCGGGCGAACGCCGTCCGGACCGGGTCGAGCAGACCGGTGTAGGTCGCCGGGTTGCTGCGCCGGGAACCCCGGATGGCCGACTGGTCGACGACCACCACGTCGTCCCGGCGCGGCAGCGCGCCGTGGATCAGGGAACTCTTCCCCGACCCGGCCACCCCGGTGACCACGGTCAGTACGCCGAGCGGGATGTCGACGGTGACGTCCTTCAGGTTGTGCAGGTTGGCGCCGGCGATGGTCAGTTCGCCCTGTGCCTTGCGTACCTCCGGCTTGAGCGCGGCCCGGTGGTCGAGGTGTCGGCCGGTCAGCGTGCCCGACCGGCGCAGCCCGGCCACGTCTCCGGCGTAGCAGAGCCGGCCGCCGTCCGGGCCGGCGCCCGGCCCGAGGTCGACCACGTGGTCGGCGATCATGATCGTCTCCGGCTTGTGCTCGACCACCAGTACGGTGTTCCCCTTGTCCCGCAGCCGGAGCAGCAGTCCGTTCATCCGCTGGATGTCGTGCGGGTGCAGCCCGACGGTGGGCTCGTCGAAGACGTAGGTCACGTCGGTCAGGCTGGAGCCGAGGTGCCGGACCATCTTGACCCGCTGTGCCTCGCCGCCGGAGAGGGTCGCCGACTCCCGGTCCAGGCTGAGATAGCCCAGTCCGATCTCCACCAGCGAGTCCAGGGTGCCCCGGAGGGTGGCCAGCAGCGGTGCCACCGAGGGATCGTCGATCTCCCGGACGAACGCGGCCAGGTCGGTGATCTGCATGGCCGCGCACTCGGCGATGTTGCGACCGGAGATCCGGGCGGCCAGGGCGGCCGGTTTGAGCCGGGCGCCGGCACAGTCCGGGCAGCGGGTGAAACACACCGCCCGGTCGACGAAGGCCCGGATGTGCGGCTGCATCGATTCCCGGTCCTTGGCCAGGTAGAGCCGTCGGACCTTGACCAGCAGGCCCTCGTAGGTGACGTTCGTGCCACCGATCTTCATCTTGGTGGGGGGCTTGTGCAGCAGGTCGGCCCACTGTTCCGGGGTGTAGTCGCGCAGCCTGACGTCGGGGTCGACCAGGCCGGAGTGGGCCAGGCTGGACCAGTACCAGCTACCGGGGTGGAAGTTCGGCACGGTGATCGCACCGTCGTTGAGCGAGCGGTCCCGGTCGACGAGTTCGTCGAGGTCGACGTCGGAGACCCGGCCCAGTCCCTCGCACGTCGGGCACATGCCCTCCGGGCTGTTGAAGCTGAACGCGGTCGACGTGCCGGCGTACGGGGTACCGAGCCGGCTGAAGATGATGCGCAGCATGGTGTGGGCGTCGGTCGCGGTGCCGACCGTGGACCGGGAGTTCGCGCCCATCCGCTCCTGGTCGACCACGATGGCCGCGCTGAGGTTGCGCAGCGCGTCCACGTCGGGGCGGCCCAGGCTGGGCATGAAGGACTGGATGAAGGCGGTGTAGGTCTCGTTGATCAGTCGTTGGGACTCGGCCGCGACGGTGCCGAAGACCAGGGACGACTTGCCGGAACCGGAGACCCCGGTGAAGACGGTGAGCCGGCGCTTGGGGATGTCCAGGGAGATGTCGGCGAGGTTGTTCTCCCGGGCGCCCCGGATCTCGATCACGTCGTGGCTGTCCGCCGCCATCGGGCGGCCGGCGGGGGCGAGTTCCATGGCTGATATCCTTACGCAGTAAAGAGTTAGCTGCGCCACGTTACTTTACGATGTAAGGAGTTGCAAGTTGGTGGTCTTCGCCGGCCAGGGCGACCAGCGGCGTTCGATGACCCTGCTCTGGCGTACCCCCGGCTCCGCCGCCACGCGGACCGCGCCCGGACCCCGACCCGGGCTGAGCGTGGACGTCATCCTGGACGCGGCCATCGCCCTCGCCGACGAGCACGGCATGGCCGGGCTCTCCATGCGCGCGGTGGGTGAGCGGCTCGGCCGGACCGCGATGGCGCTCTACACCTACGTCCCGAACAAGGCCGAACTGCTGGACCTGATGTACGACCGGATCCACGCCGAACTCGCCACCGCACACCCCACCGAGGGCGGCTGGCGGGCCGGCCTGACCGCCTGGGCCGAGGACGTGTGGGGCTTCTACCTGCGCCACCCGTGGGTGCTCCAGGTCTCCCAGGCCCGTCCGGTGCTCGGCCCGCACGAGTACGCGATGCTGGAGACGGTGGCCGGGATCATGCACGGCACCGGCCTGCCGGCCACCGCCCGACGCCGGATCATCAGCGCGTTGTTCCAGTTCGTCCGGGGTACCGCCCAGACGGTAAGCGAGGCCCGCCAGGCCGCCTCCGCCACCGGACTGAGCGACGAGGAGTGGTGGTACGCCCGCTCCGCCATGCTCACCGAGGTCGCCCCGGACTTCGCCGCGCGCTTCCCCATGGTCGCCGGCATGGAGTCCGAGGGCGCGTTCCAACTCGACGACGAGACGGTGCCCTACCTGGAGCAGGAGGCCCGGGAGACGTTCCGTGCCGGGCTCACGGTGCTGCTGGACGGCATCGAGGCGGCCATCCGGGCCACCCCGACCGACCGGCGGTGACCACCGCCACCGCCGTCACGAGCCGCCGCTTCCTGCCGAGCCGCTACCTCCTGCCGGGCCGCTACTTCCGGGAGACCAGCGCCCGGCCGAAGAAGGCCAGGTTGGCGGGGCGCTCGGCGAGCCGGCGCATGAGATAGCCGTACCACTCGGTGCCGTACGGGACGTAGGTCCGGACCGTGTACCCCTCGCCGACCAGGCGGGACTGCTCCTCCGGGCGGATGCCGTAGAGCATCTGGAACTCGAACCGGTCCGGTCCCCGGTCGAACCAGCGGGCCCGGTCCTCGCCGATCGCGATCAGCCGGGGGTCGTGGGTGGCCAGCATCGGGTACCCGTCGCCGGACATCAGGATGTTCATGCACCGGACGTACGACTTGTCCACCTCGCGGGCCGACTGGTACGCCACCGACTCCGGTTCCCGGTAGGCGCCCTTGCACAGCCGTACCCGGGAACCCGCGCCGGCCAGGTCACGACAGTCGGACTCGGTGCGCCGCAGGTACGCCTGGAGCACCGCGCCGGTACCCGGGTGGTCCTCGCGGAGCTTCGCCAGGATGTCCAACGTCGAGTCGGTGGTGGTGTGGTCCTCCATGTCCAGGGTGACCGTGGTGCCCGCCTGGGCGGCGGCGGCGCAGATCGCCCGCGCGTTCTCGTACGCCAGCTGCTCGTCGAACATCTGCCCGAGGGCGGAGAGCTTCAGGCTGACCTCGGCGGCCGGGGTGAGCCCGGCGGCGGAGAGCGCGGCGAGCAGCGTGACGTACGCGTCCCGCGTCGCGTCGGCCTGCTCGGGGTTGACGGTGTCCTCGCCGAGGTGGTCGAGGGTGACGGTGAGGCCCTCGGCGACGAGCTCGCGGGTTGCGCGCAGCGCGTCGTCGGTGCCGGTGCCGGCGACGAACCGGCGGACGACGTCCCGGGTGTAGGGGGCCGTCTCGACGAGCCGCTCGACCCGGGATGACCGGGCGGCGGCGAGAATGACCGAACGGAGCATGAGCCGAGCGTAACGTCCCACGACCCCGGCCCGCCGCGCGGCGGCGGCACCGCGACAGCAGGTTCTCCCGCACCCGGGCAGTTGTTAACAAGGGGCCCTTCCTATACCGAAAACGATAGGAAGGGGCCCTTCCTTACAGGCTTTCCGGGGGAGGGACAGACTGGCGTCCATCGGCTACAACGTTCACGTGGAACAACGCCCCCGGCGCCGACTGCGGTCGGCCACCGTGCAGCTCGGTGCCCTGACCGCCCTCGCGCTCGCCCTCTCCGGCTGCAACATGACCTCCGACGACGACGATGACGACGACTGCGCGATGGGCCCGCTCGGCGGCGGCGACACCGTCGTCGTCGCCATGCAGGTACCGACGGTCGACGCGCGCACGACGACCGGGACGTCCGGCGCCGGTGCGGCGGCCGTCGTCCCCGAGCGGGGTGGCTTCGGCACCCACCTCGCCTCCTGCGGCGGCTGACCGGTGCGCCGGGTCGCCACCACCCCCCGCCCCGACTGGCACACCACCATCGGGCAGCAGGGGTTGATCTACGTCGACACCGAGCTGCCCGACGGCGAGGTGATGTCGTACTGGGACGAGACCGCCGCGTACGCCTTCGAGCTGGACGAGGTGTACCGGTTGGAGGAGGCGACCGAGGAGCTGCACCGGATGGCGGTGACCGCCGCCGAGCACGTGGTGGCCCGCAACCGGTACGCGGACTTCGGCATCCCGGACTGGGCGGCGGAGGCGGTGGCCCGGTCCCTGCGTGAGCAGCCGCCCACCCTGTACGGCCGGTTCGACCTCGCCTACGACGGCAGTTGGCCGCCGAAGCTGCTGGAGTACAACGCGGACACCCCGACGTCGCTGGTCGAGGCGGGCATCATCCAGTGGTTCTGGCTGGAGGACACGCACCCCGACCGGGACCAGTGGAACAGCCTGCACGAGCGGCTGGTGGAGACCTGGCACCGGATCGGCAAGGAACTGCACGACCCGTTGGTGCACGTCGCCTGGTCGAACGAGGAGGAGTCCGGCGAGGACCAGATGACCGCCGGGTACATCGCCGAGACCGCCCGGCAGGCGGGGCTGAAGGCCAAGCTGATCCCGATGCTCAGCATCGGCTGGGACGGCCGGCGGTTCCGGGACGCGGCGGACCAGCCGATCACCACCTGCTTCAAGCTCTACCCCTGGGAGTGGATGCTGGCCGAGCCGTACGGCCGGCTGGCGGTGGAGCCGGGTACCCCGACCACCTGGATCGAACCGGCCTGGAAGCTGCTGCTCTCCAACAAGGCCCTGCTCGCCGTGCTCTGGGAGCTGTACCCCGACCACCCCTATCTTCTGCCCGCGTTCCTGGACTCGCCCCGGGGCATGACCGAGTACGTCGTCAAGCCGCTGCTCGGCCGGGAGGGCGCCTCGGTGCGGATCGTCACCGCCGCCGAGGAGATCGCCAATCCGGGCATCTACGGCGCCGAGGGCTGGTGCTACCAGCAGTTCCACGCCCTACCCGAGTTCTCGGGCAACCGGGTGGTACTGGGCAGCTGGGTGGTCGGCGGGGAGTCCGCCGGGGCCGGCATCCGGGAGAGCACGAGCCTCATCACCGACGGGTACGCCCGGTTCCTCCCCCATTACATCGACGCACCGCGACCGGCGTGAGTCGTCTACCGTTGGAGTGTGAACTTCGACGCGTACGCCCGGACGGGTGTTGACCTCGTCAACGCCCGCCTGGACGACCTCGACGACCTGCGGTCCCTCTTCCCCGACGAGCACGCCTGGATGCGGGACGAGGTGGCCGAACGGGATCTGGCCACCTTCCGCCGGGCACAGAAGCGCCTGCGGGACATCTTCGAGTACGGCACCTCGGGCCGGGACGCGGACGCGGTCGCGGAGCTGAACGCGCTGCTGGAGGCGTACCCGGTCCAGCCCCGCATCTCCGGGCACGACTCCAGCGACTGGCACATGCACGTGACCAGCCGGGGCGCCTCGGTGAGCGCGGAGTACCTCGCCGGGGCGGTCTGGGGGCTGTCGGTCTGGCTCTGCGAGTACGGCAGCGCCCGGTTCGGGGTCTGCGCCGACGAGCGGTGTGGCAACGTCTACCTGGACACCTCGTCGAACTGCTGCCGACGGTTCTGCTCGGAACGGTGCGCCACCCGGTCGCACGTGGCCGCGCACCGGGCCCGTAAGCGGGCGGCGGTCGTCGAGCAGGCCCAGCCGCAGTCCCTCACCCCGGTGAGCTGACCGCCCCGCCTTGCCGATCATGGAGTTGTGGTGGGCACAAAAAGCCCACGGGGTCGCATGACGCCCACCACAACTTCATGGTCGACGCGGGCAGCCTGCCGGACGGGTCAGGCGTCGACCGGGGTCGGGGTGGTCAGGTGCTCGCGGGCGAAGTCGAGCGCGGCACGCAGGTCCGCCTCGCGCTCGGCGCGGCTCTTGGCCCGACGGGTGGCCACCTCGACCGCGACCGCCCCGGTGAAGCCGCGACCGGCGAGCGAAGAGAGCAGTTCGGCGCAGGGCTGGTTGCCCCGGCCGGGCACGAGGTGCTCGTCGCGCCCCTCGCCGGTGCCGTCCCCGAGATGCACGTGGGCCAGGCCGGCGCCCATCCGGTCGGCCATCTCCAGCGAGTCGGTGTGCGACGCGGCGCAGTGCGACACGTCGAGCGTGTACGCGTCGTACCCGGTGTCGGTCGGGTCCCAGCCGGGCACGTAGGGGACGAACTCCCGGCCGGCCATTCGGACCGGGTACATGTTCTCCACCGCGAACCGCAGGCCACCGAACCGGTCGGCCACCCGGCCCAGCCCGTCGGCGAAGGACCGGGCGTAGTCCCGCTGCCAGGTGAAGGGCGGGTGCACCACGACCGTCGGCGCCTCCAGCGTCTCGGCCAGCTCGGCGGCCCTACGCAGCCGCTCCCACGGGTCCGGGCTCCAGACCCGCTGGGTGACCAGCAGGCAGGGGGCGTGCACCGAGAGCACCGGTACCCCGTAGTGGGCGGAGAGACCGCGCAGGGCGCCCGCGTCCTGGCTCACCGCGTCGGTCCAGACCATCACCTCGATGCCGTCGTAGCCGAGCGCGGCGGCCAACTGGAAGGCCGCCGCGGTCGGCTCCGGGAAGACCGAGGAGCTGGAGAGAAGCACGGGGGCAGGGGAAGTCACGTATATCAGGGTAGCCCGGCCCGGCGAGTACCACCTCCGCAAAAGCCGACAAAAGTCTCATATTTCCGGAGCGGGGGTCAGCCCGCAGTGGCCGGGATCAGGCGGATTCGAGCTGGTCCAGCCGACGCAGGATGACGCCCTCACGCAGCGCCCACGGGCAGATGTCCAGCGACTCCACACCCAGCCGGCACATCACCGCCTCGGCCACCACCGCCCCGGCCAGCAACTGGT
>NZ_WVUH01000305.1 GCF_017614955.1 Micromonospora echinofusca
GAACACATCTTCCCGGTCCTCACCCCGCTGGCCGTCGACCCGGCCCACCCGTTCCCGTACATCTCCAACCGGTCGCTGAACCTGGCCGTGACCGTCCGGGACCCGGACGGCGGATCGGAACTCTTCGCCCGGGTCAAGGTGCCCAACAACGTGCCGCGTTTCGTCCGGGTCAACCCGGACCAGCCGGGTGTCCGTTTCCTGCCCGTCGAGGATCTCATCTCGGTACACCTGGGGCAGCTCTTCTCCGGCATGCAGGTGGTCGAGTGCCACCTGTTCCGGGTCACCCGCAACGCCGAGGTCGAGGTCGACGAGGACCGGGACGAGGACCTGCTCCAGGCCCTGGAACGGGAACTGGCCCGGCGCCGGTTCGGCCCGCCGGTCCGGCTGGAGGTGGCCGCCTCCATCTCCGACCACGTCCTCGACCTGCTCGTCCGCGAACTCGACATGGACAGCCAGGACGTGTTGCGGGTACCGGGGCTGCTCAACCTGGCCGCCCTGTGGCAGGTCTACGAGGAGTCCGACCGGCCCGATCTGAAGGACCGGCCGTTCGTGCCGGCCACCCATCCCCGTCTGGTGGAGGGCGAGGTGCCGCGCAGCGTCTTCGCCACCCTGCGGGACGGGGACATCCTGGTGCACCATCCGTACCACTCGTTCGCCACCAGCGTGCAGCGCTTCATCGAGCAGGCCGCCGCCGACCCGGACGTACTGGCCATCAAGCAGACCCTCTACCGGACCAGTGGCGACTCGCCGATCGTGGACGCCCTGATCGACGCCGCCGCCGCCGGCAAGCAGGTGGTGGTGCTGGTCGAGGTGAAGGCCCGCTTCGACGAGGTGGCCAACATCGGCTGGGCCCGGGTACTGGAACGGGCCGGCTGCCATGTCGTCTACGGCCTGGTGGGCCTGAAGACGCACTGCAAGACCGCCCTGGTGGTCCGCCAGGAGGGCAACCAGATCCGGCGCTACTGCCACATCGGTACCGGCAACTACCACCCGAAGACCGCCCGGCTCTACGAGGACTTCGGGATGCTGACGGCCGACCCGGAGGTCGGTGCCGACCTGACCGACCTGTTCAACGTCCTCACCGGGTACAGCCGGCAGACCGCGTACCGGCGCCTGCTGGTCGCCCCGCAGGGCATCCGGCAGGGGCTGATCGAACGGATCGAACGGGAGATCGCGCACACCCGCCCGGGTATGCCGGGCCTGGTCCAGTTCAAGGTGAACTCGCTGGTCGACGAGCGGATCGTGGACGCGCTCTACCGGGCGTCGCAGGCCGGGGTACACGTCGACCTGGTGATCCGGGGGATGTGCACGCTGCGCCCGGGGGTACCGGGGCTGTCGGAGAACATCCGGGTCCGGTCGATCCTGGGCCGGTTCCTGGAGCACTCCCGGATCTTCCGGTTCGGCAACAACGGCGACGCGGAGTTCTGGATGGGCTCGGCGGACCTGATGCACCGCAACCTGGACCGCCGGGTGGAGGCCCTGGTCCGGGTGACCGACCCGGTGGCCCGCGCCGAACTCGACCACGTGCTGACCGCGTCGATGAGCCCGGAGGTGGCCGCGTTCGAGTTGGCCGCCGACGGGAGCTGGCACCACCGGGCCGGTACGCCGGAGAGCCCGGCACCGCACCTCCAGGAGATGCTGCTGCACCGGGCCGACGGCGCCACCGGCTGAACCGGGCCACCGGACCGGGCAGACCGGCAGGTCCGCCCGACCACCGGACCCGGTCGACCACCGGGCCACCGGAGCGGGCCGACCGTCCACCGCGCCCCGGCCGGCGAGCCGTCCCGGGGCGCCCGGACCGGCAAATAGGCTGGCCCGGTGATGGGTACGAGACGGGAGCGGATGCGGGTGACGGACGCGACGACGATCCGGGCCGCCGGTGGGGTGGCCTGGCGTCCGGCCGGCGACCGGGTCGAGGTCTGCCTGGTGCACCGGCCCCGCTACGACGACTGGACGCTGCCCAAGGGCAAGCTGGAACCGGCGGAACCGGCCCTACTGGCCGCAGTCCGGGAGGTCGCCGAGGAGTCCGACGTCCAGGCGGTACCCCAGGTCCGGCTGCCCAGCGTCCGGTACGTCAGCGAGGGGCGCCCCAAGGTGGTCGACTACTGGTCGATGCGGGCGGTGGGCAGCGGCGGTTTCCAACCGGGTACCGAGGTGGACGACATCCGCTGGCTGCCGGTGGACGAGGCGGTCCGGCTGGTCAGCTACCCGCACGACGCGGTGGTACTGCGGGCCTTCGCCACCCTGCCCCCGGTGACCGGGGCGCTGGCCGTGGTCCGGCACGCCAGTGCCGGCAAGCGGGCCACCTGGTCCGGGCCGGACGTGGCCCGGCCGCTGGACGACACCGGGTGGGCGCAGGCGCGCCGGCTGGCCCCGCTGCTGGCCCTGGTCCGGCCGGTCCGCCTGCTCGCCGCCACCGCGCGCCGCTGCGTGCAGACCCTCGACCCGCTCGCCGGACTGCTCGACCTGGCGATCGAGGCGGACGGCGACTTCGACGAGCCGCGCCCCGGGCAGGATCCGGCGGAGAACGCCCTCGCTGCCGCCGGCCGGCTGGTACACCTGGCCACCGCCAACGACCCGGTCGTGGTGTGCAGCCAGGGCGGGGTGCTGCCCGGCGCGCTGGCCCAACTCGCCACCCGCCCGGTGACCGGCGCGTCCGACGTGCCGGGTCGCACCGCGGTCGACCCCGGCGCGGACTGGACGACGCCGAAGGGCGGCGGCTGGCTGCTCGCCTTCGTCGGCGACCGGCTCGCCGCCGCCGACCCCCTGTAAGGAAGGGCCCCCTATTAACGTTTCCGGTAGAGGAAGGGCCCCTTCTTAACACCCCCGCTCCAGGGTCACCGGCTTAACGCTGCTCCAGGGTCACCGCCACCGGTAGATGGTCCGAGGCGGTACTCCGGGCCGCGGCCACGTCCCGGCCACGCAACTGCGCCGAGACGAACACGTGGTCGATCTGCTCGACCGGACGGTCCGCCGGGCTGGTGGCCAACGGCCGCCCGGCGGCCAGTGCGTCGGTCAGCCCGGCAGCCGTGAACTCGGCGAACGCCGGGTCACCCGGTTCGGTGTTGAGGTCACCGGCCACCACGAGCGGCCGGCCGGCGGCGTACCCGGTGGCGAAGCGCGCCACCGCACGGGCCTGCACCACCGGACCGGTGTCCGGCGGCGGTTGCAGGTGGGTGGAGACGACCACGAGTTCCCCACCGGGCAGATCGACGGTGACCGCGAGGGCCTGTGCCCCGGTGGGCGCACCGACGTCCGGCAGCCGGAGCGTCCGGGCGTCCCGGACCGGGAAGCGGGTGAGTACCGCGTCCCCCCACACCGGGTCGGCGGCCGGCGCGAAGACGTACGGCAGCCGTAGCCGACCGGCGAGCAGGTCGAGGGTGTCGTGTCCGCCGTTGAGCAGCCAACCCCGGTCCACTTCGCTGAGCACCAGCACGTCCGGTCGTTGCCCGGCGAGGACGTCGACCAGCCCGGTGAGGTCGAGCCGGCCGTCCAGGCCGAATCCCATCCGGATGTTGTACGCCACCAGCCGGACCGGACCGGCCGGACCGACAGCGGCCGGACCGACAGCGGCCGGACCGACAGCGGCCGGACCGACAGCGGCCGGACCGACAGCGGCCGGACCGACAGCGGCCGGACCGACAGCGGCTGGGCCAGCGGTGCCGGCCGGACCGGCGGGGGCAGCCGCCGGTGCCGTGCGGGCCGGTGCGACGGGTACCGCCAGTATCGCGGCGAGCAGGCTGGCCAGGGCGAGCCCACCGGCCAACCGCAGGCCGGACATCCGGGCCTCCGGCCGACGCCCCGCAGCCCTCGTTGCCGGCGGCGCATCAGCGCCCCGGGCCTCCGGCCGACGCGCCGGGGACCGGAGCGCGGCCAGGGCCGGCACGACCGCGACGGCGACCGGTACCCAGCCGTTGGGGTACCCGAGGTCGTAGGCGGCGTAGTAGCCGACCGCGGCGACCGCGAAGACCAGCATCCCGCCGGCCGCCGCGTAGGCCGCCCGTACCGCAGCGCGGGGGTCGGGCCGGGCACCGGCCACGGGTACGGCCACCGCGTCGGTCAGCCGCAGGCAGGCGCCGAGCCCGAGCGCGGTGAGCAGGATCGCCGGTACCAGCAGCAGTGGCTGGTGCAGCGCGAAGAGCGCCGTCCCGGCGAGCAGTACGGCCGACGCGGCCCACCGGGCCGTTCTGCGGTGCCCGGCATCCGGCCAGGCGTGGGCGGCCAGGACGAACAGTCCGGTCGCGGCGGCGCCGAGCAGCCCCTGCGGCAGTCCGTGCCAGGGCAGCGACCGGGCCGTACCGGCCGCACCACCGAGGTACGACACCGCCGTACCGGCCAGCGCCGGGGAGAGCGCCACCATGCCGGCGAGCAGCAGTACCGGACCGACCGGCCACCAGGCCCGGGTGGCGCCGGGTGTCCGCGTCTCCGGCACACCGGCCTGCGCCACGACGAGGAGCCCGGCGAGCACGGCACTGACCGTCCAGGCCGTCGCACCACCGCGCCACACCAGGTCGTACGTGTCCAGCACGGTGTGCCCGACCGCGCCGAGGGCCAGTCCCAGCACCAGTCCGGACCGGGGTCGTACCCCGCTGGCTGCGGCGGCCGTGAGCCAGACCAGTCCGGCGAGCAGGCCGGCGCTGGCCAGGTAGAGCTGCACCTGTCCGCCCGGTGCGGCGGTCAGCGCCAGCCGGCTGGCGGCGAGCCCGAGCGCCCCGGCCAGGGCGACCTTCCGGGTACCGGTCCGACGGATCAACGCCGGAGCGGCCAGGGGCAGCAGGAACCAGCCGAGCGCGAAGGCGCCCATCAGTTCCGCCGGGGTGGACGCGGCCTGGCCGAAGATGGTGATGATCGCGGGCAGCCACACCCGGAGGACGTCGACGAGCAGGAGCACGCCGAGACAGGTGGCGGCGGTCGCGGTGCGGGGGTGACGCATCGGCACTCCGGGCAGGGTGGGGGAGGCGGTCTGCGCGCGATTGTCGACCGCTCCGGCGCCCGGAGCAATGGGCGTGGAGCCGTACGGGCACCGCGACCGGGGCGTGCCGGGCGACACCGTCGGGCGTTCGGACATGCAAAGGGCGCCCACCGCCGCTGGTGGACGCCCCTGTGGTGCAGTGGTCAGCGCTTGGCTGCGGCCTTCTTGGCCGGGGCCTTCTTCGCCGCCTTGGTGGCGCTCTTGGTGGCGCTCTTCGTCGCGCTCTTGGTGGCCGCGCTCTTCGTCGCGCTCTTGGTCGCCGCCGTGGTGCTCTTCGCGGCGGCGGTCGTCTTGGTGGCCGTCTTCTTGGCCGGCGCCGCCTTCTTGGTGGCCGCCTTGGCGGTGGTCGCCTTCGCAGCGGTCGTCTTGGTCGCCGCCTTGGCCGGCGCGGCCTTCTTGGTGGCGGTGGCCTTCGTACCGGTCGCCTTGGCCGTGGTGGCCTTGGCACCGGTGGCCTTCGCCCCGGCGGCCTTCGCCGTGGTCGCCTTCGCGGTGGTCGCCTTGGCCGTGGTGGCCTTGGCGCCGGCGGCCTTCGCGGTGGTGGTCTTGGCGGCGGCGGCAGCGGTGGTCTTCTTCGCTGCCGCGGTGCTCTTCGGCGCCTTGCCGCTGGCGACCATCTCCTTGAAGCCGGCACCCGGGCGGAATGTCGGCACCGACGTCTTCTTGACCTTCACCGCCTCGCCGGTACGCGGGTTCCGGGCTGTTCGTGGCCCCCGCACCCGCTTCTCGAAGACTCCGAAACCGGTGATCGCCACCCGTTCGCCCTTGGTGACCGCCGCCTGTACCTCTGCGAGGACCGCGTCGAGCGCGGCCGTGGCCGTCTTCCGGTCCCCCAGGCGAGCGGCGAGCGCCTCGATGAGCTCGGCCTTGTTCACGACTTCCTCCTGATTGTGCAACTGGACTCCGCGTGCCATTCTGCGCGCACGGTATGCCCTGTGCTACCAGGACACAAACATCTGCCGGAAAAAAGCCCTTGTGTCGTAACGGATTCGCCCCCGCCGGCTGACCGGCGGGGGCGAAATCGGCGGTGCTATCGGGCGTACGGACTAGGCCACGACCGGAAGGAACGGGGGCCGGGTCGCCTCGAACGTGGTGATGTCGGCCTCGTGCCGGAGGGTCAGTCCAATGTCATCCAAGCCCTCCATCAGCCGCCAGCGGCTGAAATCGTCGAGCGGGAAGGACCAGGCGGCGTCCCCCTGCCGGACCTGCCGGGCGGTCAGGTCGACGGTGATCACCGTGCCTGGCTCCCGCTCCACGAGGTCCCACAGCTCTTCGATGGCCTTCAATTCCAGCTCGACCGGCAGCAGTCCCTCCTTGAGAGCGTTGCCCCGGAAGATGTCGCCGAAGCGCGGCGAGATCACGACCTTGAACCCCCAGTCGCGCAACGCCCACACGGCGTGTTCACGGGAGGAGCCGGTACCGAACTCCGGACCCGCCAACAGGATCGACGCTCCGGAATACTTTTCATCGTTGAGAACGAATGCCGGGTCCTCCCGCCAGGCGCTGAACAGACCATCGGCGAAACCTGTCCGCGTCACCCGTTTGAGGTACACCGCCGGGATGATCTGATCGGTGTCCACATTGGAACGGCGGAGTGGTACGGCGGTGCCGTCGTGCACGGTGAACTTGTCCATTCGACTGCCCTTCAGAGATCGGCGGGAGCGGCCAGCCGGCCGACGACGGCGGTGGCGGCGGCAACCGGCGGCGACACCAGATGGGTACGCCCGCCCCGGCCCTGCCGGCCCTCGAAGTTGCGGTTGGAGGTCGACGCCGACCGCTCGCCGGGCGCGAGAGTGTCCGGGTTCATGCCCAGGCACATGGAGCAGCCGGCGAAGCGCCACTCGGCACCGGCGTCGGTGAAGACCTTGTCCAGCCCCTCGGCCTCGGCCGCCGCGCGGACCGCCGCCGAACCGGGTACGACGAGCATCCGTACCCCGTCGGCGACCCGGTGCCCGCGCAGCACGTCGGCGGCGGCCCGGAGGTCCTCCAGCCGGCCGTTGGTGCAGGAGCCGACGAAGACCACGTCCACCGGCACGTCCCGCAGGGCCGTGCCGGGGCGCAGGTCCATGTACTCCAGGGCCCGGCGGGCGGCGGTCCGCTCCGCGTCGGTGCCGAACTCCTCCGGGGCCGGCACGACGTCGTTCAGCGCCGCCCCCTGGCCCGGGTTGGTGCCCCAGGTGACGAAGGGACTGATCCGGCTGGCGTCCAGGGTCACCTCGGTGTCGAAGACCGCGCCCTCGTCGGTGGGCAGGGTCCGCCAGTACGCCACCGCGGCGTCCCAGTCGGCCCCCTGCGGGGCGTTGGGCCGGCCCTTCAGGTACGCGAAGGTGGTCTCGTCCGGCGCGATCATGCCGGCCTTGGCGCCCCACTCGATGGACATGTTGGCCACCGTCATGCGCCCCTCCATGGAGAGCGCCCGGATCGCCTCGCCCCGGTACTCCACGATGTGGCCCCGGCCCCCGCCGGTGCCGACCTGGGCGATCAGCGCCAGGACGAGGTCCTTGGCGGTCACCCCGGGCGCCAGTTCGCCGACCACGTTCACCGCCATGGTCTTCGGCCGGGCCTGCGGCAGCGTCTGGGTCGCCAGGACGTGTTCGACCTCACTGGTACCGATGCCGAAGGCCAGCGCACCGAAGGCGCCGTGGGTGGCGGTGTGCGAGTCACCGCACACGATCGTCATACCGGGCTGGGTCACCCCGAGCTGCGGCCCGATGACGTGCACGATGCCCTGGTTCTCGTCGCCCAGCGGGTGCAGCCGTACGCCGAACTCGGCGCAGTTGCGGCGCAGTGTCTCGATCTGGGTACGCGATGTGGGGTCGGCGATGGTGAGCAGGTCACCACGGCGGCTGGCGAATCCGGGGTCGGCGTACCCGGTCGGGGTGTTGTGGTCCTCGGTCGCCAGCGTCAGGTCGGTACGGCGGACCCGCCGGCCGGCGAGCCGCAGCCCGTCGAAGGCCTGCGGGCTGGTCACCTCGTGCAGCAGGTGGAGGTCGATGAAGAGCAGATCCGGCTCACCATCGGCGGACCGCACGACGTGCGCATCCCAGACCTTCTCGGCCAGGGTCCGGGGCGACGTTGATTTCGGAGTGACTCCCACCATCTGGACATCCTAAATTCTGGGAGGTATGTTTCGGCTTGTGGGACACAGTATGAGCGGTGTCGGCGTTCTCGACAAGGCGGTGGTCATCCTGGCCGCCTGTGTCGACGGCGCCAGCCTGGCCGAACTCGTCGAACGCACCAAGCTGCCCCGGGCCACCGCGCACCGGCTGGCACAGGCGCTGGAGATCCACCGGATGCTCGTCCGGGACACCCAGGGCCGATGGCGCCCGGGGCCCCGGCTCGGTGAGCTGGCGAACGCGGCGCCGGACGTGCTCCTGACCGCCGCCGAGCCGTTGCTGGCCGCCCTACGGGACGCCACCGGCGAGAGCGCCCAGCTCTACCTGCGCCGGGCCGACGAGCGGATCTGCGTGGCCGCTGCGGAACGGGCCAGCGGGCTGCGGGACACCGTGCCGGTCGGCTCGGTGCTGCCGATGACCGCCGGCTCGGCCGCCCAGGTGCTGCTGGCCTGGGAGCCGCCGGAGGCGGTGATGCCGCTGCTGCCCCGGGCCAAGTTCACCGGGCGGGCGCTGGCCGAGGTCAGGCGGCGCGGCTGGGCGCAGAGCGTGGCCGAACGGGAGGCCGGCGTGGCGAGCGTCTCCGCGCCGATCCGGGACCGGACCGGGCGGGTCATCGCGGCGATCAGCATCTCCGGCCCGATCGAGCGGCTGGGCCGCCGCCCCGGCGACCGGCACGCGATGGCCGTGGTCCGCGCCGGGCAGCGCCTCAGCGGCCTCTGAACCGCCCGACCCGGACCCCCGACCCGGAACCCCGTCGAC
>NZ_WVUH01000306.1 GCF_017614955.1 Micromonospora echinofusca
AGGTCGGAGAGCCGCCCCACGGCCCGGCCCGGCGCGGTCTGCTCCCCCGGCGCGATCCGGCCCCGCAGCGGCACCCCGACCGCCTCCAGCCCGGTCGGCCAGAGCTTCTTGGCCGGGACCTCCACCCCCGGCCGACCGAGGAACGCCTGCGCGGCGGCGAGCGCCACCGGGGAGACGTCGGCGGTGTACTGCGGCCCGGCGCACCGGTCGCACCGACCGCACCGGGCCGCCCCGGTGTCGTCCAGGCACCGGCGCAGGTACTCCATCCGGCAGCCGGCGGTGGTCGCGTACTCCCGCATGGCCTGCTGCTCGGCGGCCCGGGCCTCGGCGACCCGGGTGAGCCGGGCCTGGTCGTAGTGCCAGGGCTCCCCGGTGGCCAGCCAACCGCCCCGGACCCGACGGACCGCGCCGTCCACGTCCAGCACCTTCAGCATCAGTTCCAGCCGGGTCCGGCGCAGGTCGACGATCGGCTCCAGCGCAGCGGTGGAGAGCGGCCGGTCGGTGGGCAGCGCGGCCAGCACGGCGCGTACCTGCTCCTCGGGCGGGAAGGCCAGCGAGGCGAAGTACCGCCAGATCGCCGCGTCCTCGGTGCCGGGCAGGAGCAGCACCTCGGCGTGCTCCACCGCCCGACCGGCCCGGCCGACCTGCTGGTAGTAGGCGATCGGCGACGGTGGTGCCCCGAGGTGCACGACGAACCCGAGATCGGGCTTGTCGAACCCCATGCCCAGGGCGGACGTGGCCACCAGTGCCTTGATCTTGTTGTCCAGCAGGTCCTGCTCGGCCGCCCGCCGGTCGGCGTCGTCGGCCTGTCCGGTGTACGAGGCGACCGGGTACCCCCGGGAGCGGAGGAACTGGGCCGTCTCGCCGGCCGCCGCGACGGTCAGCGTGTAGATGATGCCCGAGCCGGGCAGACTCTCCAGGTGGTCGGCGAGCCACCCCAGCCGGTACGCCGGATCCGGCAGCTCCAGCACCGCCAGCCGCAGCGACTCCCGGTCCAGCGCTCCCCGCAGCACCAGGGTGCCCCGGTCACCGGCACCCCCGTCACCGTCGCCCTGCGCTCCGGTGGGCTGCTCGGTGGTCAACTGCTCGGCGACGTCCCGGGTGACCCGGGCGTTCGCGGTGGCCGTGGTGGCCAGCACCGGCGTACCCGCCGGCAGGTTCGCCAGGAACGTCCGCAGCCGCCGGTAGTCGGGCCGGAAGTCGTGCCCCCAGTCGGAGACGCAGTGCGCCTCGTCGACCACCAGCAGGCCGGTGGTGGCCGCCAGGCGGGGCAGTACCCCGTCCCGGAAGTCCGGATTGTTCAACCGTTCCGGGCTGATCAGCAGGACGTCGACCGTACCGGCGTGGATCTCCCCGGTGATCTCCTCCCACTCGTCCAGGTTCGCCGAGTTGATGGTGCGGGCCCGGATCCCGGCCCGTGCGGCGGCCTCCACCTGGTTGCGCATCAGCGCCAGCAGCGGCGAGACGATCACCGTCGGGCCGGTGGCCGAGGCGTCGGCCTGCTCCCCGGCTGGTCCCGTCCGTTCCTGCGGTGGTCCGGACCGCTCCCGCAGCAGCGCGGTGGCCACGAAGTAGACCGCCGACTTGCCCCACCCGGTGCGCTGGACGCAGAGCACCCGCCGCCGGTCCACCACCAACGCCTCGATCGCCCGCCACTGGTCCTCGCGCAGCCGGGCCCGGTCGCCGGCCAGCCGGCGCAGCACCGCCTCGGCCCGCTCACGTACCGCCGTCCGGTCCTGACTCATCCGGCATTTCTACCACCGCTGTAAGGAAGGGCCCCCGCTTAACGCATTCGGTAGAGGAAGGGCCCCTTGTTAACAGTTGTCGCCGACCGGCAGGAAGAGCAGAACCTCCCGGAGCGAATCGGTCAGCGTCGGCGGGAGCAGGCACCTACCGGCCAGTTCCTCCATCGACGAGTACGGCCCACGGAGCCACCGGTCCAGGACGACCTGGTGGCGCTGGGCCGGAGTCAGGCCCGGCAGCCCGGCGAGCACCGCGTCCGGTACCGCGTTGATGTCGATCAGGCCGCCGTCGTCGAAGGTACGCGGCAGGTCCGGCCGGCCGATGTGCAGCTCGTGCCGGGCGGCCGGGTACTGGTACAGCAGATGTCGGGCCTGTTCCCTACGGATCCGCTGCTCGTCGGCGGCCCTTCCGTCGGGTCCCCGACGGTCGCCGGTGATCACCGCCCAGATCCGTCGGTCGAGCAGGACCACGTGTGCCGCGCCGACAAGCCAGGAGAGGCCCCAACATCCGATGAACAGAAACGCGTCGAAGGCGGGGGGATCCGTCCCCATCTCGGGCTTTTCCATCAGATACACCTCGATGATGAGGCAGAACAGATAGCCGGCGAAGACAGCAGCCAGTCGCCAACTCCGCCGCCAGGCTGCGTACGCGAGCATCACCAGCCAGGTCAGCGTGCCGAACGACAGCACGACGATGGCCGTACCCACGACCGTGCCGAGGATGCTCACCGCGCGCGGCGCCCGGCGGCGCGGACGGTGTCGCCGCCCCGCCTGGCCACCTGCCGGGATCGAAAAAGCGACGGACCCCGGTGGCGGTGGCGGTGGCACCGCAGGAGGTGGCGGTGGCGGTGGCACCGCAGGAGGTGGCGGCGAAGGCAGCGGCCCGGCAGGAGATACGGGTGGCATCACCGAGATCGCGGCAGAAGACGGTGCCTCCACCGGAGGGACGGAACGTTCGGGCAGCATCAGCGTCGGATCGGAGTTCAGGATCCGCCGATGCAGTTCCTGAAGTTCGTCGCCCGGCTCCAGGCCGTACCCGTCGCGCAGCAGGGTGTCGAAGTCTCGGTACGCGGTCAGGGCCTCCGCCTGCCGGCCGCTGCGGTGCAGCGCGAGCATCAGCTGGTGGCGCAGCCGTTCCCGGACCGGGAAGTCGGCCACCAGGTTGACCATCTCACCGACCAGTTCCCGGTGCCGACCGACCCGCAACTCAAGGTCGGCCCAGGACTCCAGGGCGACCGCCCGGGTCTCCGCCAGGCGCTGCCGTGCCGGGTCGAAGACCGGACCGGAAAAACCGGTGAACGGCTCACCGTGCCACAGGTTCAGCGCCGACTTCAGTTCGTCGAGAGCATCGACGGTACGGCCTTCGGCCCGCCGCTGCTGGGCCCGGTGGATGCCGCGCTCGAAGCGCACGGCGTCCACCGCCTCCGCCCCGATCCGCAGCAGGTAACCCGCGTCGGTGAGGCTGAGCAGTTGACCCGGTGTCCGGGGTGACCGCTCGGGCTCCAGTACCCGGCGCAGCCCGGCGACGTACTTCTGCACCACGTTCGCCCCGTTGGCCGGTGGTTCGTCGGGCCACACCGCCTCCACGATCCGCGAGGTGGGTACCGGCCGACCGGCGGAGAGCAGGAGGACCGCCAGGACGGCACGCTGTTTGCCCGGACCGAGATCGAGTTCCTGGTCGCCCCGCCAGGCGCGCTGCGGCCCGAGTATCGCGAAGCGCACCGTGTCTGACATGGGATCCCTGCTCGTGAACCGGACCTGGTCGACGCCGGAACGGGACCGCATCCGCGCGTGGGACAGCAGCACCACACCCGGTACAGCAACGCGTTTGCGCAGGAAAACGGCGTACGGCAGCCGACCGGTCGGTACGCCGGGGTCATCGACCTGACCGCCGGAGAGGCCGCCAAGGTCTTGGACGAGGAGCAGATGACCGCGCTGGGTGACGTGGCGAAGCAGGTGCCCTTCACTGCGGTCGTCGGTGCGGACGGCAATCTCGGCTCCCTGACCCTGGAGCTACCGGCGGCGGGCGGTCAGAAGGCGTACCGGTACGTGGTGACGTACACCGACTACGGCAAGGCGCAGAAGATCGCCGAGCCGACCGCCGACCGGGCCCCGGCTGTCGCGTACGAGCTGCTCAACGGGTGACCCGGGGATCCGGCTGAGGCCGGCAGATGTCGGCAGGGTGGCGGCCACACGGGGGGCCGCCGCCCCGCCGGCATTCTCCTGGTCGGCGACACCGAACGGCAGGTCGCCGACCCGGCTACGCGGGCAGCCGGGGACCGGCCCCCGGCTACGGGCGGCGGGGCAGCAGGCGGCGCAGCGGGCCGAGCCGGTCGGCGAGACCGGCCAGGCCACCGGGGAAGAAGTACACCGCCAGGATGAAGACCGTGCCGAGCACGAAGAGCGGCTGGGACAGCGGTCGGCTCAGCACGCTGGGCAGCGCGTCGACGGCGGACGAGGAGCCGAACGCGGTCAGCCGGTGGTCCAGGTACATGTAGAGCATCCCGCCGAGCACCGGACCCCAGCGGGTACCCGGCCCGCCGAGCACCACCATGACCAGCAGGCTCAGGGTCAGCTCGGAGGAGGTGATGTGCGGGGAGGCGCCCCCGACCAGCAGGCAGTAGATCACCCCGCCGGTGGCGGCCAGCGTGCCGGAGAGGGTGAACGCGACCAGCTTGAACCGGTACGGGTCCAGCCCGAGCACCCCGATCCGGCGCTCGTCGTCGCGGAGTCCGGCGAGTACCCGCCCGGTCGGCGAACCGGAGACCCGGTGCACCACGAAGACCACCAGGGTCAGGTACGCCAGGGCCAGCCAGTACAGGTTGACGGTGTTCGTCACCCCGACCAGGGCGGCCGGCAGCCCGCTCACGTCCAGCGGCAGCCCCTCCTCGCCGCCGGTGAGCCCGCCGAAGTCCCGGGCCACCAGGATCGCTCCGACCTGCGCGAACGCCAGGGTGACCATGGCGAAGGCGATCCCGGCGGTACGCAACGCGACCGCCCCGAGCAGCGCGGCCAGCGTCGCGCCGCCGGTGACGGTGAGCAGCGCCGCCGACCACAGGGGCAGTCCGGCCCGGGTGACCAGGATGTCCACCCCGTACACCCCGGCGGCGAAGTAGAGCGCGTGCCCGAAGGAGAGCATCCCGGTCCGGCCGAACAGCAGGTCGTACCCGGCGGCCAGCCCGCCGAAGACCAGGCAGATGGCGAGCAGTTGCAGGGTGCCCGGCGAGTTCAGCGGGCCTTCGAAGAACCCGGGCAGGTGGGCCGTGGAGTACGGCAGGACCGCGAAGACCACCAGCGCGACCAGCGGCAGCCACGGTCGTACCCGGTGCCACCGGCCCGGGGGCGGGGTGAGTTCGGCCGGTACCTTCGCCGGGGGCGCGTCGACCACCGAGTTCGTCATGCCGTTGCCACCTTTCCGGCGATGCCCTGCGGGCGCAGCAGCAGCACGACGGCGAGCAGCGCGACCACGCAGATGTCCCCGGCACCCGAGGTGCCGTAGTAGTTGACGAACTGTTGCAGCAGGCCGACGGCGACCGCCGCGTACGCGGCCCCGACCACCGAGCCCATCCCGCCGATCACCACCACGATGAACGCGAAGATCAGCAGGGAGCCGCCCTGCCCGGGGGAGACCGAGCCGAAGTAGATCCCGCCGAGCGCGCCGGCCAGCGCGGCGGCGGCCCCGCCGATCGCGAAGACCAGGGTGAACGCCTTCCGCACGTCGATGCCGAGTGCGGTGACCATCTCCCGGTTCTCCACGCCGGCCCGGATGATCAGGCCGTACCGGGTCCAGCGGAGGAAGGCGAGCAGCCCGCCGAGCACCACGACGGCGGCCAGGATCAGCAGCAGTCCGCTGTTCGGTACCTTGGCGCCGAGGATCTCGGTGACCCCCCGGGTCCACTCGGGGCGGGGGAAGGGGCGCGGGTCGGCTCCCCAGGTGGCCTGGAGCAGTGCCACCCCGGCGAGCGAGAGTCCCACCGTGACCAGCACCTGTTCGATGGTGCGGGAGTAGAGCGGGCGGATCATGACCAGTTCGACCAGCATCGCCACCACCGCCCCGGCGACCACCCCGAAGGCGGCGGCGAGGACGAACCCGAGGCCGTCCGGGCCGGCGCCGGGCAGGTTCCCGGCCGCCCACCAGGTGGCGTACGCGCCGACGCCGAGGAACAGGCCGTGCGCGAAGTTGAGCACGTCGGCGAGGCCGAACACGAGGGCCAGACCGGAGGCGACCAGGAAGTAGAGGGCGGCCAGCCCGAGCCCGGTCAGGGTCAGCAGAACGATCGTGCCCATCAGCTGTGTACCTCCACGGAACCGACGCCGAGCAGGGACTTCGTCAACGCGGTCTCCAGGAGCAGGTCCCGGGCCGGGCCGGTCCAGGCGACCCGGCCGGCGGCGAGCACCACGGCGTCGGTGGCGAGCCGACGGACCACGGCGAGGTTCTGTTCGACCAGCAGCACGGGTACCGCAGCGGCGACCCGTTCCAGCACCTCGGCCACCTCGGTCACCACCTTCGGGGCGAGGCCCTTGGTGGGCTCGTCGACCAGCAGCAGCCGGTTGTCGTTGAGCAGCACCCGGCCGATCGCCAGCATCTGCTGCTGGCCGCCGGAGAGCGAGCCGGCCCGCTGGCGTCCGCGCCGGTCCAGCTCGGGGAAGAGTTCGTAGACCCGGTCGTACGCGGGTACGCTGCCCCGCCGCTCGGCGAGCCGCAGGTTCTCGGTGACGGTGAGGCCGGCGAAGACGCAGCGGTCCTCCGGCACGTACCCGAGTCCGTCCCGGACCAGCCGGTGGGTGGGCTGGTCGACGAGGCTGCGGGCGCCCATCCGGACGGTACCCCGGACCTCGCCCTGGGTGGGGGTGAGCCCGAGCACGGCGCGCAGGGTGGTGGTCTTGCCGACCCCGTTGCGACCGAGCAGCACGGTCACCCCGGTGGGGGCGACGGTGAACGAGACGCCCTGGAGGATGTGCAGTCCGGCGATGCGTACCGACAGGTCCTCGACGGTGAGTACGGGTTCGACCGTCACAGCGCCTCCCCGAGGTATGCCTCCTGGACGGTGGCGTTGGCCATCACGGTCTCCGGGGTGTCGCAGGCCAGCAGCGCGCCGTGGTGCATCACGGCGATCCGGTCGGCCAGTTCGAGGATGACGTCCATGTGGTGTTCGACCATCAGCACCGACCGGCCCGTCTCCCGGGTCAGTGACCGGATCACCTGCACCAGTTCGGGTACGTCCTCGGCGCTGACCCCGGCCATCGGCTCGTCGAGCAGCATCACCCGGGGTTCTCCGGCGAGCAGCAGGGCGATCTCCAGTTTCCGTTTCTCCCCGTGGGCCAGGGTGCCGGCGAGCGCCGTACCCCGGTGGTGGAGACCGACCCGGTCGAGCACCGCGTCGGCGGCGGCGGCCACCTCCCGGTCGGCCGCCGCCCGCCGCCACAGTTTCATCGAGCCCCCGTGGTGCGCCTGGACGGCGAGCCGGACGTTCTCCCGGACGGTGAGCGAGCCGAACACCGACGACGCCTGGAAGGTACGGCCGAGGCCGAGCCGGGCCCGCTTGTACGGCGGCAGTCCGGTGATGTCCTTCCCGTCCAGCAGTACCGTGCCGCTGGTGGGCCGGCGGACCCCGGTGATCAGGTTGAACAGCGAGGTCTTGCCGGCGCCGTTCGGTCCGATCACGCCGAGGAACTCCCCCGGTGCGAGGTCCAGGTAGACGTTGTCGACGATGGCGACCTCACCGATGCGCCAGGTCAGACCACGGGTGGCGAGCACAGGTCAGCCCTTCATGGCCACGGCCGGTGGCGCGGTCTCGTCGCCGGTGAGGGTCTTCTGCGCCTCGGCGGTCAGGGCCGCGCCGGTACCGGTCAGCTTCGCCTGGAACATCGGCTGGAGCAGCGCGTGGTCCTCGGCGCGGATGGTCATCTTGCCCTTGACCCCGTCGAAGCTCCACCCTTCGAGGGCGGTGACCATCTTCTCCACGTCGTCCCCGCCCTGCTCGACGGCGCGGACGACCATCTGGGCGGCGGCGAAGCCGTCCGGGTGGAACAGGTCGAGTACCCCACCGGGGATCTTCGCCTTGGCGGCCTTGGCGGCCTCGGTGTCGCTGGCGCCGTCGAAGTAGTGGGAGAGGAAGGAGATCTTGCTGCCGGCCGCGCCGAAGGTCGGCCAGGAGGCCCGGATGTCGAGCCCGGTGACGACCGTGGTGGAGCTGAGGACGCCCTGCTGGTCGAGGGTCTGCCACATGGCGGGTGCGGTGGTGCCGGCCCAGGCGACGAAGAGCAGGTCGGGCTTGGCGGCGGAGAGCTGACTGGCGAACGGGGTGAAGTCGGTGGCGCTGGCCGGGGCGAGCACGCTGCCGACGGAGGCTCCGGCGCCGCCGATGACCGCCTTCACGGCGGCCTCGTTGCTCTTGCCGAACGCGCTGTCCTGGGCGAAGACGACCACCTTCTTGCCGGCCGCGTCGCCGATGAAGGACTTGGCGGTCACCACGTCCTGGTACGACTGCCGGCCGGAGCGGAAGGTGTACTTGTTGACCCCGGTGACGCCGTCGGTGGCCGCCGGCCCGGAGACGAAGAGCACCTTGTTCTGGGCGGCGATCGGCGCGACCTGGAGCGCGACACCGGAGGCGGTGGAGCCGGCGAGGATCTTGACGCCCTTGCCGATCAGGTCCTTGGCGGCGGAGACCGCCTTGGCCGGGTCGCCCGCGTCGTCCACCTCGGTGAGTTCGATGGTCCGGCCGCCGACCTTGCCGGTGCCCTTGGTGGCAAAGTCGAGCCCGGCCTTGAAGCCCTCGATGTACTGCTTGCCGTAGCTGGCGAGCGCGCCGGACTGGGAGTACACCAGGCCGACCTTGACCGGGGCGGCGCCGTCACCGCCGCCGTTGGCGGTCTCCTGCGGGCTGCCACAGGCGGTCGCGGCGACCGCCGCGGCCATCAGGGTGGCGGCGGAGAGGAACACCCGCCGCGTCGTGCGGACCGTCATTCTGACTCCACGTGAGGGACTGGGAGGGAGGTAACTCGTTGTCGGCTCACGCTAGGAGTGACGTCACCCACGGGCTATGTGGTGGCAACACACAAGTAACCGGAGGCGGGTGGCCTCGGGGGACAAGCG
>NZ_WVUH01000307.1 GCF_017614955.1 Micromonospora echinofusca
GAGGTGGTCCGGGCCGAGGGGCTCAGCCGGGTCTTCGGCCGGGGGGAGCATGCGGTGCACGCGGTACGGGACGTCTCGTTCACCGCGCTGCGTGGCGAACTGGTGGCGATCCGGGGCCGGTCCGGTGCCGGGAAGACCACCCTGCTGAACCTGATCGGGGGCCTGGACCGGCCGAGTGCCGGCCGGGCCGTGGTCGCCGGGCAGGACGTGACCGCCGCCGGTGAGCGGGAACTGCTGGGCCTGCGCCGGGGCACCATCGGTTTCGTGTTCCAGACGTTCGGTCTGATCCCGATCCTCTCCGCCGCCGAGAACGTGGGCGTACCGCTGCGGCTGGCCCGGGTGCCGGCGGCCGAACGGGAGGAGCGGGTGGCCGTGCTGCTGGAACTGGTCGGCCTGGGCGGGCACGCGGCGCAGCGGCCGTACGAACTCTCCGGCGGTCAGCAGCAGCGGGTGGCGGTGGCCCGGGCCCTGGCCAACGAACCGGACCTGCTGATCGCCGACGAGCCGACCGGTCAGCTCGACTCGGAGACCGGCCGGTCGATCATGGACCTGCTCCGGGCGGTGGTCCACGCGCGGGGGATGACCGCGCTGGTCGCGACGCACGATCCGAGCCTGATCGAGTTGGCCGACCGTACCCTCACCCTGCGCGACGGTCGACTCGTCGACGACTGACCGCCGGGTTGCCGGGTGTGGGTCCAGTCGGTGGGCGCACCGGCGGGCCCACGCCCGGCACGACGGCCGGCAGGAGGAGACGGCAGCGTGGGGGCGGGGCAGCCGGCCGGAAGGCCAGCGGTCAGAGGGCCAGTTTCATCCCCTCGTGGCTGGCCTCGAAACCGAGCGACGAGTAGAACCGGAGCGCATCGGCGCGGGACTTGTCGGTGGTCAACTGCACCAGCCCGCAGCCCCGTTCCCGGGCCCGGTCGACCGCCCAGGTGATCATCGTGCGGCCGAGCCCGCTGCCCCGGCGGTCGGCGCGGACGCGTACCCCCTCGATCTGGGCGCGCTCGCCGCCACGGCGGGTGAGGGACGGGATGAAGGTGAGCTGCATGGTGCCGACCACGTCGCCGTCGACGTCGGCGACCACCAGCACGTTGCGCGGGTCGGCGTCGATCGCGTCGAACGCCGCCCAGTAGGCCGCGTCCACGTCCTCACCGACCACCTCGCGCCCGGCGCCGAGCCGGTCGTCGGCGAGGAGCGCCACGATCGCGGGTACGTCGGACTGTCGTGCTTCGCGGAAGGCCACGTCACTCATGGGGCACCATAATGCCTCATGGACGCGTTGCTGCTGCCGTTTCGCAAGATCTACCGGGGGATGGTCTGGTTCGCCAACTCCCCCCGGACGCTGATCCTCTCCTACCTTCTGATGATCGTGGTCTCCGGTGTCATCTACGGTCAGGTGGAGAACCGCAGTGCCGGTGACGCGGTCTGGTGGGCGGTGGTCACCGCCTCCACCGTGGGCTACGGCGACATCTCACCGACCACCTGGCAGGGCCGGGCACTGGCCGCGCTGCTCATCTCCACCATGGTGCTGCTCGTCATCCCGCTGATCACCGCGCACTTCGCGAGCAAACTGATCGTCGACGAGGACGCCTTCCGGCACGAGGAGCAGGAGGAACTGAAGGCCAACCTGCGCGCGGTGCGGGCCCTGCTGGAGGAACTGGCCGCCCGGCAGGGCATCGCCCCGAGCGAACTGGCCAGCCGGATCGACGCCGGCCCGATGATCGAGGTGGACCCGTTCACCGGGGCGGGCAACGCTGCCCGGCCGGCGGAACCGTCAACCCGACCAGGTAGGCGTCGACCGCGCTGGTGACGCAGGGGGTCTGCGGGTACGCGGTGTGCCCCTCACCCTCCCAGGTCAGCACCTGCCCGACCCCGAGCATCGCGGCCAGCTTCGGGGTCTGCTCGTACGGCGTCGCCGGGTCCCCGGTGGTGCCGACCACCAGGATCGGCGGCGCACCGGTCGCCGGGCCGGTCGGGTACGGATCCGGCCTGGCCGGCCACGTCGTGCAGCTCAGCAGCCCCACCGCCAGCGCCGGCCCGAAGAGCGGGTACCGCTGCCGCCACTGCGACTGCAACGCGCGGATCCGGGCCACGTCCGGCCGGTCCGCGGTGTCGGCGCAGTTCACCGCCAGGTTCGCGTCGAACAGGTTGGAATAGTGACCGTCGGCGTCCCGCCCGGCGTACGCGTCGGCCAACCGGAACACGCCCTGCGGATCGCCCCCGGCGAGACGGTCCAGGGCCCGGGCCAGCTCCGCCCACTGCGCCTCCGAGTAGAGCGACGAGATCACCGCGTAGAAGATCCAACCCGGGGTGGCCTCCCGGCCGTCCGCCCCGCGTGCCGGCGACACCTCGGCCTTGGCCAGCGCGTCGGTCAACGTCCGCCGGGCGTCCGGGGCGATCGGGCAGGCCCCGCTGTCCGCCGCGCACCAGCGGGTGAAGTTGTCGAACGCCCGCTCGAACCCCTTCGCCTGACTCTCCGAACCGGCGACGTAGTCCTGCGCCGGGTCGATCGCCCCGTCCAGTACGAACGCCCGCACGTTACGGGGATAGAGCTGGGCGTAGGTCGCCCCGAGCAGGGTGCCGTACGAATACCCCAGGTAGGTCAGCTTCTCGTCACCGACCGCAGCCCGGACCGCGTCCATGTCCCGGGCCGCCTGCACGGTGGCGTAGAGCGGGAGCTGCGCGCCGTACTTCGCCCCGCAGGCGGCACCGATCCGCTGGTTGAGCGCCACCGTCTCGTCGAAGGCGGCCTGGTCCACCGGATCCGGGTCGGCCCCGAAGGTGGCGTCCAGGTCGGCGTCGGAGATGCACTTCACCGGGCTGGACCGGGCCACCCCGCGCGGATCGAACCCGACGATGTCGAACCGTTCGGTCACCCGCGCCGGCAACCCGCCCAGCTCCGGCGGGAAGGACAGGTAGACCGCCGTGTCGACGCCGGAACCCCCCGGCCCGCCCGGGTTGATCACCAGCGAACCGATCCGGTCCCGTTGCCGGGTCGACCGGGCCCGCAACAGGGCGATCTCGAAGGTCTCCCCGGCCCCGGGCAGCGCGCTCGCACCGGCCGTCGGGCCCGCACCCGGCGCCGACGAGGCAGCCCAGTTCCGGGGTACGGCGACCGTCGCGCAGTCGTACCGCATGTCCGGCGCGGTCCGGCCGACCAGTTCCCGCGCGGTCTCCGGGCAGGGGCGCCAGTCCGGTGCGGTACCCACCGGGGCGGCCCGGTCGCCCTCCCCGTCGGTACGCGGCGCGAAGGCGGGCAGGGTGCACCCCGCGCCGGCCACCACCACCGCCATCAGCCAGGCCAACCTGACCCGGACGATGCTGCGGTAGCCACCACTCCCGTGCCCGGTCACGCTCCTGCTGACTTCGTGTCCGGTCACGTGGTGGCCGCCGGATCGCCGTGCAGCACCTGGTCCACGTCGTAACGGACCGGCCGGTCCAACTGGTCGTACCCGCACGAGCGCGGGTCGCGGTCCGGCCGCCACCGTACGAAACGGGCGGTGTGCCGGAACCGGTCACCCTCCATCGCGTCGTACGCCACCTCGGCCACCAGCTCCGGGCGCAGCGGCTCCCAGTCCAGGCTCTTCTTGCCGCTCCAGCGGCTCGGTGCCCCCGGGATCCGCTGCCCCGACTCGTGGTCCCCGTGCGTCCACGGGTGACCGTCCACCCCGGTGCGGTACGGCGCCAACTCGTCCAGCAGCTCCTGCCGGCGGGCCATGGTGAACGACGCCGACGCGCCGACGTGGTGCAGCACCCCCGCGTCGTCGTAGAGGCCGAGCAGCAGCGAACCGACCACCGGACCGGACTTGTGCCAGCGGAAACCGGCGATCACCACGTCGGCCGTGCGCGCGTGCTTGACCTTGAACATCAACCGTTTGCCCGGCTCGTACGGCAGGTCCGCCGGCTTGGCGATCAGGCCGTCGAGACCGGCCCCCTCGAACACCTCGAACCAGCGCCGCGCCGTCGCCGCATCCGTGCTGATCTGCGTGACGTGCACCGGCGGCCGGACGTGCGCCAGCGCCGCCTCCAGTCTCGCCCGGCGCTGCGGGTACGGCAGCTCCAGCAGCGCCTCGTCACCGAGGGCCAGCAGGTCGAAGGCGACGAAATCCGCCGGGGTGGTCTCCGCGAGCAGCCGCACCCGGGAGGCGGCCGGATGGATCCGCTGGTTGAGCTGGTCGAAGTCGAGCCGGGGCTGCCCGTCCGGGCCGTCCCGCCGGATCACGATCAGCTCCCCGTCGACCGCGCACCTCGGCGGCAACTGCCGGCGGGCCTGCTCGACCACCTCCGGGAAGTACCGGGTCAGCGTCTTGCCGCCCCGGCTGGCCAGCTCCACCTCGTCGCCGTCGCGGAAGATGATGCACCGGAAGCCGTCCCACTTCGGCTCGTACGTCATGCCCGCGCCGGTGGGCAGCTCCGACACGCTCCTGGCCAGCATCGGTTCGACCGGCGGGTTGATCGGCAGCTCCACGGCGACCAGTCAACCAGACCGGACCGACATCGTGGTGCGGATCACCGTCCCACCCGTCGCAGCGGCCTCAGTCGTGGCACAGTCTCCGCAGCTCAGCGCTACCGTCGCGGGATGCGGGGGTGGGTCTGCGAGTGCTGTGGCCGGTGGGAGGTGACCGTCGAGCTGATCAAGGGCAGCTACCGTTACCGCCTGGCCCACCGGTACCGGACCGAGGTGGGTGGCGGCCGGAACGTGCTCGGCGAGGTCACCTCGGTCGCGGCGCTGGAGACCCTGCTGCGGACCCGTACCCCGCTCACCCTGGCCGACCTGCGGGAAACCGGCTGACCCGGGTCGGCGCCGGCTGACCCCGGCCGGTCAGCGTTTCATCGCCCCGTCGGCGATCGCGTCGGCGGCCTCACCGATCGCCACCCCCACGATCTCCAAGCGCCGGACCAGCTCCCGTTCCTTCAGCTTCATCGCGTCCACCGGGCACTCGCCGGAGAAGATCCGGGAGATCTCGTACTGGTACATCCGCCGGATCGCGCCACCGGCCTTCTTCGCCTCGAAGGCGTCCCGCACCACCGCCGACGGGCCGGCGGCCAGGTCCCGCACCGCCTCCTCCAGCGCGTCGATCCCCACGATGACCTGGTCGAGCAGGGGCGCGAAGCGGATCTGGTCGGGTACCCGGTACAGGTGCGACTCGCGGACGAAGTCCCGCAACGAGTCGAGTACGTCGTCGATCGAGCGGGACAACCGGAACAGGTCCTCCCGGTCGATCGGGGTGACCAGCGCGTCCCGCAGTTCGTCGACCAGCCGGCGGCGCTCCGCGTCCCCCAGGTGCTCGATGGCGCGCATCTGCTCGTGCGCGCCGGTGCGACCCACCTCGCCGCCGATCATCGCCATCGCCAGTTGGGCGCCCTCGCGGGTCGCTTCGAGTTGACCGAGCAGGGCAGCGGTCAGCGCCCCGTCCATCCGGCCGGTCAGCAGGTCCCGGATCCGTCGTAACCGTTTCACGTGCCCGCCCCGCCGGATGTGCGACCGGCCCGGCTCGTCCGGTCCGCCCGGCCGGGTCCGTGGTCGGGCCGGATCACCCGGTCAGCTCCCGCCCGACCAGGGCGGCGACGGCCGCCACGACCAGGGCCACCGGCAGGGTCACCAGCCAGGCCAGCACGATCCGGGCGGCGGCGTACCAGCGCACCCGGCCGCTGCTCTGCGCGATGCCGGCGCCGATCAGCCCACCCGCGATGGCCTGGGTCATCGAGACCGGCGTACCGATCGCCGCGCAGGCCAGCACGGTCAGCCCGGCACCCAGCTCGGCCGCCACCCCGTGCAACGGCCGGGACGCGATGATCCCGTAGGAGAGCACCCGACCGGCCTTCGGCATCCCGTACAGCGCGCCGAGTGCGAACAGCCCGGCGACCAGGGCCGTCCAGGTCAGCGGCGCGTCGGAGAAACCCAACGCGATCATGAAGAGGGCGAGCATCTTCTGCCCGTCGTTGGCCGCGTACGCCACCGACTGCACCGCGAAGGCCGCCACGTGCCAGCGTGGCAGTCCACCGTTGCGGGTCACCCCGACCAGCAGCCGGATCGCCAGCCAGGCGGCCGACCCGCCGACGACCGGTGAGACCACCCCGACCAGCAGGACCAGCGCCACCCAGCCGGGGGAGACCGGCAGACCCCAACCGAGCCCCGCCCCGGTCAATCCGCCCACGATGGCCAGGGTCAGGCTGGTCGGCCAGCCCCGCGAACTGAGTACCGTCACCACGGTCAGCGCGGCGAGCACCGCCACGGTCATCGCCGGCCCGCCGTCGGGGGAGTCGAAGGTGGCCAGCCGGGTCACGAAGGTCAGCGCCACCTGGTGGGTGACCAGTGGCACCAGGGCCACCAGGAGCACCAGGGTGAGGATCCCGGTGACCGGTCGTACGCTCGGCAGTTTGAGCCCGGTGGCCAGCAGCGCGCCCCCGTCGTTCATGCCCGCCACCACCGCGAACAACCCGGCGACCACGACCTCCCACGGCACCCGTCCCACCCATCCGGCCACCATCGCGGGTCACCCGGCGGCGGTGGTCTCCCGCCAGATGCCCGACGTCGGTGAGTGGTGATGACCCGGCTGGACGAGCAGTCGGGTACGGCGCAGCCAGTTCGGCGCGGCGCGCTGCATACTCCACCGCCTCTCCCAGCCGGGTCATCTCACCCGTTACGATAGCCGCATTACTACCAAAAGGACGAAAAAGTCATAAACCTCGCGCCGTCCGCCTGGCTGATCCGGGGTTGAGCAGCCCGATCGGCTCACCGTGGGTCGACACCGGGAAGCCGTGCCCGCCGACGTCGTAGATCTTGGTGGCAACCGGCCCTCCCAGGGGCCCTTCGCCACCAAGATCGCCTGCTACCCGAGGCGGTGCCGGTGCGGACGGCATCGTCGAAGTGCTCAGGGCTGCCGGGCGACCCGTCCGGCAGCCTGCCGGCGGGCCAGCCAGAGCCGGTGACCGAAGAGCAGCCCGTACCCGGCGAGCACCAGACTGAGGACGACCAACCCACTGCCGCTGCCCGGCTGCACCGCCGCGTCGACGAGTACGCCGAGCATGGCGGCGGCGACGATCAGCGAGACGTGGTTGGAGGCCCAGAAGACCACCGGCGTCATCCGGGTCGGGTCGAGATCGGCCATCGCGCCCCGTCGGAGTTGCACGACCAGCCAGGCCGACAGTGGTGCGGTGGCCATCATCGGTGCCCAGACCAGCCACGGGACCCAGCCGGCCAGGGCGAAGGCGGTGAGCATCGCGTACGCCACCGGCTGGGCCGCCACGATCACGGTGACCGCCCGGCGGTACCCGATGATCACCGGCAGGGTGCGCTTGCCGACCGTGGCGTCCGAGCGGCGGTCCCCGAGGTTCATCACCATCATCCGGACCACCTGGAGCAGGGCGGTGGGCAGCAGGATCGCCACCAGCAGGGCGGGTACGCCACCGGTCTGGAGCACGACCGCCACGGCCGGCCAGAGTCCGTTGAGGATGGCGGCGACGGTCAGCTCCCCGGCACCCCGGTAGTTCAGTTTGCCCGGCGGTGCGGTGTAGAACCAGGCCAGCAGCACGGTCACCGTACCGAGGATCCGGGCCGGCCAGGACGGCATGGCGGCCACCATCAGCTGCGCCACGCTCCACAGCACGAACGCCGTACCGAGTGCGACGACCGGGCGGACCGACCCGTCGACCAGGGCCCGACTGCCCCCGGTCCACGGGGTGAAGTAGACGTTCGCCCGGTCGGCGTCCAGATCGAAGTACTCGTTGCAGTAGTGCGTCATCACGTGCACCGTCCACGCGAAGAGCTGCGCGACGGCGTACCAGGTCAGGTCGAGGTCGTACCCCTGGTGGACGGCCACGGCGGCGCCGAGCCCCACCGGTAGCAGGTTGTAGAGCAGGAACCGGAGCCGGGCCAGCCGGACGAACCCGGTCACCGGACCGGGCCGGATGGAACCGGCAGCTGCGACAGTCGCACTGTGGGAGGTTGCGGTAACGGCCATCTCGCCCCCGTCGGTCGATGGTGTTCCCACCACCCTGCTCGGTGACGCACGCGCAGAGTGCTCGACACTCGACAGTGTGTGCATCACGACAGGTAAGGAAGGGCCCCCGGTTAACGCTTCCGGTAGAGGAAGGGCCCCCTGTTAACAGGGGGCGCGCTTCTCCAGCCAGGTCATCATGAGACCGTCCCCGGCCGGGCGGTGGTCGTACGCCAGGAAACCGTGCCGTCGGTAGAGCCGCAGGTTCGTTTCGCTGCTCGCGCCGGTGAACAGCTCGAAGCGGGTCGCGCCGGCGGCCCGGCCGGCGTGCTCGGCGGCGTCGAGCAACCGCCCGCCGAGGCCGCGTCCCTGCTGGTCGGGGGCGACGGAGAGGCGGGCGATGTGGCAGGTGCCGTCGGCCGCGATCCGGGCGCGTACCGAGCCGACCAGGCGGTCGCCGAGCCGGGCTGCCAGGACCACGGTCCCGGGATCGACGAGTGCGGCGCGTACCTCGGCCAGGGTCTCGACCAGCGGTACGAGGTGCGGATCGTGGTAGAGCTGTGCCTCGGTGACATAGGCGGCCCGTTGCACGGTCAGGATCTCACCCGCGTCGTCGAGTCCGGCCCGGTTGATCGTTGCAGCGTCGGTCACCCGGTCAGCCCACCACATGCCGCCCGGGCCGTTGTCGGCCGGCCCGCCGTCAGAAGCGTTAACAAGGGGCCCTTCCTCTACCGAAAGCGTGGCGGTTTCTGGGGGTCGTCGCAACACCTGATGGCTTATGTGGTTGTCAGTAGATCACGCAGACGCTCGGCTGGGTTGTCCCAGCCGAGCGTCTGTCGTGGGCGGCCGTTGAGTTCCTGGGCGACGT
>NZ_WVUH01000308.1 GCF_017614955.1 Micromonospora echinofusca
ACCCGGCACTCGGTACCGGCCGGACAACCACCCCGGACGGCCTGCGACCGCTGTGCCACGCCGGTCGGCCGCTCCCTGCGACCCCGGTCACCGCTCGCCCGGTGCGCCGCCTGCGACGCCCGGGTGGGGGCACCGCCGTTCACCGTCGAGATCGCACTCGTCGTCGCGGTGATCGCACTGCTCGTGCCCGCCCGCCCGGCGGTCGAACCCCTCGCCGTCGCCGGCTGGCTGGCGTTGGCCCTGCCGCTGGCCTTCGTCGACGCTGCCGTGCACCGGCTGCCGGACCGGTTCACCATCCCCGCCGCCCTCGGCACCTGGGGGCTGCTCGGCCTGGCCGCCGTGGTCGACGGGAACCCGGCACCCTGGCTGCGGGCATGCGTCGCCGGGGCCGGGCTGGCGCTGTTCTTCGCCGCCTCGACCCTGCTGCTCGGCCGGCGGGGCTTCGGCCTGGGGGACGCCAAGCTGGCGCTCAGCGCCGGGGCACTGCTCGGCTGGTACGGCTGGGGCACCCTGATCGCCGGGATGTTCCTCACCTTCGTCTGCGCCGCCGTGGTCAGTCTCTGCCTGCTGGTCACCGGACGGGTCCGCTGGCGGGGGCAGGTACCGTTCGGACCGTTCCTGATCCTCGGCACGGTCGCGGCGCTGGTGCTCGTCCGCTGAGCCGACGCCGCCCGGTCGGGGCGTCTCCGACGAGCGGAGCAGGCCGACCCGTCAGCGCACCAGGTCACGGGTGCCGGTGCGGAGCCGGCCGGGCAGCGGGCCGATCCGGCGGGAGACCGGCCCGGTGACCCACCGGGCCAGCAGCGGCACGGTCGACCCGGCGACGGTCGCCCCGAGCAGCAGCCCGACGAGCACGTCGTGCGGATAGTGCACCCCGACGAACGTCCGGGAGAACGCGGCCAGCACGGCGATCACCGCCGCGATCACCCCGAGCTGCCGGGAGAGCAGCAGAACCGCTGCCGCCGTGGCACCGGCGATCGTCGAGTGGTTGCTCGGGAAGGACCAGTCCCCGGTCGGTGGGCAACGGGCGATGGTCTCCAGCTGACTGAAGGTCCGGCAGGGGCGCTCCTGGTCCAGTAGCACCTTCACCCCCTCGCTCAGGCCGTACGCGAGCAGCACCCCGAGCGGAGCGGCCAGGGCCAGCGCCCGCCCGGGGGTGGGGGCGCCCAGGTGACGTACCGCCGCCCCGGCCAGCAACAGCCCGAGCAGGATGATCGACGCCTCGGTGAAGTGGGCCGCGAACCACTGGACAGCCGGCGGGCTGTCGGCCGCGAACCCGACGATCTCGCGGTACCAGTCGGCGCTGACCTCGGTGACGGCGTCGGGTCCCATGGTCAACTGAACTCACCCCGGCAAAGGTTCATAAACCTTCTATCGGCGCAAGGGCCGAAAACGGTACGCCCGGGATGTAAGGAAGGGCCCCTTGTTAACGCTTTCGGTAGAGGAAGGGACCCCTATTAACAACAGCGGACCCGGAGACGGTCGGCGTGGCCGCCGGCCGGCTGCTAAGAACTGAAGCGACCGCCGTGCCGGAATCGGCGTGGGAGAGCGCGTCCGAGGCTGCGACACGACCGGCCGACGTCGACGTCGCAGCGCCGTCGGCTCAGCATCTCCGGTTAGGAAGGACGGACCACGATGGCCAGTGAGGCCGCGCCAGTCGGGACCGAGTCTGATCAGAGCAGGCCGAACGTCGCCCGGATGTACGACTACTACCTGGGCGGCTGCCACAACTTCGCCCCGGACCGGGCCGCCGCCGAACAGGTCCTGTCGATCTTCCCGGACACGCCGGTGGCCGCCCAGACCAACCGGCATTTCCTCCGCCGGGCGGTACGACACCTCGCCACCGAGGTCGGCATCCGGCAGTTCCTCGACATCGGCGCCGGTCTACCCACCCAGGGCAACGTGCACGAGATCGTGCGGGAGTGCGCACCCGGCTCCCGGGTCGTCTACGTGGACGTGGACCCGGTCGCCGTGGCGTACGCCCGGCAGCTGCTGGCCGGCGCCCCGGACACCACGGTGCTCCGGGCGGACGTCCGCCGACCGGACGAACTGCTCGCCGACCCGGAGGTCAACCGGCTGATCGACTTCTCCGAGCCGGTGGCGGTGCTGCTGGTGGCCGTCCTGCACTTCGTGCGGGACGCCGAGGACCCGTGGGCCTCGGTCGCCCGACTTCGGGACGAAGGCGTACCGGGCAGCGCACTGGTGCTGTCACACCTGACCCTGGACGGAGCGCCGCCGGTGCCCGCCCAGGCAGGCCGGGCGGTCTACCAGCAGAGCAGCGCCCCGCTGGTACCCCGAACGCACGCTGACATCAGCCGCTTCTTCGACGGGTACGACCTGGTCGAGCCGGGCCTGGTCTGGTGGGGCGACTGGCGGCCGGAGCCGGCGCCCGACGGTGACCGGCCAGGCGGGGTCTCCCACGGTTACGGCGGGGTCGGTCTCCGGCGCTGACCGGGTGGATCGTGGACGGCGAGAGTGGGCCGCCAGGGACTCGAACCCTGAACCTATGGATTAAAAGTCCACAGCTCTGCCATTGAGCTAGCGGCCCTGTCCGCCAAGGCTACCGGATCGGCGTGCCGGTGGGCTCGCGGCTTCTGGGGTGGGGCACGCCGCGCCGCGTGGGCCGGGCGTCGCGGGTCGGGCCGCTGCCGTCATCCGCGACGACCGACCGGTACGGGTTTCCGGCCCGACCGGTACCCGGTAGCCGGCAACCGACAGATATTGCCGTTGGCCGCCAGCTCGGCAGGCCGTCGACCAGCCACGACGGTATCGAGCAACGTGGAAGAAACGACCCCGGTGGCCCGGTGCCACGATCTGCGCTGCGTGTCCCGCTGGACACGTGCCGGTCCGGTCCGGGCCGGTCGGCCAGCCGAAGGGGGGACTTCACGTGAATCGACGACAGTTGCTGGCGCTCGGTGGCGTGGCGGGGGGCGCGGTCCTGCTGCCGACCGCCGAGACCAGCGTGGCGCAGGCCCGGCTGCACGCGCCGCAGCCGGTGGGGCACGACCACGGCCGTACGGCGCCGGCGGTCGCGGTACGCCCCGACGTCTCCGAATTCTCCGTACCGATGCCGTTGCCGCCGGTGCTCGCCCCGGTGGTGTCGCGGCGCGACGTGCAGATATACCGGCTGGCCATCAAACCGGCCAACGTGTCGATCCTGCCCGGTGTGCTGACCCCTGCCTACACCTACGGGGGCAGCTTCATCGGACCGACGATCCGGGCGAAGGCCGGTCGCCGGGTGATCGTCAGCTACCAGAACCAGCTCGGTGTGTCGACGAACGTGCACCTGCACGGGGCCCACGTCGCGGCGAGCAGCGACGGGTACCCGATGGACCTGATCGAGCCCGGCGGCACCCGGATCTACGACTACCCGAACCGGCAGCAGGGCGCGACGCTGTGGTACCACGACCACAGTCACCACACCGAGGCCGAGCACGTCTTCCGGGGTCTGCACGGGTTCTACCTGATCGAGGACGAGGAGGAGGCCGACCTGCGCCTCCCCAGCGGCGCCTACGACGTGCCGATCATGATCCGGGACGCGGCCTTCGACGCCGAGGGGAAGCTGGCCTTCTCCTTCGACCCGAGTACGCGTACCACGCTGCTGGTGAACGGCAAACCGCAGCCGTACTTCCGGGTCGCCGCCCGCAAGTACCGGTTCCGGCTGCTCAACAGCGCGAGCGAGCGGGTCCTCCAGTTGAACCTGGGCGGCGCGGAGATGGTGCAGATCGCCTCCGACGGTGGCCTGCTGCCCGCGCCGGTACCCCGTACCGAACTGGTGCTGGCCTCCGCCGAACGGGTGGAGCTGGTCGTCGACTTCTCGCGTTACCCGGTCGGCAGTCACGTCGTCCTCTCCGACGGCAGCACGCCGCTGCTCCGGTTCGACGTGGTCCGCAGCGCACCGGACAACAGCCGGGTACCCGACCGGCTCCGGCCGCTGCCGGCCCTGCCGAAGGCGACGGTCTACCGGGAGGTGTCCCTCGGCTTCGACTTCACCTCGGGCGACCTGCCCATCGGTGTGATGAACGGCCGCCCGTTCGACCACAACCGGGTGGACTTCCGGATCAAGCGGGGGACCACCGAGATCTGGAACATCACCAACGCCGACCCCGAGTTCGTCACCCACACCTTCCACATGCACCTGGAGCAGTTCCGGGTGCTGGAGCGCAACGGTGGCGCCCCGACGCTGGACGACGCGGGCCGCAAGGACACCGTCTTCATCCCGGTGGGTGGCTCGGTGAAGATCCAGACGACCTTCACCGATTATCTCGGGAAGTACGTCTACCACTGCCACTTCCTCGACCATTCGAGCCTCGGGATGATGGCCCAGATGGAGATCGTCCGATAGCTCCAACCGTCCGGCCCGACCGACAATCCGTCGGTCGGGCCGTTCGCTGTCCGAGTGGTTGATGTGACCCTGCCCGGACGGCGACGACCACTCCCTCGTGCCGGTCGTCCGCGCAGCGTGACGCCCGGATGACCGACCGGATGCGCTGTCCCGGATCACCCCGGAGTGGCAATTCCGTCATTGCTCCGTCGCTAGGTGTCGAACCGTGAAGGTGTCGGCAAACAAACATCGAAAGGGTCTTTCGGTCCGGTATCGGATCCTGTTAACGTGACGCGCTCGGGAAACACGGCCGACCCACCCGTCGGCCGTGTGTACGCAAGAGACAACCAGCCTTCACGGCTGGACACGGGGATTCGTCGGTCGCCTGGGCGTCGCGTCACGCGCGCTGGAAGGCGTAGTTCGATTCATGTACCTGTTCGACCGCCCCGAGCCCACGCGGCTCGACCGAGCTGCGTGTATGTACATGGGACGACGGGAGTAACTGCTTGTCCGCAAAGTCCAAGTCTCGCCGGTCCGGGCGCCGCGCTGTCGGCGTCGTCGCTGGCCTGACGATCGGAGCCACCGCCGTTCTGTCGCCCGTTGGTGCGGCGCAGGCGGCCTCCACCGACCTTCCGCCGCTGCCGAAGAGCGCCAAGCAGGTCGGCGTGCCACATGAGAAGATGCCGGCTGGCGCGGTGCGCGCCACCGAAGGTGCTCCCCGGTCGGGCGCCTACGGGAATACCTTCACCAACCGGTCGACCCGGGTGGTCAACGGTACGCCGGCGAACGCGTCGGAGTTTCCCAGCGTGGTCGGCATCCGCACTCTCTTCGTCGGCCAGGATGAAGCCGGTAACGAAGACTGGTACATCTCGACCTGCACCGGGACCGTGCTCAGCTCGACCAAGGTGTTGACCGCAGCGCACTGCACCGTGGACTACCCGTACGGCACCACCTGGGTCATCGCCGGTCGGACCAACCTTGACGACACCGCTGGTGGTTTCGTCGCCCGGGTTGCCACCACCTGGACCCACCAGGGCTACAACCTCGCCGCCCAGTATGCAGGTACGGCTCTGGCGCCGGTCGATGACGTGTCGGTGCTCACCCTGAAGGACGCCCTGCCGGCGACCTACACCCCGGTGCAGCTCTCCGCGCAGGGCGACCAGGCGCCGTACGCGGAGGGGATGTCGGCGACGATCGCCGGTTACGGCATGAGCGACTCGGCCGACAACAGCTCGTCCGGGATCCTGCACAAGGGCACCGTGCAGATGAAGAGCAACACCACCTGCTCGGGCGAGTACGGTGCGGCGTACGACGCCAACCGGATGATCTGTGCCTCCGGTGGCACGGAGCCTACGGCGACGGACACCTGCCACGGTGACTCGGGCGGCCCGATCTTCGTGGCCGGCAAGCAGGTCGGCATCACCAGTTGGGGCAAGGACCCGTGTGGCACCGCCCCCGGCGTGTACGAGCGGTTGAGCTACTACAACAGCTCAATCTCCTCCGATCTGAACAAGCACGGCCTGGTCAACCTGGACTGGACCGGCGACGGGCACAGCGACCTGTTCGTCCGGACCTCCGATGGTGAACTGGTGGTGGTCACCGGCAGTGGCCTCGCCTCCGACGGGTTCGGCGGCATCAACTATTGGGCCTACCCGTCGACCAACTCGGATCCGGGGTACCTGACGGGCAACTTCACCGGTTACAACAAGCTGTTCCGCACCTACAACTGGAACGACGACAAGACCCCGTCGATGATGGCGCGGGACGGTTCCGGCAACCTGTACCAGTGGAAGACCGACGGCGAGGGCGTCATCCTCGGTGGTCGGACCCAGATCGGCTCGGGCTGGAACAGCTTCACCGACATCATGGTCACCAACAACTGGACCGGTGACGGGCGTCCTAACCTGATGGGCCGCAAGGCCGACGGGACGCTGGTGCTCTACACCAGCAACGGCACCGGCGGCTGGACCAACCCCAAGGGCACCGTGATCGGTACCGGCTGGAACTCGTTCAACGTGGTTCTCACCCCGGGCTCCTGGCTGGGCGACGGCAAGCAGTCGCTGATCGGCCGTCGGCCGACCGGTGAGCTGATCCTGTTCAACAGCGACGGCATGGGCGGCTGGAGCAACCCGAAGGGCACCCAGATCGGTTCGGGCTGGGGCGGCTTCCCGGTCTTCCTGTCGCCGGGTGACTGGAGCGGCGACAACCTGATCGACCTGGTCGGGGTCAACGAGAGCGGCGCGCTGCGGCTCTACACCACCAACGGCCAGGGTGCCTGGCTGGACGGTAAGGGCAAGCAGCTCGACACCGGCTGGAACGCGTTCACCGCGGTCTTCTGATCGGTACGACCGGTCGCCGCTGACGCGGTGGCCACGGTCATCGGCCCCCGGCAGGGTTCACCTGCCGGGGGCCTTTCGCATTCCCGGACGAATGGGCGCGGACGACTACCCCGCCCCGGACCGGGAAGAACAGGTGGATGAGATCGCACAGCCCGGCGGCGGTGGCCGCGTCGAGCGAGTGGAGGGACGGAGCCGGGGTACGGCAGCCGGGCGGTGAGGTACACGCCTGGCGGTCGGGACAGAACCAGACGCTCTGCGGGGTACCACTGAGTCGCAGCCGACTACGCCGGTTCCCGCACGTACCCTTCGACTACCGCAGCACCGACCAGCTCACCGCCGCCGACGAGGTCGGCTGGATCTGCCCCCGCTGCGTCGCCGCCACCAGCGGTCGGGAACGCCGCCGCCGGGACCGGGTCTTCCACCGTCCCTGAACCTCGACGGTGCCGGCACGGTTCAGCGCGCCCGGACCGGGTACCGGACCCGAATGCGGATCGTCATCGTGGGCGCCAGTGGCAATGCCGGTACCGCCCTGCTGCGGCGCCTGCACCGGGAGCCGGGTCTGGACCTCGTCGGTGTGGCCCGCCGGCCACCGGAGCCCGGCTCCGGTGCGCCGTACGACACCGTCCGGTGGCACGCGCAGGACATCGGCGCTCCGGGCGCGGCCGACGAACTGACCCGGGTTTGCGCCGGGGCCGACGCGGTGGTGCACCTGGCCTGGCAGATCCAGCCCAGTCACGACCAGCGGACACTGCGCCGTACCAACGTGGACGGCAGTCGTGCCGTGTTCGACGCGGTACGCCGGGCCGGCGTACCGGCCCTGGTTCATGCCTCCTCGGTCGGCGCGTACGCACCCGGTCCGAAGGACCGGACGGTGGACGAGAGTTGGCCGACGACCGGCGTGCACGGGTCGTCGTACAGCCGGGACAAGGCCGAGGTGGAGCGGATGCTGGACCGGGTCGAGGCGGAGCAGCCGGGGCTGCGGGTGGTCCGCCTCCGGCCCGGCCTGATCTTCCAGCAGGAAGCCGGTACCGAGATCACCCGGTACTTCCTCGGGCCGCTGGCCCCGGTGCGCCTGCTGCGGTTCGGTCGGATCCCTCTGGTGCCGGCGAACCGGCGGCTCCGGATGCAGGCGGTGCACGCCGACGACGTGGCGGACGCGTACGCCCGGGCGGTCCTGGGCGATGCCCGGGGCGCCTTCAACGTCGCCGCCGACCCGGTGCTGACCCCGGACCTGGTGGCGCGGCACTTCCACGGCCGCACGGTTCCGGTCCCCGCTCCGGTGCTCCGGACCGCCGCCGCGCTCACCTGGCGGGCCCGGCTGCAACCGGTCGATGCGGGCTGGGTGCGGTTGGCGTTGGGCGTACCGCTGATGTCGACGGACCGGGCGCGGACCGAACTCGGCTGGCGCCCGACCGTGGACGCGGTGACCGCGCTCCGTGAACTGTTCGCGGGGATGGCAGGGCGGGCGCACGCCGCCAGCGCCCCGCTCTCCGGGGCGAAGGGGCTCGCCGGACGGCCCGGTGGGCTCGTCCGGGGCCGGGTGCCGGGCCACGGAAACCCGTACTGAGCAGCTCAGCTGCGTCCTGAGACAGCAGTCAGCTCAGTCTGGAGCCGCTGACCTGGGGGCGTCCCGCGCCGAGGAAGAAGATGCCCGGGTACCCGGCGGTGGCGAAGCCGTCGTTCGGGTTGCGGCGCAGGGTCGACTGTTCGATCCGCAGGCTGCCGGTGCGGTCGTTGCTGACGAAGAAGACCGCCCCGCCGCCCTCGTTGGCGTGGTTGTCCTCGACGATGCTTCCGGCGATCCGGAGCGTGAACCGGTTGCCGTCGCAGTAGACGGCTCCACCGCTGCCGCCGCCCGAGGTGCCGGCGCGGGCCGGGTTGGCCCCCCGCCCGGTCGCCTGGTTGTGGCTGAACACGCTGTTGAGCACGGTCCAGGAGACCCCGATGCTGCTCAGCGCGCCACCGTTGGCGCAGCTGCCGCCCTGGCCGGCGGCGCCGCCGAAGGTGCTGCGCACGACGTACACCGGATGGCCCTCGTGCTGGCTGAGCACCCGGATGGCGGCGCCACCGAGGTCCTGCCCGGTACGGTCGCAGCGGTTGCGGACGAAGCGTGCGTTGACCACCTTGAAC
>NZ_WVUH01000309.1 GCF_017614955.1 Micromonospora echinofusca
GGGCTGGGTGGTGGGACCGGTGGCCGGGGTGGTCCGGTGCGGCCGGTCTGGTGGCCGGCCCTGGCTGCACGCTGTCGCGCCGGTCCCGGCCCCGTGCCCGGGTTCGTCGGCCCCGTGCCCGGGTTGGTCGGTGCGGTCGGTCCGGTGCCGGGGTTGGTCGGTCCGGTCGGTCCCGCGCCCGGGTTGTTCAGTCGGGCCCGGAACCCCGGTGACGAGTAGAGCCGACCCAGCCGGTCGTCGAGCGGATCGGTACGTCCGGAGCCCGTCGGGCCTGCGGGAGGCGGGGCGGACGGGGTGCGCGGCGGCACCGTCGCCGGTGGTGTGGTGGCGGCCGGGCCCGGGGTGGACGGCGCCGGTCCTGCCGCACCCCCCAGTCGGGACGTGGCGACCAGGAGGGCGGCCTCGGCGCTGGTCAGTACCCGAAGGGTACGGGCACTGCGGAGTTCCACCTGTGGTGTCAACGGGGAGGATCCGCTGCGTTGGAAGACCGTGAGCAGACCGGTCACCGCCACCCACTGGTTGCTGAGCTTCGTTGCCGGGTCACCGAAGGTGCTGGTGAGGTCGCGTCCCGCGCGGTCCCAGGCGATGATGGTGAACGACCCGGTCCGATACCGGCCGAAGTTGATGAACGTGATCGTGCCGCCCCGACGGTTGGGCTTCTCACTGACGTTGAGGACCCGGCCGACGACGGTCACCTCGTCGCCCTGCCGGGCGAGCAGTGCGGCGCGGTCGGTGGCCTGGATCACCGGCGGCGCGCCCGGCGCCGTGGTGGCCGGGCGTGGCCCGGTGGCGGTCGCCGCCCCTGCCGTACCGGCCAGCGCGGCCGGGACCGTCGCCAGGTTCACCTGGCAGGCGTGCCGCAGCCGCCGGGTCGGCTCGGCCAGGGCCGGGATCCCCGCCAGCCGGGTGAAGAGCGGGGAGGCACCCGGGTCGGCGAAGTCCGTGGCGGAGAAGAGCAGCCGTTCTCCGCTGCTCTGGTTGAACTCCTGCCACAGTCCGGGTTGCTCGACCAGGGCGGCCAGCGTCAGATCGAGTACGGCGGCGGCGAACAGGTCGAGGGACTCGTCGTACTCGTCGACCCGTTCCGGATGCTGGTAGTTGCGGTTGCCCTGCTCGACGCCGCCGTACTGGCGCAGGACGGGCAGGTACATCCCGTCGTAGTCGACCAGTCGGATACTTCGGTCGGCACAGACCAGGATGTTGCCGTGCTGGAGGTCACCATGGGCGACCCCGTGCCGGCGGAGCGCCTCCACCGCGGCACCGATGTTGCGCCGGACCTGGTTCAGCGCAGCCGGCTGGTACAGGTGGTCGTCGATCCAGTCGTCCAGCCGGGCCCCGTCGACCCACTGCATCCGGACGATGGGGAAGAGCTTCTCGCCGACCCGGATCCCGTGTTCCTGGTAGTCCACGTCGACCAGGAAGTCCAGGCGCGCGCCACGGATGAACTCCGCCACCCGGGAGTACCGTTCCTGACGGCGGTTGCCCGACTTGTGGAAGCAGCGGATCGCGTACCGCTGGTCGCGCACCCGGACGTCGAACGTCAGCGCGAAACCGCCGGAAGCGGGCGACGGGAGACCGAGCGGATTGCGGCGTGGTTCGCACTGCCGCAGCGCAGGGTCGAGGAAGGCGACAGCCGGGGTCTGGATGGCCATCTGGTAGTCGATGGGCTGGGGAAGCTTCACGTCCGTACCACGCAGAGGGTGGTGTCGTCGTTGGCCAGTTGCCCGCGCCGCCGGTAGCTGGCGACTCTACGGACGAACTGCGCATAGCCGTCCGGCGTACGGTGCCAGGCCGCCGTGCGACCGTGACGCTCGTACGTGACCAGCAGGTACCGGGCGATCGCATCGGTGGCGAGCAGGAACACGTCGCCGGCCTGGTAGCCGCCGCTCAGGGTGGTCACCGGCGGAGCCTCGGCGCCGGCCAGGCTGCTGACCAGCTCCGGGAACCGGCTGAAGTCGTCCGGACTGGTGACCGGACCGACCAGCAGCACCTCCGCCCCCCGGAGATGGAACAGGCACGAGTCACCCACCCCGTGGGCGCGGAACGTGCGGGACGCGCTGTCCACCTGTAGGCCGAGAAAGGTGGAGTCCGCTCCCCGTTGCAGCTTGGCCTGCGCGTACCACGGCAGGCTCGGGGAATCGACCAGGGCCGACCATTTCCGGCGCAACGCCACCAGCACCTCCGGTGCCAGCGGGTCGAGGCCCTCCTCCACGAAGGACGTGACGAGCAGTCGGCTCCACACCTCGGGCCGGGCCGAGGTCGACGCGCCGTCCGCCACGGCGAATCGACCGGTCGCCGGGGCCATGCCGGCGCTGTCCTCGTTCTCGTAGGGGCTCCGACCCAGTTTCGGCACGCTGTAGGTCACCGCCGACATGGGGCGGGAGACCACGGCACCCGATCGGATCACCGCATCGTCCCCGGCCCGGCGGTGAGCTCGCGCAGCCCGGTGGGCGTGACGGCCCGGGTACCGATGTCCAGGAACTCCACCATCGCCACGGCGTCCGCGTTGTAGAGGAAACCGCGGGAACCCGGCTCCACCTCGTAACCGAGATGGGTGGCAGCTTCGAGCATCGAGGGCGGCAGCGGGCTCGACATGTCGAAGAGCCTCCCGGCGTTGCGGTCCGGTAGCCCGTCCGCCGTACCCGGGAACAGCACCTGGCTGCGGGCGCCACTGGTCAGATGCAGGTTGAACAGCAGGGCCTGCCCGTCGCCGGTACCCAGGGCGCGCAGCCGGGTGGCGGCAGCCCTCGGGTCGCCGTCGGTGCTCTCGCCGTCGGTGATGTTGATGACGATCGGGGGGAAGCTGCGCTCGTGCCGGCTGCACCAGGTCGAAACGACGGCTTCCGCAGCCTCCACCGCCTCGACCATCGGGGTCCATCCGTCCGCCAACGGATCCACCCAGACCGGGATGGGCGTGGTCACCTCGATGAGTCCGCCCGCTCCGTCGCTCACCTTCCGCAGCACCTGATCGACGCGGCGGGGATTGACCGCCAGCTCGCTGATCGGGATTATCTGCCGGGCCGCGCTGGCCCCGTGCAGAATGGGTTTCACGCCCTGGCCGTAGCCGAGGATACCTACCTCGAAGTAGTCGTAGATCCGGTCGTCGCCCTTACTGCACAGCAGTACGGAATTGCCGAGCAGCCGGTTGACCGCCAGCGCGAGTTGCTGGGCCTTCGTCGTACCGCTGCTGCTCCAGGATCCCGCCATCGAACTCGACTGGTCGATGAGCAGCAGGAGCAGGGCAGGTTGGGCGCGGTTGATCTCGGCGGAGTACACGGTCGGCTCTCCCTCGGGTCGCTGGTGCGGGGCGGATTCCTGGTGCTGTCTCAAGCTGTGCCGGCCCGTGCCGACACCCGGGCCACCAGCGGGGTACGGGACAGGAGGTGCTGCCGACACCACGGCACCGTGGGTACGTCGAGATTGACCGGTACGGAGAACGACCGCCCGAGCAGCCGGTTTCCGTGTTGCGGGGATCCGTCCAACGCCCATTTCGAGCGACTTGCCGATGTCGGTCTTCTGGCTGTCACCCGACTGCGGCGGACAATTGCCGGCTCACCGAAAGAAAAGCCCTGCGTAGGCTCCTCCACCACCTGCACATCCCTCCACTGAGGACGCGTAGCCGCAGTGGAGCATTTCAGATGACCGGACCTTCGGCCAACCCCTGCGGTCGAGATTTGCCGGACGCAATGATCGAGGTGACGTGGCGGAACCCGTCGGTGCCCCGGGCAGGATTCGAACCTGCGACCCCCTGATCCGTAATCAGGTGCGCTCTCCACTGCGCCACCGGGGCTGGTGGCCGGCGGGCCCCCCGTTCCCGCCGGCCGGTCGGTCAGCGCCGGGCGAGCGCGGTCCAGGTCGGCACCGCCGGCTCGGACCGCAGCGGCATGCCGGCCTCGGCCGGCGTGCGGTCGCCCTTGCGCTGGTTGCACTCGTAACAGGCTGCTGCCGTGTTCTTCCAGGTGTTCAGCCCACCCCGGGAGCGGGGCAGGACGTGGTCGATGGTGCTGGCCGGGGCCGCGCAGTAGACGCAGCGCCGGCCGTCGCGGAGCAGTACGCCCGCCCGGGACCAGGCCGGTCCGGAGCTGAACCGCCAGCGGGTCACCACGTACCGGACCAGGCGGACCACCCTCGGCACCGGGAAGATCCCGATCAGCCGGTCCGGCTCCGCCTCGTGGACCTCGGCGACCCGACGGCAGAGCATCCGGATCGCGTGCTGGACGGTGACCCGGTGCAGCGGGCCGAGGTCGGCGTTGATGACGAGTACGGCCTCCACCGGGGCCTCCTTCCGTGTCGGTCCGCACGGTGGTGGGCGGCGAAGCCGGCCGGCGCTTGCCGGCAGACGGCAGAAAGCCGCCCGGTCCCGTGCGGGTGGGCGGCTTTCTCGCGGTGCTGCGATCGGCGCTAGGCGCGCCACCTGCCCAACCTGTCCTGCTCTTCCCGGTCGACACCCTCGGTGGACCGGCGTCGCCACGACTGCGCGGCGCACGTCGATCCCGCCCCGGTGGACACGGCGTACCCGCGCACGACAGCCCGGCGCGGCAGGTGCCGCAGCAGTCCGTCGTTGCTGGTGTGGCCGGGCATCCGGGCCCCCGTTTCCTCAGGTGGTTGACCTTGTGGCGTTCACGGTAGATCGACGCTGGTGCGGTCGCCACCGCATTATCGAAGGGTTCAGCCGCTGTTCAGGCAGAGCGGTCGCGGTTCGCGTCCGGTGACCCGCCGTTCAGCTCCGGCGGCGTGCTGCGAGCAGACCCCGGGGACGGATCGACCGTACCGGCTCGGCGGCGGCGCCCTCGGCGCGCAGGATGTGGTTGGCGGCCAGGATGCCGGTCGCCGCCGAGCGTTCCATCAGCGCGCTGGGGAACTCCGTGTCGATGCCGTCGCCGGCCAGGTAGAGCCCGGGTGCGTCGGTGCGGACGCCGGGGCGTACCGGATGGGACCGGGGTGCGAAGGCCGGCGCCTGCGCCTCCACCCGGGCGCGCAGCTCCACCACCGGGAGGTCGGCCACCTCCGGCCAGAGCGTGACCAGCTCGGCCCGCATCCGTTCGGCCAGCTCCCCGGCGGGCACCCCCGGCTCGCAGGCGTACGCGTGCAGTTCGACCACCGAGCCGCCGGTGGCCGCCGCCCAGCGGCGCGACTCGTTCTCCAGCCGGTGGTAGAGGGTGACCGAGTCCAGGGTGGCCTGCCGCGACACCCCGCTGAACACGGCCCGACCGGCGGCCACGTCCCCACCCAGCCAGTACCGGGCCACCGCGTACGGCGGTCCGGGGGTGCCGAAGGTGGGCATCCGGCCGACCAGTTCCGGGGCCAGCCCGGCGAGCTGCGGACTGGCCTCGACCAGCGCGGCGAGCGCGGGCGGGTCGACGGCGAGCACCACGTGCCCACCCCGGTGCACCGTCCCGTCGGCGGTCGTCACCAGCCAGCCGCCGCCGTCACCGCCGCTTTCGTCACCGCCGCCGCTGTCGTTGCCGCCGTCACGGGTCAGGGTGGTGGCCGGGGAGCCGGTCAGGACCGTCCCGCCCCGATCCTGCACGTACCGGGTCAGCGGGCCCCAGATCGACGTGGCGTAGTCCTCGTCCGGGGCGTCGAAGGCCAGCCCCTCCGGATTGCCGAGCAGATAGAAGTGGAACTGCGCCACCATCTCCGCCGCCGACATCTCCCGCTCGTGGTTGAAGAACGAGTGCGAGAAGACCTCGAAGAGCATCGCGCGGGCCCGGTCGGGCAGACGCAGCGAGTCGAGCAGTTCCTCGGCGGTCGTACCGTCCAGCTCGGCGTAGGTGCGCTCCCGGTCGTAGGTGAGCAGCGGCAGCGCGGCGTCCCGGTCCATGCTGCGCAGGTCCCGCAGCCGCAGGCTGGGGCTCCGGACCAGCAGCGCGAGCAGGTTCATCGGCGGGGCCTTCGGCAGCCGGCCGAACTCCTCGACCGGCCACTGTGCACTCTCGATCGGGTAACCGGGGATCGGCTTCAGGAAACCCAGGGCCGGATCGATCCGGCGCAGGATCGACCGCCAGTTGTAGTACTGCCGGAAGAACGCGTGGAAGCCGTGCTCGACGATCTGCCCGGTGCCGTCGGCCAGGGTGTCCGGCCAGGCGCCGAGCCGGCCGCCGAGGGTCGGCGCGGCCTCCAGCACGGTGACGCGTACGCCCCGCTCGGCGAGGACCACCGCCGCCGACATCCCGGCGATACCGCCGCCCACCACCACTACGTCGACCGGTCGGGGTACCCGGGACGGGCCACCTCCGCCGGGGTCCACCTCGTGCTGACGTACCCCGATCAGGCGCCCCACGGTGCGCGACAGTTCCATCTGCACCAGTCTGCCTCAGGTGTGGGGAAGGGGCCCTTCCACAACCGAAAACGATGGGAAGGGGCCCTTCCCAACACCTCAGCCGGAGCAGCGACGTTCCCGGTCGGACGGCGGCCAGACGTACTCCAGGTCGGGCGGGACGTCCCCGAAGATCGGCCGGTAGTGCCCGGGGTCCTTGCGCAGCAGCGACGACCGGTGACTGGCGTGCAGGTCGTCGCGGCCGAGCCAGGGTGGCAGTTCACCGGCTGCGGCCAGCTCCGCCTGCGACCGGACCCGATCGATGCCACAGGCCGCCGCGAGGTCGGTGACCAGGGTCGTCGCGCAGGTGTCCGCCCGGCCCCCGGCACACCACACCGCGCAGACGTCCAGCCCGTACCGGACCAGCGCCTCCTCGTACCCGGCCCACATCTTCACCGCCGGGTGGTTCCGCCAGCCGTACCCGGGACGGGTCAGCCCCCGGAGCACCTGGATGGCCTCCACCCGCTGCTTGCCCAGCCGACGCTGGTCGAGGCTCCGGGCGCTGGCCAGGAAGTCCGGGTACGGCAGGAACGTCTGCATCCGCCTGCCCTACCCGCGATCGGTCCCGACATGCCCGGCCGGACCTGCGGGGGGCTGCGCGTGAAGATCGTCTCTGGCTACCATCCCGGCATGGCGGAGCCCTGGCTTGATCGGGTACGACGGGCGGTGGAGACCGGCGGACGGCGGGCGGTGGAGACCGGCGGACGGCTCCGCCCCAACGGTGACCCCCGGCCGCATTACGTGGTCTGCGGGCAGGACGCCCTCGCGTACCACGTGGTCAACGGGCTGCTCGCCACCGAACTGCGGGCCGGTGCCGTCCGGGTGACGGTGATCGTGCCGCCCCGGCGTCGGGCGGACGGCCCGGACATCCGTGCGGTACGTGGCGTGCGCATCCTGCCGGCCGACCGGCTGGACGAGCAGACGTTCCGGGCCGCCGGGCTGGCCGGAGCCGACGGGCTGGCACTGCTGCACCAGGACGACGTCGGCAACATCCACGCCGCGCTCTGCGCCCAGGAGGTCGAGCCGGGCGTACGACTCGTTCTGCGGATGTTCAACACCAGCCTGGCCAGCGGCGTACGGCAGCTCTTCCCCGACTCGGCGGTGCTCTCCGACGCGGTGATGGCCGCCCCGGCCTTCGTGGCGGCGGCACTCGGCGAGGTCGCCCCGACGCACTTCCGGCACGCCGGGCGGACCCTCTACGTCGCCGAGCGGGCCGACGTACGCCCGGAGGACGTGGTGTGCGGGGTGGCCGACACCCGCGATCCGCAGCGGGTCCGGGTGCTGCCCGACGACCCGGCGGACGCCGACGTGGTGCTCGCCGAGGCGACCGGGCAGCCGGCCGGGGCGGAGGTCGCGGCCCGGCGGTTGGCCCGGGTCGCCCGGCGCCGGCGCCGTCCGCTGGCGGTGCTGTTCCGGGCGGTACGCGGCTTCGCCACCCGCAAGATCGGCATGGCGATGATCTTCGTGCTGGCGGTCATCGCGCTGCTCGGCTACCTGATCTCCCGGGCCGAGCACGTCAGCCCGACCCAGGCGCTCTATCTCACCCTGGTCACCACGCTCAGCGGCGCCGACCCGGACACCAACAAACCGACCGCCGCGCAGATCATGCAGGTGGTGCTCAACCTCGCCGGGCTGGCCCTGATCCCGCTGATCACCGCCGTGGTGGTGGACGCCATCGTCAACGCCCGGCTGGCCCTGCACACCGGACGGAGCCAACCGGACCGCTCCGGGCACGTGGTGGTGGTCGGCCTCGGCAACGTCGGCACCCGGGTGATGGCCCAGCTCAACGACTTCGGCATCGAGGTCGTGGCGATCGACAAGGACCCGGCGGCGCGGGGCGCGTCCCTGGCCCGCCGGCTCAACATCCCGCTCATCGTCGGTGACGCGGCGCAGGAGGAGACACTCCGGTCCGCCTCGGTCGGCGCCTGCCAGGCCCTGGTGGTGGTCTCCACCGACGACGTGGCGAACCTCCAGGCCGCGCTCAACGGCCGGGCCATCAACCCCGACCTGCGGGTGGTGCTGCGCCTCTTCGACGACGACTTCGCCGGGCGGATCGAGCGGGCGTTCGGGATCAGCGCCTCACGCAGCGTCTCCTACCTGGCGGCACCGGCGTTCACCGGCGCCCTGCTCAACCGGGCGGTGATCGCCACCATCCCGGTCGGCCGGCACGTGCTGGTGGTCGCCGAGGTACCGGTCGCCGCCGGCTCGGCGCTGGACGGACGGCCGCTCGCCGCCGTTGCGGAGTCCGACGGGGTACGCCTCATCGGGCACACCCCGGTGGGCCAGAAACGCCTCGACTGGGCGCCGGACCCGCGCATGGTGATCAACGCGGGGGACCGGTTGACCGTGGTGTCCCGGCGGGCCGGGGTGGCCTGGCTGCTCCGGCAGACCTCACCGCCCCCGCCTCCGCCA